>JBAVML010000328.1:0-2406 GCA_049690035.1 Chthoniobacteraceae bacterium
GTGCATGGAACCGTCATTCGGCAGCAGGGCGGCGAGCGGGATGGAAATGTCGAGCAGGTCTTGCATCGTGCGCTCGTATTCCACGCGATTGAGCCGCCGCAGCACCGCGCGTCCCGTCTGCGCCTGGCGCTGGCCGTCGAAGGCGCGCAGTTCATCCCCGATCGCCGCGAGAAATGCGTGGGCTGCCCCCGCCTCGGGACGCGCCTTTTTCTTCGGAGGCATTTCGCCCTTCGCCACCAGATCCACGACCTTCACCCACTCGTCGAAGTTACTCCGTTTCTCCAAGTCCCAAGGCAGCGCCGTCAAATCCAGCCCTCCCTTTTTCTCATCCGCATCGTGACAATCCGCGCAGTATTGCTCGATAAATTCACCCGACGACGCGCGCAGGAATGGCGCGAACGGGAGTAGCAAAATGAGCGGGAGAACGATGCGAGGGAACATCGGTGCCGACGCTACACCCAGCAGCGGGACTCGCAAGATTCCGACGTGGTCCCCGTCACCGATCACTGAGCCTGCGATGCGACCAGAGCGATCGCAGGCGGCGAGGCCGAAAGGGAAGTGAAGGATCGCGTTGCGCACACCGTCCCGCCTGCGCCCCGCCCAGAATGACAGCGGCCTCGATGCGCTTTGGAGCACCGATGCCGGCGCGCTGAATTTTACTTCGGCACTTCGCGATACGGCTTCTTCCCCTCGTAGAGCGCGATGCGGGACTTGATGTCGGTCTGAACATCGGGCGGTTCTTTCTCGGAAAGTTTCACCGCCAGCTCCTGCCATTTTACGGCCTCGGAAAAGTCGCCCTTTTCCGCGTAAGCCGCCGCGAGTGTGTCGAGGTACGCCGCGTTTTCCCAGTGGGTCAGTTCGCAAGCTTTCGAGGCCAGTTCCACCGCGCGCGCGCCGTCGCGCAGGCCATCCTGCGTGCCGGTGGCAAGCAGCCAGGCGTGGTCGTTGTAGGGCTGCGGTTCGTCCGGGTAGCGCTTCTCCACTTCTCCATATGCGGCGATCGCCTTGTCAAAAGCACCAGACCCAAAGAAGACCGCCGCGCGGCCGAGCAGCCCACGAAAATCGTCCGGCGCAATGGCGAGCGCGGCTTCGTAATCCGCGAGCGCCCCAGTCCACTCCTTCTTCGTGCGCCGCAGTTCCGCGCGGCCCAGAAGCGCGGCGCCTTCCTTCGGATCGAGCTTCAGTGCTCCCTCAAAATCCGCCGCCGCCTTATCGGTATCGCCAAGTCCGGCGAATGCGTAGCCGCGCTGCGCAAGCATGCGCGCCTCCTTTGGCATCCGCTTGATCGCCTCGGTGTAATCCGCGACGGATTCTTTAAATTTCCCCTGGAGAAAATGCACGCTGCCGCGGCCGTTATAGCCGATGGCGTCGTCGGGATTGATATTCACGCAGAGGTCGAAATCGAGCAGCGCCGCCGTCAAATCCCGCCGCGCGAGATAGACCTGGCCGCGCCCGTGCAGCGCGTCGGTGTTCTTCGGATTGAGCTCGATTACGGCGTCGAGATCGGCCAGCGCGGCGCGCGTCTCGCCACGATCGCCGAGCAGCAGCCCGCGGCAGTAGAGCGCGAATTCGTTGTTCGGATCGCGACGCAGCGCGATGTTGAAGTCGGCCATCGCCTCGTCGGGCTGACCGCTCTTTTGCCGCACATATCCGCGATGGGAATAGGCATCGGCGTTGCCGGGCTGGAGACGGATCACGGCGTCGAGATCGGCCAGCGCCTTCTCGTACTTGCCCTGCTCGGCGAGCAAGCGTCCGCGCCAGAAAAGCGCCGCCGGGTTCTCGGGTTGCTGCGCGATCAAATCATCAAGCGCTTTCAACGCCGCGCTGGTATCCCGGCTGCGCAGCGCTGCTTCCGCTTCCTGGAGGATATTGCGTTCGTGCTGCTTGATCGCCGCCGGGCTGAGCAGCGGCAGGGTGAGAAGCGCGGTGAGGAGCAATGCGGCGGGAGCTTTCATAGGCGGCGGGCGAGCGTCCGCCTGCGCGGCGGCGAGGTCAAGTGTCGCTCCAAGGCAGTGGCAGGTTGTGCGAATCAATTTCTAACGAAAGCCGGCACCCGCGGTCTGAACCTGTGGCTTTCATCCGATTGTTCTGGGGGGAACAGCGGGGTCGGTCGGCCAATTCTGGCCGCCGGCCCCGTATTTTTTTTGCGGAGATCGCTCATCGAGAGGGCGCGATTTCGTGAGGTGTTTAGCTACCGAAACTGGGCACAATTTCTTCTCCCACTCGGACGGTTTCCGGCTATCTTCCCCGCCCCTGCCATGTACCGCACCCACCACTGCAACCAACTCCGCAAGACCGACGAAGGCCACACTGTCACGCTCGCCGGCTGGGTGAATTCGCGTCGCGATCACGGCGGCGTCATCTTCATCGATCTGCGCGACCGCGAGGGCCTGACGCAGGTTGTTT
>JBAVML010000329.1:0-9283 GCA_049690035.1 Chthoniobacteraceae bacterium
GAGTAATAGCTTGATTCGATCACCGCGCAACCCAATTTTCACGCCGCCCAAAGCGCCCATGGAAGAACCTCTCATCGATCTGCACAGCGATCTCTATTTCATGGGCGAAGCCCTGCGCCAGGCTCACCGCGCCTGGGAATCGGAAGAGGTGCCCGTGGGCGCGATCGTGGTTCACCAGGGCCGGATCATCGCCCGCGCGCACAATCAGGTGGAAACCCTGAAGGACGCCACCGCCCACGCCGAGATGCTCGCGATCACGCAGGCGGAAAGCGTTCTCGGCGATTGGCGGCTCAATGAGTGCGAATTGTATGTCACAAAGGAACCGTGCCCGATGTGCGCAGGCGCTCTGGTGCATGTGCGGATGAAACGAGTGATCTTCGGCTGCCCGTCGGAAAAGGACGGCGCGGGCGGCTCGCTGCTCCAACTCCTCCAGCACCCGCAACTCAATCACCGCTGTGAGATCACCCAGGGCGTGCGGCAGGATGAATGCGCGGGAATGCTCCAGGCTTTCTTCCGGGAGCGGCGAGGATAGGTTGCGTCGGCGCGGCACCGGGCCGCGTAGAGTCCGCGATGTCCACCGCCCTCCACTGGTTCCGCCGCGACCTCCGGCTCACCGACAACACCGCGCTGACGGCAGCCGTGGCCGCGTACGACCATGTGGTTGCCGTTTACGTCGTCAGTACTTGGAAAAAGGAACATCGCTGGACGGGAGCGCCGCGGCAGGAGTTTCTCTGCGGCTCCCTCGCTTCACTCGCCGCGAACCTGGAAGCGAAAGGCGGCAGGCTGATCGTCCGCAGCGGCGAAGCGCACAAGGTCCTCCCCGAGCTCGCCCGCGCGATCGGCGCGGACGCCATTTACTTCAATCGGGACCCCGATCCGTTCGGTCGCGGGATGGAGCAAAGAGTCACGCATGCCGCGGAAGCTTTGGGGATGAAAGTGCATGCGCACAAGGACGTCGCGATGCACGAACGGGATGAAGTGCTCACCGGCAGCGGCACGCCCTTTCGCATCTTCACGCCGTATGCGAAGGCATGGCTGAAGCTCGATAAGCCGCCGGCCCTTCGCACGATCACAAAGATCTCGACGCCGCCACAGCTCGCCAGCGATCCCCTGCCTACGCTCGCTACCTGGTGCCTGACGAGTGACGCAACGATCATCGCTCCCGGGGAAGCCGCGGCGCGAAAACGTCTATCTCGATTTCTCGACGGCCCGATCTTCGACTACGCCACGCGACGAGATCTGCCGGTCGAAGAGGCCACCTCGCGACTCTCCCAGGATCTTCGCCACGGCACGCTCTCCATCCGCGAGGTCTATGCGAAATGCGAAGTCGTCGCCGCCAACGCGACCGCCACGCAGCGCCGGAGCGTGCAGGTTTTCATCAACGAACTCATCTGGCGCGAATTCTACCTGCAGGTCCTCTGGCACTGGCCGGAGGTGCTCGACCACGAGTTTAAGGAAGAGTATCGCGGGATGAATTGGCGGAACGAAGGGAACGCGTTCGATCGCTGGTGCGCGGGCCAGACTGGATTCCCCATTGTCGATGCCGGCATGCGACAGCTCGCCGCGACCGGCTTCATGCACAACCGCGTGCGGATGATCGTCGCGATGTTTCTCACCAAAGATCTGCATCTCGACTGGCGCGAAGGCGAGCGCTGGTTCATGCAGCGGCTCGTCGATGGCGAGATCGCGTCGAACAACGGCGGCTGGCAGTGGAGCGCCAGCACCGGGACCGACGCGGCGCCGTATTTCCGCATCCAGAATCCGTGGTCGCAGACGGTGCGCTTCGACCCCGAGGGTGCCTACATCAAACAATGGGTGCCGGAACTTCGCGACGTGCCCGGCAGGAAACTCGGCGAGCCCCCAACCCCCGGTCTGGTTCTCGCCAGGGGCTATCCGCTTCCCATGGTCGATCACAGCCGCGAGCGCGACATAGCACTCGACATGTATCGACGGGAGGTGTGAAAAAGGCGGCACGGGCCGTGATCGCTCGCCAGAGTGGAATCCGAACCACCAATCCGATGGTCGATAGAGCTACGGACGATCGCGGTCGGTGAACTCCCTTCGCCCAAGCCCGCGGCCTCCAGTCTAGCGAAAACCAAAAAAACGAATGCAACCTGAGCGCGAGCGATATTCACCGGAGACGAAGAGTAGATACTCGGAACTCTTCGAGAAGCTCGAGGACGACGCGCGAGATTGGAACGACCTCATCCCGTTCTAGCTTCAAAGCTCGCGTAGATGAGGCCCGGGCCGTAGTTGCAGGCACTACGCGAGCGCTCGCTTGAGCAAGCGCACGAGCTGACCGCCGGCCTCCCTGCCGGTCGCCAGCACCTCGTGATGATCGAGCGTCGCCTGGCCCAGGCCGGCGCCCCAATTGGTGAGACACGAAAATCCCGCGACCTCGAGCCCGAGCGCGCGCGCCTTAATCGCCTCGAGCACCGTGGACATCCCCACCGCATCCGCGCCGAGCCGCTGGAGCATGCGAATCTCTGCGGGCGTCTCGTACTGCGGGCCGAGCAGGCTCGCGTACACGCCTTCATGCAGCGTGATTTTTTCCTCCACCGCGTAGCCACGGAATCGCGCGCGGAGGGCACCGGAATAGACTTCGCTCATGTCGATGAAGTTTGGTCCACCGAGCAACGGCGTGGTGCCGGTGAGATTGAGATGGTCGCTGAGCATCATCCAGCCGCCGGGCGGATGCGCCGAATTCAAGGTCCCGGCGGCATTCGTGAGCACGAGCCGCTTTACGCCAATGCCCGCCATGAGACGCACGCCTCCGGTCACCTCCTCCGCTGTCCGTCCTTCGTAAAGATGCACGCGACCCTGCGCGACCACGACTTTCACGCCGCCGAGTTTTCCAAAGACAAATCGCCCGGCGTGTCCGGCGACGGTCGAGACCGGCAGGCCTGGAATTTCCTCATAGGGCAGCGCGAGGATGGAATCGACTTCATCGACCAGCGCACCGAGCCCCGAGCCGAGGACGATCCCCCACTCCGGCGCAAACTCCCGCACGACTTTGGGAAGTTCGGTGGCTTCGAGGGAGAGGGTCGGTCCGGAAGACATGTCTCTCGCTTACCGCATCGCATCGCGACGAAACAACCGATAATGCAATTTCAGCGCGGCACGCCGGGACCGAATTTCCCCCCCCGGCTCAATCGCACCAAGAGCGCCGCGCTCCCGAAGCTCGGAAACGTTTTTGGCATCTGCTTTCCCAGGAAGCGAACGAAGGGAGTTCACCGTGGCACGCGAGCGGCTATGCGCTCCGTGACTCCGCCAAGCAATTTTTTCCCACCATGCACCGTAACACCATTCCCCGGTCTGTGATCGGGCGCCGTCCGGGAGCGCCCGCTTTTTTCCCATGATCGCGACGGATCAGAAAGAGTTGGATCGCTTCGGCGATGCGGTGGCGCGGCTCGATCAACTTCGGGAATTCACCGGGCCGGAGCGGGTGTTTTGGTTTCATCTGCTCACGACGATGGCCGGCGTTTCGGGCGCGCGGCTCGGCGTGGTGCTGCGAGCGGGGCCCGAAGAAGAGCCCGGCTGGAAGACCGTGACCCACTGGCCCGCCCAAGGCGTGGATGAGGCGGAACTGCGCGCCTTTACTGGCGCCGCAGGCGATCAGGCGGAGACCTGCGTGCAGCAGGGTGAAGCGATCCGCGGCGCGCGCACGGCGACGGGCATCGACTGGTGCGTGGCGGTGCGCGTCTCGATGGAAGGTGAACCCGGCGCACTGGTTCTCGCGTTCTTTCTCCAAGGTGCGCCCGAAGCCGTCGCAGTCGAAGCCCTGCGGCGTCTGCGCCTGCTCGCGCCGCTGCCCACGCTCTACCATCTGCGCCGGCAGGTGACCGATTCGGAGACTGCGGTCGGCCACTTCGCCGCGGTGCTCGATCTCGTCTCCGCGCTCAACGTGCATCAGCGTTTCCTGCCCGTGGCGATGACGCTGTGTAATGAACTCGCGACGCGCCACCAGTGCGATCGCGTGAGCCTCGGCTGGCTGGAAGACGGTTACGCGAAGACCGTGGCCATCAGCCGCAGCGAGCGTTTCGAGCGGAAGATGGAGGCGATCAAAAATCTCGAGGCCGCGATGGAGGAGGCGCTCGATCAGGATGAAGTGATCGTCTGGCCCGAACCCGACGGCCCGCGGATGGTGACGCGGGCGCATGAAAAATTTGCCGCCTTCGCGAATGTGCCGTCGCTCTGCTCGGTGCCGCTGCGCCTCGAAGGCGAACCGGTGGCGGTGCTCGTTTGCGAGCGCACCACGCAGGAGTTTGCCGAGGTCGAGATGCGGCTCTTCGCGCTCTACGGCGAGATGTCCGTCCGGCGGCTCGCCGACTTGAAGAAGACGGATGGCTGGTTCGGCGCGCGGTGGCTCGTGGCGGCGCGGGAGAAAATGACGAAGCTGCTCGGACCCGAGCACACGCTGGCGAAGCTGCTCGGCGTCCTCGGCGTCGTGACGTTCGCCGCCCTTGCCCTGATCCGCACCGAGTACCGCGTGGATGCGCCGTTCTTCCTCCGCACCGAGGATCTGTCCTTCATCGCCGCACCCTTCAATGGCTACCTCGATGAGGTGAAAGTCACCGTGGGCGACGAGGTGAAAAAGGACGCGGTGATGGCCTCGCTCGATACCCGCGATCTTCTGCTGGAAGAAGCGGGAGCCGCCGCGGAGCGCACGCGTTTCCTCGGCGAAGTGGAACGCGCCAGCGGCGCCGACAAGCCTGCCGAAATGCGCATCGCGCAGGCGCAGGCGGAGCAGGCGCGGGTGCGGCTCGAGATCATTCAATATCGTCGCGGTCAGTCGAACATCGTCGCGCCGTTCGATGGCGTGGTGGTCGAAGGCGACCTCAAAAAGCGCATCGGCTCGCCGGTGAAGCAGGGTGAAGTGCTGCTCCGCGTCGCGCGCACCGATCGCATCTATGTCGAGGCCAACGTCAACGAGCGCGACATCCGCGAACTCAAGCCCGGCGTCGCCGGCGAGATCGCTTTCGCCAGCGCGCCGAAGCACAAATTCAACGTCCGCCTCAATCGCATCGAACCCGCCGCGCTGGTGAAAGAATCCGGCAACACCTTCGCCGTGCGTTGCGCGATCGAGAGCCCGAGCGAGCCGTGGTGGCGCCCCGGCATGAGCGGCGTCGCGAAGATCGACGCGGGCCGACGCTCGCTCCTGTGGGTGATCGCGCATCGCACGATCGACTTCCTGCGCATGCAGCTCTGGTGGTGACCCGATGTCCGCCGAAACGAAAACCTTCAGCGAATCCTGGTATCGCCTCGCCGGTCAGCGCGTGGCGGTGCGCTCGCACGTGCGCGTGCAGCGGCAGATGTATCGTGGCGAGCGCTTCCACGTCCTGCACGATCCGTTTAACAATCAGTTCTTCCGCCTGCGCCCCGAGGCGTATGCCTTCGTCGCGCGGCTGAGGCCCGACCGCACCGTCGAGGAGGTGTGGAAAGATTGCCTCGAAACCGACCCGGAAGGCGCGCCCGGACAGGAGGACGTGCTGCAACTTCTCGCCGCCCTCCACGGCGCGAATCTGCTCCACTCCAATCTCTCGCCGGACAGCGCGAAACTCTTCGACCGACACAGCAAACGCCGCACGAAAGAAGTCCGCGGCGCGTTGCTCGGCTTCATGAGCGCGCGCTTTCCGATCTTCGATCCCGACGCGCTGCTCCGCACGTTGCGGCCCGTGTTGGAGCGCGTGATCAGTCCGCTCGGTGCGCTCGTCTGGCTGGCCATCGTTGGTTGGGCGTTGAAGGTCGTCATCGATCACTCCGGTCAATTCGCGAACCAATCGCAGTCGATGCTCGCGCCGGGAAATCTCGTGCTGCTCTACCTCGGCCTCGTGTTGATCAAACTCGTCCACGAGTTCGGCCACGCCGCGATGTGTCGGCGCTTCGGCGGGGAAGTTCACGTCCTCGGAGTGATGCTCGTTTTCCTCACGCCGATGCCCTACGTGGACACGACTTCCTCGTGGGGATTCCGCAGCCGCTGGCATCGCGCGCTGGTCGGCGCAGGTGGGATGATCGCGGAGCTGATGGTCGCTTCCGCGGCCGTGTTCGTCTGGGCCTCCACCGCGGAGGGCGCGGTGAATGCGCTGGCCTACAACATCATCTTCGTCGCCTCCGTTTCGACCGTGCTTTTCAACGTCAACCCGCTGCTCCGATTCGACGGCTACTACATTCTCTCGGACATCCTCGAGATCCCGAATCTGCAGGCGCGATCCGACCTGCAGATGAAGCATCTCGTCGAGCGCTACGCCTTCGGCCGCAAGCAATCCCACAGCCCGGCGCTCAGCTTCGGCGAGGCGTTCTGGCTCTCGTTCTACGGCGTCGCGAGCAAGGTCTATCGCTTCTTCCTCTTCGCGGGAATTTTGCTTTTCCTCTCGGATCGCTACCTCCTGCTCGGACTGCTCATGGCGCTCGGCTGCGCATTCTCGTGGATCGTGAAACCGCTCTGGAATGGCGTGCGTTACCTCGCCTTCAGCTCGCGGCTTGCGGGGCGTCGCGCTCATGCGTTCGGCGTCTGTGCGGCTGCGGCGGCGGTGCTCGTCGTCATGTTTGAAGTGATTCCGGCGCCGGAACATTTCCGCGCGCCCGGCGTGCTCGAAGCGGTGGAGCACAGCATCGTCAGCTCCGAGGTGAACGGGCGCGTGGCGAAGATCGTCGCGGTCTCGGGGGGTGAAGTGAAACGCGGCGATCCGCTCGTCGAGCTGGTCGATCCGGAGCTGCCGCTGCAAATCGCCGGCACCACTGCGCAGCTCGAGGAAACGCGGGCGATGCGGCAGCGCGCGATGGATCAAAGCATCGCCGAAGTGAAGGCGATCGACGGCCGCATCGAAGCGACCGAAAAGCAACTGCGCCGCTTCCATGAACAGGAGGCCGCGCTGATCGTGCGCGCGCCGCACGACGGCCTGTGGATCGCGCCGGAACTCGAGCATTTCCACGACACGTGGCTCGCGCGCGGCACGGAGCTCGGGCAGGTGGTGAATCCAAAAGCCTTCCGCTTTTCCGCCGTCGTTTCTGAAAATGACGCGTCGCGACTTTTCGAGGGAAACATCCGCTCCGCCGAGGTGCGGCTGCACGGCCAGTCCGCGCAGGCGCTGCATGTGCGCGAGCAGCGGATCATCCAGGCTGAGCAGGAGGTGCTGCCCTCGGCCGCGCTCGGCTGGCGGTCCGGCGGCGAGATCGCCGTCACGGGCACGGATCAGACGGGCGTGAAAACGCGTGAGCCATTTTTCGCCGTGCAGGCGCTCATCGAGCCGCTCAATGGCGTCGAGCTGTTGCACGGCGCATCGGGCAAGATTCGTTTTGAAATGCCGCCACAACCGCTGCTCGGCCAGTGGGTGCGGCGCGTGATGCAGCTCCTTCAAAAGCACCACGGCCTGTGACCACGCTCACCGATGAATATCGGCGCTGTGCGGTCAACGAGCCGCCGGAGCTGACCAGCGGCCTCGACGCGGCGATGGATGGCGTGATCGGCGCGATTCGGCGGCGCGGTCACGCGCTGCGCGGACTGCGCGAGGAGGCGGACCGGGCGATGCAGCTCGAAGAGAAATTTTCCGCACTCGACGATGCAACGCTCACGCTCCGGCTCGCCGAGTTGCGCGCGCAATTCCGCCGGCAGACGAAAGAACGGCCTGCGCCCGTGGAGGAAGGCCTCGCCGCCGTGCGCGAAGCTGCGGCGCGGCAACTCGGGATGCGCCCGCGGCTGGTGCAGCTCATCGGCGCGCTCGCGCTTCATCGCGGCTTCCTCGCAGAAATGGCGACGGGCGAGGGAAAGTCGCTCACTGCCGCGGTGGCCTCCGTGCTCGCGGGCTGGAGCGGCCGTCCCTGCCATGTGGTGACGGTGAATGACTATCTTGCCGAGCGCGACGCCCACGAATTTGAACCGCTCTACTCCGCGTGCGGACTACACGCCGGCTGCGTCATCGGCACGATGCAGGCTCCGGATCGCCAGCGCGGGCACGCCGCCGACGTGACCTACACCACGAGCAAGGAACTGCTCGCCGACTTCCTCCGCGATCGGCTCGCGCTCGGCGCCACGCAAACGCCCGCGCGCTGGATGGTGCAGCAACTCCGCCACCCTGGCGCGGTCGCCGGCACGGTCATGCGCGGGCTGCATCACGCGATCGTGGACGAAGCGGACAGCGTGCTGATCGACGAAGCCGTCACGCCACTGATCATCGCCGGCAGCGACGGTAGCGGCAGCCCGGAACGAGCCTACCGCCTGGCCTGGCAGCTCGCGGCGCGTCTCGAGCCGCAGGTCGATTACCGGGTGAATCCGCGGGCGCGCCAGATCGAGCTGCTGCCTGCGGGCGTGGTGAAAGCGGATGCCTTCACGGAACACCTGCCGCCGCTCTGGCGCTCGACTTCGCGGCGCAAGGAGCTGTTCGAGCAGGCGCTGCATGCGCGCGAATTTTTTCACCGCGGCAAACAATACGTCGTCGATAACGGCGAAGTGGTGATTGTCGATGAATTCACCGGACGCCTCATGCCGATGCGCAAGTGGCGGCACGGCTTGCACCAGGCGATCGAGGCCAAGGAGGGCGTCGAAATGTCGGCGCTCGACGAGACGCTGGCGCGAATGAGTTTTCAGCGTTTCTTCCGGCTCTTTCGCAATCTCTCCGGCATGACCGGCACCGGCCACGAAGCGGCGGCGGAATTTTGGCACGTGTATCGGCTGCCCGTGGTCGCGATTCCGCTGCATCGGCCGCGGCAGCGGAAGGAATTGCCCGATCGCGTGTTCGCCGATGCGGCAAATAAGTGGCAGGCCGTCGCCGACGAAGTGGAACGGCTGCACGCCACGGGCCGGCCCGTGTTGGTCGGCACGCGCAGCGTTCAGGCAAGCGAGGATCTGAGCCAGCGCATCGCCGCGAAGGGACTCGATTGTTCCGTGCTCAACGCGACGCGTCACGCCGAGGAAGCCGCGATCGTCGAGAAAGCGGGCGAACCGGGCCGCATCACCATCGCGACGAACATGGCGGGCCGTGGCACCGACATCAAACTCGGCCCCGGCGTCGCCGAAGCCGGCGGCCTGTGCGTCGTCGCCACCGAGCGGCACGAGTCCGGGCGCATCGACCGCCAGCTCTACGGACGCAGCGGCCGTCAGGGCGATCCCGGATCGGCACAGGCGTTTGTGAGCGTCGAGGATGAATTGCTCGTGCGCTTCTGCGCCGCGCCGGTGCGTGCGGCCTTGCGCGAGGCGATCCGACGCGGTCTTCCCGGCAGCGCGCGGCTCGCCTCGGCGGTGCTCGCGCAGGCACAGCGCACGGCGCAGAAGCTCGCCTTCCGCCAG
>JBAVML010000330.1:0-4951 GCA_049690035.1 Chthoniobacteraceae bacterium
CGCCGCTGGAGATGGCGGCGCTCTTCCGCGAGCATCCGGAGGCGATCACGAATACGCTGGCGATCGCGGAGCGGTGCAATCTGGAGATCGAGTTCAACGTCCCCAAGTATCCGAACTACAACCCGCCGGAGGGCTTCACGCAGAACGGGTATCTGCGGAAGATTGTCTTCGACGGACTGGTGAAGCGCTACGGCGACCGGGCGATGGAGGACCCGGTGGTCAAGGAGCGCATCGAGCGCGAGCTTGGGGTGCTGGAGACGCAGGGCTTCGTGAACTATTTCCTGATCACGTGGGACTTCATCGACTGGGCGCGGCAGCACGGGATCCCGGTGGGCCCGGGCCGCGGCTCGGCGGCTGGCTCGATGGTGGCCTATGTGATGGGCATCACGGACATCGATCCGATCCGCTACAAGCTACTCTTCGAGCGCTTCCTCAATCCGGAGCGCGTGAGCCCGCCGGATATCGACGTGGACTTCTGCGTGAACCGGCGCGGCGAGGTGATCGACTACGTGCGCAACAAGTACGGCGACCGCGCGGTGTCGCAGATCGTGACCTTCGGCACGATGGGCGCGAAGAGTGTGGTGCGCGACGTGGCGCGCGTGCTGGGCTGGGCCTACGGCGATGGCGATCGCATGGCGAAGATGATCCCGAACGAACTCGGCATCACGCTGGCGGGCATCGACAAGAAGAACAAGGAAACCGGCGCGGTGGAGCACATCGCCGGGGCGATCGACAAGAACCCCGAGTTGAAGAAGGCGGTGGATGAAGAGCCGGCGACGAAGCAAATGTGGGAGTATGCGACGACGCTGGAGGGCCTGACCCGCGGCGTGGGTGTGCACGCGGCGGGCGTGGTGATCAGCGACCGTGATCTTTCCGAATACATCCCGCTCACGCGGGCCAACGATGGCTCGATCGTGAGCCAATACTCGATGGGACCGTTGACCGATCTCGGCATGTTGAAGATGGATTTCCTCGGGTTGAAGACGCTGACTGTCATCACCGACGCGGTGGTGCTGATCCGCAAGCGCGTCCCAGACTTCAACATCGACACCGTCCCGGTCAATGACCAGGCGACCTTCGATCTCTACAACAAGGGCGAGACGATCGGCGTCTTCCAGGTCGAGTCCGGCGGCATGGTCGGCGTGTGCCGGCAGTTCGACGTAAAGGACATCGAAGACATCAACGCGATCTTGGCGCTCTACCGACCGGGCCCGATGGACCTGATCCCGGATTACATCAAGCGCAAGAAGGGCAAGACGAAGGTGAAGGCGCCGCACCCGTTGCTGATGGACATGACGAAGGAGACCTACGGGATTCTGGTCTATCAGGAGCAGGTCATGCAGGCCGCACAGATCCTCGCCGGCTACACGCTGGGCGGCGCCGATCTGCTGCGCCGCGCGATGGGCAAGAAGGACAAGGACAAGATGGCGAAGGAGCGCGTGAAATTCTGCGAAGGCGCGGCCAAGCTGCATGGGATCAAGGAAGACGTAGCCAACGAAATCTTCGACACGCTTGAGAAGTTCGCGGGCTACGGCTTTAACCGGTCGCACTCGGCGGCGTATGCGTGGGTGAGTTATCAAACGGCCTACCTCAAAGCGAACTACCCGGTGGAGTTCATGGCCGCGGTGATGAGCAATGAAGTCGCGAACACGGACAAGATCAGCATCTTCGTCGCCGAGTGCGAGCGGCTCGGCATTAAGATCCTGCCGCCGGACGTGAACAAAAGCGGGTTGAAGTTTGTGCCCGAGGAAGTCAGCGACGAAGGCGTGGCCGCGCTGCAGCTTTCCCGCAAGGTCAAGGTCGTGGAAGAGGAGTCGGCGAGCGAGGAAGAGGAGGGGATCAGCTTCGAAGATCTGCCCAAGTCCAAAGCCGCGGCAAAGAAGGGTTCCGAGACTTCCGCCGCCGCGCAGAAGATTTACGTCGGGTCCACGCGCTTCGGTCTCGCGGCGATCAAGAACGTCGGCGAGTCGGCGATGGAAGCCGCGGTGATCGAGCGGGAGAAGGCGGGGGCGTTCGCGTCGCTGGAGGATTTCTGCGGGCGCATCGATTCCAAGAAGCTGAACAAGAAATCCGTGGAGTGCCTCGTGAAGTGCGGAGCGTTCGATTGGACCGGCATCGAACGCGCGCAGCTTTTCTCCGAGATCGACAGCGTGATCGCCGCCGCGGCGTCGGCACATCGCGACCGGGCGTCGGGACAGGTGTCGCTCTTCGATGACTTCACCGCCGCTGCACCGGCAAAGAAGCGCACCATGGCGAACAGCGTCCCGCCTTACACCACGGCGGAGAAGCTGGCCTTCGAGAAGGAACTTCTCGGCTTCTACGTCACCGGCCACCCGCTCGATGATTATCGCTCGCTGCTCGAGAGCTCGAAATACGTGCCGATCGCCCGCCTCGGCGACGAGGAAGACAAGAGCACGCCGACCATCGCCGGCGCGCTGACCTCGGTGGAAAAGAAGTTTACCAAGAAGGACAGCAAACCCTTCGCTGTGGTGATCATCGAAGACTTCACCGGGCCGCTCGAAGTGATGATCTGGAACGAGACCTTCAACAAAGCGCAGGCGCACCTCGTCCAGGGCAACATCGTCGCCATTTCCGGAAGACTCGATAAGCGCGAAGACACCCCGCGGCTCGTAGCCAATGAAGTGAAAGCGATCAAACGCCCCGCCAAACCTGCCGGCGAACGCCCGGTGGTGCTCACTTTCGACCGCTCGAAGACCACACCCGACGACCTGGCGAAGGTGCGCGAGATCGTCGCGAAACATCCGGGCTCACAAACCCTGGAGTTCGTCTTCACCTCGGCTGCGGCGACTCCGGTCCGGTTGCGCGCCGGCCGGGAATTCAGCATGAAGCTCGATGACGCCGCTCGCGATGAACTCGCGCCGTGGCTGGCGCGGTAGCGCGCGTCGCGAGGTTACTTCTGCGGCACGAAGTCCACGACGAGCGGTTCGTCGAGGATCGGCTTCAGGATGTCCACGAAGGCCTTGTGGTCGGGGTGGATGAGGTAGGCGTCGCGGGCCTTGGCATCCTTGAACTTCACGATCCAAATGTGGGTAAAGCCCTTGCTCAAACCCTCGGGGCTGGAGTCGGTGCCCCACTCGATGCTCTCGACTTCGCTGATCTTGCTCTTCAATGCGGAGAAGCCGTCGGTGACTTTCTTGATCTGTTCCGGGGTGGCGTCCTTTTTGAATTTGAAATGGACGACGTGGAAGATGGGGCCGTCGGCGGCGAGAGCGGTGGTGGCGAGCATGGTGAGGGTGAGGAGGAGGAGTTTCATTTCGGCGTCGGATGGGAAACGAGAGAGGGGGAAATGACCAATGGAAAATGGCCTGTGATCAATGGCGGATACTGGCCGCGGAAGTTTGTGTCGGACGCGGCACCTTGGTCATTGGTCATTCTCCGCCGGTCATTTATTCCTTCCCCATGTCCCTCGCCCAACTCCTCGCCGAACCCGCCACCGATCCCACGTCGATCTATCGCTACCGCGATGGGATCGTGGCGTCCGATCTCCTCGGGGCCGCGATCGCACATCTCGATTTCTTCACCTGGCTGGCGGATCATCCGTCCACGCTCGGTGCGATCTGCGCGCACTTTGAAATTCATCCGCGACCGGCGGATGTGATGATGACGCTCTTCACGGCGATGGGGCTGGTGCAGCAGGCGGGCGGCTGCTTTCTCCTCACGTTGCGTGGACGCGAGCATCTTGTGGTCGGCTCGCCGTGGAATCTCGGGCCGTATTTCATTTCGATGAAAGACCGTCCGCAAACGCTCGACATGCTGAAGGTCCTGCGCACGGGCAAGCCGGCGAACTGGGGGAGCTACGATCCGCAGGCGTGGGCGCAGGCAATGGAACGGCCGGACTTCGCGGCGCAATTCACCGCGGCGATGGACTGCCGCGGTGTGCTGCTCGGGCCCGCGCTGGCAAAGCCTCTCGAACTCGCGGGACGAACGGCGTTGCTCGACGTGGCGGGTGGATCGGGAATCTACGCGTGCGCGATGGTGGCCCGACACCCGCACCTGCGCGCAGCGGTGCTGGAGAAGCCGCCGGTCGATCGGATCTGCCGCGAGGCGATCGCGAAACAGGGCTGCGCTGAGAAGGTGGAGGTCATCGCTGGCGACATCTTCAAAGACGAATGGCCGCGCGGCTTCGATGTGCACCTGATCTCGAATGTCCTGCACGATTGGGAGGAACCCGCCGTGCTCGATCTGCTGCGGAAATCACATGAGGCCCTGCCAGTCGGTGGCCTGCTCATCATTCACGATGCCTTCATCAATGCGGAGAAAACTGGGCCACTGCACGTGGCGGAGTACTCGGCGCTGCTGATGCAGATTACCGAAGGGAAATGCTACTCCGTGGGCGAAATGCGCGGCTACCTGTCGAAGACGGGTTTCGACGGGGGAAAATATCAGGACACCGCGGTCGCCCGCGGCTTCATGCTCGCCGAGCGGGTGTGATCAGCCCTACTTTGGATTTTGCGAAGGGGCTGGCGGCAACGTCGTTCCCGCTGGCTTGATTTCGGCCTTGCCGATCAAGGTCGCGCCATCATCCATCACGAGGCGCGCGGTGGTGAGATTGCCGAAGACCTGCGCGGACGATTTCAGATCGCACTTGCCAGAGACAGTGACGTCGCCCGTGACCGTACCGGAGATCGTCACAGCCTCACTGTGGATGTCGCCCTGAATTTTCGCCGCGGGTCCGACAGTCAGAATCTTTCCCGTGATCCCGCCTCCCTGCAGCTTGCCGTCGAAGGAGAGTTCGCCCTTGAAGGTGACGGAACCGTAGATTTCAACGTCGTTGTTGACGTTGCTTTTGTTGCTGGGAATTTCGGCCATGGAACGAGGTGGTGCGGATGAAACGGGAATGCTGACCTGTGGTGGTAGAAGCCGAGCCCCATACTGTCAACCGTCGCTACGCAATATTTCCGTGGCGTCGTTCTCACGCGCAGAAAAAACG
>JBAVML010000331.1:0-7087 GCA_049690035.1 Chthoniobacteraceae bacterium
CATCATGAACATCGCAACCATCCTCGCGGAAGGCATCTCCGGAAACATTCACGTCGGTCTCGCCGCCCTCGGCGCATCGCTCGGCGTAGGTTTCATCGGTATGAAGGCCTCGGAAGCAGTGGGCCGCAATCCCGGCGCCGCTACCCCGATCCTCGTGCAGGCGATCCTGAGCACCGCCTTCGCCGAAGGCATCGTGTTCTTCGCCATCTTCCTTGTGAAGTAATTCAGCGGCGCGGGGTCGCTTCCTCACCGACGGCCCCGCGCTTCTTACTCCTGCGATTTCTCTTTTTCGTTACTTAGCATGACCTACCTCCCTCTCCTCGCCGCGGAAGGCGGCATCGTGGATAGCCTCATGGATAGCGCCCACCGCACGGGCGAGACCTTTGGCTTCAACGCGTGGCTCTTTTTCTCGCAGATCATCAGCTTCTGCATCGTCGCTTTCCTGCTCCAGAAGTTTGCCTACAAGCCTGTTCTCGCGGTGCTCGAAGCACGCCGCCAGAAGATCGCGGAAGGCCTTGCTAATGCAGAAAAGATCAAGCAGCAGCTCGCCGAGAGCGAGCTGCGCTACCAAGAGATCTTGACCAAGGCCAATACCGAGGCGCAGAAGATGATCGAAGACGCTCGCGCCGCTGCGAAGACTGTGGGGGATCGGGAGACCCAGCGAGCGATAGGTGAAGCGGAGCAGATCATCGCCAAGGCTCGTGAAGCGACCAAGGCCGAGCGCGAGCAGGAGCTGGCCTCGCTGAAGAAAGAGATTTCCCGACTGGTCATCGACACCACCTCCAAAGTCACCGGCAAGGTTCTTAGCAACGCCGATCAGAAGCGCATTTCCGAAGAAGCCGCCCGCGAGCTTGCGGCCTAACTAGTGAGTCATGGCCAAGCTCGACAAAGATTCCCGCAAGCTCTCGAAGCAGCTCTTTAACGCAAGCTTCACCAATGGCCAGCTCGACGAAGCAAAGGTCCGCGCCATCGCGGCCAAAGTCGGCGAGGCGAAGCCGCGCCACTTCATGGGCTTGCTGAAAGACTATCAGCGCAAGGTCCGGCTCGAGGTCGAGAAACATCATGCCATCATCGAGAGCGCGCAGCCGCTTGACGACGGACTGAGTGAGCAGGTCATCGGCGGCCTCAAGGCCAAGTATGGCTCGACAATCACCACCGAATTCAAAATCACCCCCGAGCTCATCGGCGGGCTCCGCATCAAGATCGGCAGCGATGTCTTCGACAGCTCCGTCCGGAACCGCATCGACCGCCTCGAATCCCAACTTACCAACGCTTAATCGCCCCAATCCATGAGCAGCATCCTGCAAGAAATCGAATCCCAGATCAGCGGTCTCAAGACCAACACGAGCAAGTCCAACGTCGGCATCGTGCGCGAGATCGGCGACGGCGTCGCGCGCATCGAAGGACTGAGCGACGTGCGTCTGAACGAGCTGGTGGAATTCCCCGGCGGCGTTTTCGGCCTCGCGCTCAATCTTGAAGAGTCCGAAGTCGGCGCGATCCTGCTCGGCGACGAAAAGAACATCACCGAAGGCACCGAAGTAAAGACGACGGGCCGCCTGCTTTCCGTGCCCGTGGGCAAGGAACTGCTCGGCCGCGTGGTCGGCGTGCTCGGCAATCCGCTCGACGGCAAAGGCCCAATCAATTCGACCGTGTTTTATCCGGTGGAGAAGATCGCACCCGGCATCATCAAGCGTAAATCCGTCAGCCAGCCGGTGCAGACCGGCATCATGGCCATCGACGCGATGATCCCGATCGGCCGCGGTCAGCGTGAGCTGATCATCGGCGATCGCGCCACTGGCAAGACGACGATCGCAATCGACACGATCATCAATCAGGCGCGGATCAATAAGGTCAACGAAGGCAAGGCCGGCTTCCGCCCGCTGTATTCCATCTACGTTGCGGTCGGTCAGAAGCAGTCGAGCATCGCCCGCTCCATCGCCATTCTCGAAGCCGAAGGCGCGCTGAAGTACACGATCATCGTCGTCGCCTCCGCGTCCGAC
Source organism: Chthoniobacteraceae bacterium (assembly GCA_049690035.1). Classification (GTDB taxonomy): domain Bacteria; phylum Verrucomicrobiota; class Verrucomicrobiia; order Chthoniobacterales; family Chthoniobacteraceae; genus Chthoniobacter. The sequence continues at coordinate 2,001 of JBAVML010000331.1, forward strand.
TACGCCACGAATCAATACCTCGCGCCGTTCTCCGGCGCGGCGATGGGCGAGTGGTTCATGGACAACGGCATGGACGCGCTGATCGTGTTCGACGATCTCTCCAAGCACGCCGTCGCTTATCGCCAGGTGTCGCTGCTTCTCAAGCGCCCGTCCGGCCGCGAAGCTTATCCTGGCGACGTTTTCTATCTCCACTCCCGCCTCCTTGAACGCAGCGCCCGGGTTAGCGAGACGAATGGCAATGGTTCACTTACCGCCTTGCCGATCATTGAGACGCAGGCGGGTGACGTGTCGGCTTACATTCCGACGAACGTCATCTCCATCACCGATGGCCAGATCTATCTCGAGACCGATCTCTTCTACCAAGGTATCCGGCCTGCGGTGTCCGTAGGTCTCTCGGTGAGCCGCGTCGGTTCCGCCGCGCAGATCAAGGCGATCAAGCAAGTCGCCGGCAAGATCAAGGGTGACCTGGCGCAGTTCCGCGAGCTCGCGGCCTTCGCGCAGTTCGGTTCCGATCTCGATGCCAAGACCAAGTCGATCCTCGATCGAGGCGCGCGCGTAGTCGAGCTATTCAAGCAAGTGCAATACAACCCGCTTGCCGTCGAACTTCAGGTCGCGGTGCTCTGGGCGATGCAGAACGGCTACCTCGACGACGTCGCGGTGGACAAGGTGAAGGATTTCCAAAACAAGCTGCAGGAGTTCCTCAACCCCCGGAAGGAATCCTTGCTCACGACGATCCGCGACAAGGGCGCGATCGACGACACGATTACCGCCGAACTGAAAACCGCGATCGGCGAATTCAAGACCAGCTACCGCTAAGTCATGGCCGCGAACACGCGTGACATCCGCCGACGCATCAAGTCGGTCAAAAACACTTCGCAGATCACCAAGGCCATGCAGATGGTGGCCGCGGCGAAGATGCGCAAGGCCCAGCAGGTCGCCCTTGCTGGACGCGCCTACGCCGAGTTGCTGAGCAAGGTGTTGAAGTCCGTGGCGGCGGGTGCCGAGGAAGGTGCGCACGAGTTGCTCACGGCGCGTGAAGTTAAGAAAGAACTGGTGATCGTGATCAGCCCGAACAAGGGCTTGTGCGGGGCGCTGAACACCAACCTCTTCCGCGAAGTATCCAAGTTTGATCCGGCCACCACCGTCTTTGTCGCAGCCGGTCGCAAGGCGACGCAGTTTCTAACCAGGACCAATCGCCAGTTGATCGCGGAGTTTGAACTCAGCGACGCGCCGAGCTTTCTCGAAACCAAGAGCGTCGGGAAGTTTGCGATGGAGAAATTTACCAGTGGAGAAGTGGACAAGGTGACGGTCGTCTTCACCGACTTCATCAACACGCTCTCCCAGATTCCCAAGGCTCGCGAGATCCTGCCGATCACTTCGCTGGAAGTCACCGCCGGCGTCGGTGGCGCGCAGGAGGAAGCCAAGGTGATTAGTGACGACACGAGCGAATACCTCTTCGAGCCGAACATCGGCGACGTGCTGAGCTCGGTCCTGCCGCATCACGTTTACTTCCAGATCTACCAGATGTTCCTGGACGCCCGCGCCTCAGAACACTCCGCGCGAATGGTGGCGATGAAGAGCGCCACCGACAACGCCAAGCAACTAATCAAGGATCTGACCCTCGAATATAACAAGGTCCGTCAGGCCGCGATCACCACCGAACTTCTCGAAATCACCACCGCCCAAATGGCGCTGGCTTAATCCTCTCCGCATCACGCACCCCGCATTCCTATGAGCAATACCGGCACCATCGTCCAAGTTATCGGCCCCGTTGTGGACGTCGATTTTTCCGCCTCGGGCGTCCTCCCGAAAATCTACGACGCGCTGCACATCGACTTCGAAGTCGGCACCGAAAAGAACCACCTCGTTCTCGAAGTGCAGCAGCATCTCGGTGAAGGCTGGGTCCGTGCGATTGCCATGAGTTCCTCGGAAGGCCTCAAGCGCGGTCTGCCCGTCACCGCGACCGGTGCCCCGATTTCCGTGCCTGTCGGCGAAGGCGTCCTCGGCCGCATCTTCAACGTCACCGGCGACCCGGTCGATGAACGCGGTCCCGTCCCTCATGAGAAGCGCTACCCGATCCATCGCCCGGCACCCACGCTCATCGATCAGGATACAGGTTCCACCGTTCTCGAGACCGGCATCAAGGTCATTGACCTGATCTGTCCGTTCACGAAGGGCGGCAAGGTCGGCGCGTTCGGTGGTGCGGGCGTCGGCAAGACCGTCGTCATTCTCGAGCTGATCAATAACATCGCCAAGGAACACGGCGGCTTCTCGGTCTTCGCCGGCGTCGGCGAACGTTCCCGTGAGGGCAACGATCTCTACCATGAGATGAGCGATGCGGGCGTCATCAATCAGAAGGATCTCAGCAAGTCGAAGGTCGCGCTCGTTTACGGCCAGATGAATGAGCCTCCCGGCGCCCGTCTCCGCGTCGCGCTCTCCGCGCTCTCCATGGCGGAATACTTCCGCGATGAGAAGAACCAGGACGTGCTCCTCTTCGTCGATAACGTCTTCCGCTTCTCGCAGGCCGGCTCCGAAGTGTCCGCACTCCTGGGTCGCACGCCGTCGGCGGTGGGTTACCAGCCCACGCTCGCCGCGGAAATGGGCGCCCTCCAGGAACGCATCACTTCCACCACCAAGGGATCGATCACCTCGGTGCAGGCCGTGTACGTGCCCGCGGACGATCTCACCGATCCGGCGCCGGCGAACACCTTCGCGCACCTTGACTCCACCGTCGTGCTCGAGCGTTCCATCGCCGAGTTGGGCATCTATCCCGCGGTCGATCCGCTCGCTTCCACCTCGAAGGCTCTCGCACCGGAGATCGTCGGCGAGGAACACTACGCGGTCGCGCGTGGCGTCCAGCGCGTGCTCCAGCGTTACCGCGACTTGCAGGACATCATCGCCATTCTCGGCATGGATGAGCTCTCGCCCGAAGACAAACTCACCGTCTTCCGCGCCCGCAAGATCCAGCGCTTCCTCTCGCAGCCTTTCCACGTCGCCGAAGTCTTCACCGGCACGCCCGGCCAATACGTTCCGATCAAGGAAACCGTGCGCGGCTTCAAGGAGATCCTCGAAGGCAAGCACGACGACGTGAACGAAACCAGCTTCTACATGAAGGGCGGCATCGAAATGGTGCGGGAAGAAAAAGCGAAAGGCTAGAGGCGAAGGGCTGAACAAATCCGCTCAGCGTCCTTGCCTTAACTTTCGCGTTTCACCTTCCGCCCTTAGCCCTTTCTTCCATGGCCACCTTGAAGCTTCAAATTGTCACTCCCGAGAAGCTCGCCTACAGCGACGACGTGGATAGCGTCGTGCTCCCGGCGATTGAGGGAGAGATGGGCGTGCTGCCCATGCACATTCCGCTGATGACCATGATTCATCCTGGGGAAGTGATCGTGAAAAAGGGCGGCACCGAGACGTTCCTCGCGGTGGGGGAGGGATTCGTCACGATCAACCAGACCAGCGTCAAGGTGCTGACCGATATGGCGCTGGAGTGGGATGCCATCGACGAAGGGGCTGCGGAAGCCGCCGTCAAGCGAGCGCAGGAAGCCATCGCCAGCAAACACGAGATGGGTGGCGAGGAATCCGCTGCCGTGCAGGCTGCACTCGCCAAATCGCTCGCGCAGCTCCACGTGAAGCGGCGTCGGCGAAACGTTTAGTCGAGCTTAGCGCTCAACAAGGGGCGCGCGGCCGGGGACAATCGGGGAATGGGTCGCTGCCTTTTGCACGGGCAAGTCGACGTGCAGATCGACGGCATGGGCATGAACTGGCGCTCACGCGGGTTGCATGAAGCTTTCCAGCAAACTGCTGCTCACACTCGGAGGGCTCGATCACAACGCCGATCCCGCTCGATGATGCAGGTCGTCACGCGGTGATGAAGAGCCGACAAGGTTTTCGAGATGCTCATCGTCACGAGCAGCGGTCACGTCGTAGGCGAGCATCCTTGCATGGTCCGCCGGCGCATGGATTTCCTCGTGCGCAGTCTCCTCGGCATCGAAACGTCGAAGCTTCGACGAAAAAAAGCAACCCGCGTTGGCGAGCTGCCTTTCTTTGAAATCGATGACAGAGGATTACTACGCCTGCGCGATCGCGGCCTTCACCGCATCGAAGTCGGGTAGGTCTTTCGGGGTCGGCGTCTGTTCGGAGTAAACGATCATCCCGGCCGCATCGATGACGAAGGCGGCGCGGGCGGAGCTGTCGCCGATGCCGGCGATGCCTTTGAAAAGCACCTCGTAAGCGTTGGTGGCCTCCTTGTTCAGGTCGCTCACGAGCGTCACTTCGATCTTCTCCTTTTGCGCCCATGCTTCCTGCGCGAAGGGGCTGTCCACGCTGATGCCGATGACTTCGGCGCCGAGCGTGGCGTAGTCGGTGAGGCCTTGCGAAATGCTGCACATTTCAGCGGTGCAGACACCGGTGAAGGCGAGCGGGAAAAAGAGCAGCACGGTGGTCTTTCCCGGCACAGGAAAGGTGACGTCGACGAGGCCGTCGGCCTTTTTCGACTTGAGGGTAAAAGTAGGGGCTTTGGTGGCGGTGGCGAGAGGCATGAGGATTTGGGATTTAGGAATTAGGATTTACGAAGAGTGGTGCGAGCGCGTCTTAAATCGCTGACGCGTTCGCTTCAAATGCTAAATGCTAATTCGTAAATGCTCATTTCCTCGACGCTCTGGTGGACGCTCACGCTCGTGATCATGCTGGCTGGTCTGGCCGGGACGGTGCTGCCGTTGCTCCCTGGGACGACGATCATCCTTGCCGCGGCGGTGATGCATCACTTTGCGCTCGGGGAGGCGCGCAGCGTGGGTTGGTGGACGATCGGGGGACTCGTCGCGCTGACCGTGGTGTCCTACGTGCTCGATTTTGTCAGCGGCGCGATGGGGGCGAAGAAATTCGGTGCGAGCCGCTGGGGCGCGATCGGCGGAATTATCGGCGCGATCGTGGGGATTTTCTTCGGGTTGCCGGGGATTTTCGTCGGGCCGCTGGCGGGTGTGCTGCTCGGCGAATTGCTCGGGGGGAAGGGCCTGCTGCCCGCGGGGAAATCGACGTGGGGCACACTGCTCGGGACGACGGCGGGGATCGTGGCGAAGCTGGTCATCGGC
>JBAVML010000332.1:0-6652 GCA_049690035.1 Chthoniobacteraceae bacterium
GAGCAGGCGCTGAAACATCCGACCTGGAACATGGGCGCGAAGATCACCATCGACTCGGCGACGCTCTTCAACAAAGGCCTCGAGATGATCGAGGCGCGCTGGCTCTTCGACGTGGAAATGTCGCGCGTCGAGGTCATCGTCCACCCGCAGTCGATCGTGCATTCGATGGTCGAGTTCCGCGACAGCTCCGTGCTCGCGCAGCTCTCGGTGACGGACATGTGCTTCCCCATCCAATACGCCGTCACCTGGCCCGACCGCGTGCCGAACCGCCTCCCGCCACTCGACTTCGCCAAACTCGCCAAGCTGGAATTCGAAGCCCCGCGCCTCGCCGACTTCCCCGCGCTCAATCTCGCCCGCGCCGCCGGCGAGACCGGTGGCACACTCCCCGCCGTGCTCAACGCCGCCAACGAAGTCGCCGTCGCCCGCTTCCTCGCTCGAGGGTGTGCCTTCCCCGCGATCTGGCAAACGGTCGAGCGCACCATGTCCGAGCATCGGTCGGTTGCCGGAGCCGACCTCCCTGCTATCTTGGACGCCGATCAATGGGCGCGCCGCCGGGCAGCCGAATTGCTTCCCCGCTAGTTTCCTCACTTCCTCATGTTCTTCACCGCTCTCAAGACCGTCATCATCATCCTCGAAGTCCTGCTCATCTTTAACCTGATGATCATCGTCCACGAACTCGGCCACTTCCTCGCCGCGCGCTGGCGCGGGCTGGTCATCGAAAAATTCGGCATTTGGTTCGGAAAACCACTCTGGAAAAAGACGATCAACGGCGTCGAATACAGCCTCGGCTCGATCCCGGCGGGCGGATTCGTGGCCCTGCCGCAGCTCGCGCCGATGGAGGTCATGGAGGGAAAAGTGGAGACGCCCCGCGAGCAGCTCCCGCCCATCTCGGCACTCGACAAAATCATCGTCGCCTTCGCCGGCCCGCTCTTCAGCTTCGGCCTCGCGTTTGTCTTCGCGCTCATCGTCTGGCAGGCCGGTCGCCCGGTCGGTGAAGCCGAAAGTACGACGGTGGTGGGCTACGTCGCAGAGAAGCAGCCCGCCGCCGAGGCCGGACTGCGTCCGGGCGACAAGCTTCTTTCCATCGACGGACACAAAGTCAGCCGCTTCGGCGGGATGGGCGCGGACAGCATCACTTGGCGCATCGTGCGCAGTGAAGGCGACACCATCGCGATCGACTTCGAGCGCGACGGGGCCGCGCAGACCGTCTTCGCGAAGCCGCGCGTGCCGGAGAAACACAACTGGTGGAACCGCAAAGGTCTGCGCCAGATCGGCATCGGACCGGCGGTCAGCGCCGTGCTCGCCGATGTGGCGACTGGCTCCGCGGCCGAGGCGGCGGGACTCAAAAAAGGCGACATCATCACCGCGGTGAATGGGCACAAACTTTTCAGTCCCGACGACATCTACGACGCGGCCAATGCCACGCCCGCTGAGCCGCTGAGACTGGCCGTCGATCGTAACGGCCAGGCAGTCGAGGTGCAGCTCGTACCCACTGGTGTGCGAGTGCTGGAAGTGCCTCGGCCGAGTTTCCTCGCACGGCTCTTCGGCGCGACCGCCGACAGCCCCGCGGCGAAGGCCGGGTTGGAGAAGGGCGACATCATTCTCTCCGCAGACGGCAAGCCGACCACGGTGAACAGCCTCATCGACTACATCAGCACCAAGGCCGGCACGCCCGTCGCGCTCCATGTGCGGCGCGCTGGCCGCGAGCTCGACCTGCAGGCGACTCCGCAGGAGGCCACGATTTCCGAGACTGGTGAAAAGCGTGCGCTCATCGGCTTCACGCCCGGCACCGGCGACGGCATGGGCTTTCTCCCGATGGGAAAATATCGCGTCGTCCATCCCGGGCCGCTCGAACAACTGCGCGCTGGTGTGATGAGCATCGTCAACACGCTCGACGCCGTGCTTTCCCGCAAGAGCGGGATCAGCGTCCAGCACATGGGCGGCCCGGTGATGATGATGAATGCGTACTACACCATGCTCTCTAGTCCCGAGGGTCTGCGCATGGCGCTGTGGTTCAGCGTCGTGCTCAATGTGAATCTCGCGCTGCTCAACATGCTGCCCATCCCCGTGCTGGACGGCGGGCACATCACGCTCGCCATCGTGGAGGCGATCCGCCGCAAGCCGGTGAACGTGAAGTTCCTCGAATTCGTGCAGACCGGTTGCGCGCTGATGATCATCGGCTTCATGGTCTTTATCGCGTTCTTCGACGTGCAGGATCTGCCATTCGTCGGCGGCAAATCGTCCGGCGTGAAGTTTCAAAAAGCGCCCGCGTCGGAAATCGCGAAATAGCTTCGTCGAGCGGGAGAACGCATGGACTACTGCCCTTCCCCCTATCGCTATCAGCGGCGCCTGACCCGCGAGGTGCTCGTGGGAAAGGTCGGCGTCGGCGGCGCGAATCCGATTCGCGTTCAGTCGATGATCACCTGCGACACGATGGACACCGCGGCGTCGATCCAGCAGACGCTCGATCTCGTGGCCGTCGGTTGCGAGATCGTGCGCATCACCGCGCCGACGGTGAAGGACGCGGCGAACTTGCAGCACATCGTCGCCGGCCTGCGCGAGCGCGGGTGCGAGGTGCCGATCGTGGCCGACATTCACTTCAAACCCGAAGCCGCGATGGAGGCCGCGAAGTGGGTGGAGAAGGTGCGCATCAATCCGGGTAACTACGCCGACTCAAAGAAGTTCAAGATCGTCGAATACACCGACGAACAATACGCCGCCGAGCTCGACCGCATCCGCGAGCGCTTCACGCCGCTGGTGTTGTTCATGAAAGAGCACGGCCGCGCCATGCGCATCGGCACCAATCACGGCTCGCTCAGCGATCGCATTATGAATCGCTACGGCGACACGCCGTTGGGCATGGTCGAGAGCGCGCTGGAGTTTGCCCGCATCGCGCGCGACTGCGGCTTCCACGACTTCATGTTCTCGATGAAATCGAGCAACCCGAAGGTGATGATCGAAGCGTATCGGCTGCTCGCCGCGCGCCTCGCGGAGGAAGGCGCGGATTGGAACTACCCGATCCATCTCGGCGTCACCGAAGCCGGCGACGGCGAAGACGGACGGATCAAGAGCGCGATCGGCATCGGCTCCCTGCTCAGCGATGGCATCGGCGACACCATCCGCGTGTCGCTGACCGAGGACAGCGTCCACGAAATCCCCGTCGCCCAGGCGCTCGTCGCGAATGTGCAGACCGCGGCGGCCGAGCTTGAAGGCGCGCCGCTTTCCTACGACCCCTTCGCCTACGAGCGGCGCGGGACGGCGTCGCTCGAAGCTGACGGCGTCAGGCTGGGCGGCGAAGGATTGGTCCGGGTGGTCATCCGCCAGGCGCAGTTCGACAAGATCGCGCACAAGGTGAAAGCGATGGGCGACTACCAGCCCGAGATCATTTACGAGTCCGCGGAGATCCAAGAAGTTGATCCCCGAGACGACCACGCCCTTGCCGAGATCAACGACCCGGCGTCAGTGAAATTCGTCACTGTTCGCGACGGTCTCGACATGCCGGTCATTGCCGCCTTCCGCCTCCTCGCCGCGAAGCTCGATCCCTGGCATCCAATTCTCCTCAAGGACACGCTGAGGCCGGCAGCCGACGCGCAAGCTGACTTTCTCCCGACGCTCCTCACTGCCGCCACGAACATCGGCGCGCTGCTTTGCGACGGCATCGGCGATGCGATCCTCGTGCAAGGAGAGCATGGTCCCGGACAAGCGATGCGCTTGTCGTACAACATCCTGCAGGCCGCCGGGACGCGCATTTTCAAAACCGACTACGTCGCGTGCCCAAGCTGCGGCCGCACCCTTTTCAACCTCCAAACCACGACCGCCAGAATCAAAGCTGCCACCGCGCATCTCAAGGGCGTGAAGATCGCCATCATGGGCTGCATCGTGAACGGCCCGGGCGAAATGGCCGACGCGGATTTCGGCTACGTCGGCGGCGCGCCGGGCAAGGTGAATCTCTACGTCGGCAAGACCCCGGTGAAGTTCAACATCCCCGAAGCCGAAGCCGTGGATCGGCTCACCGACCTGATCCGCGAGCACGGCAAGTGGGTGGAGCCGGCACCGGTCGAGGCGCGCGTGACGGAGAGTTGGAACGCTTCATAGCAGCGCGACTCTGTTCGCTGGATGTCGCCTCGCGGGGGGGGGCGAAAATGTGTCGTGAGGAACGGCGGCACCGGAAATGCCAGCATTGGCGGAATAATCGCCACTTTCACGCCACGTTTGTTCGGCGCGGATGGCTAAGAAACGCCAGTCGCAAACCTGCGCCGGCGAGTTGCGAAACGCTGAGAAGATTTCGACGCAAAAATTTTCCGCGTTTGATCGAGAAAATCCGCCCGAATTTTACACACTCAAGCGCAGAAATTCTTGTTCAAGCGATCGTGATCGCCGCGCTAGTTGTCCACCTGCGCGCCGTCGTTCATCACCGCTAGCGAGACATTACGGCAGAGATTCACGAAGACACTTTCGGGAAAGGTCAGCTCGTAGTTCGTGCAGTGGAGGATGCCCCAGCGGCGCCGTAGTTTCTTGCGCCCGAGCGGCAGCGCGACGAGTGACCCCTGGCGCAGCTCCGCCGCCGCGAGCCAGCGCGGCAGCAGCCCCACGCCGAGGTCGAGGCGCACGAACTGTTTGATCGCCTCTTCATTCCCGATCTCGATGAACGGTTTGATCCGCACGCCCTCGCGCTGGAAGTAAGCATCGATCAGCACATGCGTCTCGCTGGTGCGCTCCGGCAGGATGAGTCTTTCCTTCGCCACATCGCGCTCCACACCACGTTTTGTCCAAGGGTGGATGGGGTGCACGAGGAAATGCAATTCATCCTCCGCGAGCGGAATGAAAGTCATGCCGGGAGCATTCTGCGGTTCGACGAAGATCGCGAGATCGACCTCCTCTTCGCTGATCATCTCCATCGCATCCTGCGACGCGCACGGATGGATCTGCACGGTGAAACCGGGAAAGCTCTCGCGAAACTCCCGTAGCGCGAGAGGCAGCAGATACTGACACGCGGTGATGCACGCTGCGATGCGCAAGCCGCCGCGGCGCCAGTCGATCCACGAGCGGAGCTTCGTCCGTGCGCTGCTCATCCGCTCGAGGATGGCCTCCGCTTCGGCGCGGAATTCCATGCCCGCAGGAGTGAGCGAGACGCGTCGGGAATTGCGCTCGAACAGGCGGCACCCGAGATCGGTCTCCAGGGCCTTCAGACAATGGCTGATGCCGGAGGGGGTCAGCTCCAGCTCTTGCGCGGCGCGGCTCATATTGAGGTGCCGGGACAGCGCGCAGAAGACTCGCAGATATTGGCTGTCGATGGTGGTCATGCGGAAAAGTGCATCGACCGGAACGGCTCGGGGGAACGGCCCATTTTCTGGACAGCTCCCGGACGCGGCACAGCCGTCTATGAATCTGATTCACAGCTCGCGCAAGGGGATTTCACCATTCGAAAGATCCGGAGCGAACGGCCCGCTGGCATCGCCGCTGCTAATGGCCCGCCGCGTGTTCAACGAGCGTCGATCATTGCAGCCCAAACCGCGTCGCCGCGATACGCTTACCATCGCGTTCGTCCCGATGACGGACGGCGCACCGCTCATCGTCGCGAAGGAACTCGCACTCTTTGAAAAATACGGGATTAGCGTGGCGCTGAGCAAGGAAGTCGGCTGGGCGTCGGTGCGCGAAAAACTTCTCCACGCCGAAGTCCACGCAGCGCACGCCCCGGGCAGCCTGGGTTTCGTCCTCCGTTGCGGAATCGGCAGCGTCGCCCGCCCCTGCCTCACCGCGTTTGTTCTCAGCTTGAATGGCAGCGCGATCACGCTCTCTCGCGAACTCTACGAGCGCGGAGTGCGCGACGCCGCCACGCTGCGCGAAGTGATCCACGCCGACCGCGCCTCGCGCACTTACAGCTTTGGCGCCGTTCTCGAGTTCTCCACGCAGAACTACAATCTCCGCCGCTGGCTCCGCTCCGGCGGCATCGATCCGGATCGCGACGTGCGCATCCCGATCATCCCGTCGCCCGTGATCCATCGCGGCCTGCTCGATGGTCACCTCGATGGGTATTGTGTCGCCGAGCCGTGGAACTCCATCGCCGTCGAGCAAGGCGCCGGCTGGATCGCTGCGACCTCCACGGAGATCGATCCCGGTCAGCCGGAAAAAGTCCTGCTTGTGCTCGAGGAGTTTGCTGAAGAGCAGCCCGACGAACATCTCGCCATGGTCGCCGCTCTGGCCGAGGCGAGCATCTTCTGCGAACTGCCCGCGAATCGTCCGGAACTGATCCGCATACTCTCCCATTCCCGCTACCTCGACGTGCATCCGGTGCTCCTCGAGCGATCGCTCGTCGGCCCGCTCGAAACCGGCTGCGGCCCGCGGGATATCGAAGACTTCGTCACCTTCCACCGTGGCAACGCGAATGTGCCCGACCGCGTCAAAGGCCGCCGCATCTTCAATGAAGTGCGCCTCCAGCCCGCCGCGCAGCAGTGCCGCGCGCTCCGGCCCGATGTGATCGGTCGCATCTTTCGCGAAGACCTCTACCACCGCGCGCTCGCCCTCACCGGCCCGCGCGAGTCTCACGCTGCGCCGCGCGCCGCGAAGCGCCCGCCCGCTACCGAGACTCCCACTTTCCTGCCGCGCATCGCCATCGCCGGCTGACGATTCCACCGCAGTTGCATCACCAAAC
>JBAVML010000333.1:0-21394 GCA_049690035.1 Chthoniobacteraceae bacterium
GCTCGACACCGCGGAGGCGTTGATCAGCGTGAAACACAATCCCGGCGAGATCGCGAAAGGCGGCGCCGTGTTCGTCAACGAGCGCTTCGAGATGACCGATCTCCGCGAGAAACCGCAGCCCGGCGAACCGACCAGCCCGTGGTACAATGCCGGCATCTACACGTTCCGCCCGAGCATCTTCGACTTCACCGCCGTGCTCGAGAAATCCCCGCGCGGCGAGTACGAACTCACCGACGCCATCCGTAATCTCGCGCAGAGCGGCAAGCTCGTGCAGGTGGTGGAACTCAGCGGCGCTTGGGCCGACGTGCGCGATCCAGAAGTGCTCGCAGAGTTGAACTCGAAACACTGAGTCCGGCCAGAAATGGTCGCCGGAAACCTTTCTTCGGCGATGCAAACGAGCCTCGGTCCGGCATCTTAAGGCCGCTCTTCGCTCAGCAGTTCTTCGACGTTGGCGCGTTGGACCAATTCCGGGCGCAGCAGCGGTAAGGTGATCAGTTGCTCCCCATTTTGCAGCACGACGTGCCCGTCATTGATGCGGAAGACCCGCGTGCGCTGCGGCGCAGGAGTTCCGGCGATCGCTGCCGTCTTGGGAGCTCGCAGATACTCGCCTTCGCTGTAGGTGCGCCCATTGATGATCGCCAGCGAAGGTTCTCCGAGCAGGATGCTTGTCAGCTTAAAGCTTTTCGCATCGAGCACCACCTTGGGAGCCTCGACGACGCGCGTGGGCGTCGATGCGATCTGCATGGGCCTGCGTTTGACCCAGCCAATCGGCCAGAACGGCGCGCGTTGTTCATCCGTCACCGCGGTAAAGGCCGACTTGTTCTTCAGGACATAGTCAGGCGCTTTCGCCGCGGGCGGCGTTTCTTCAGCGCGAATCGAGGTGAGGGAACTAATGCTGACAGCGAGAATGAAGCAGACGAATCGTGGGTTCATTGTTTGACGAGATTGTGGACGGTGATGGTGGAACGTTGGGACTCTGCGTCGTCACGGCTCGCATCGATCTGCAGCGTGCGGATTTCGAGTAGAGGCTCCTCGTTCTCGAGCGCCGCGATGGCACTGCCGAATTGGCCGTAAACAACCTTCGGAAAATCGATGCCCCACGACAATCGACGGAATCCGGGAAGTTCTTTCTCGGCCGTCTCCGTGTTGATCTTCGTCGTGGCCTTTTCGATACCCTGCCGCTTGAAGAAGTCGCCCACCTTGGTGGGAAACCAGGCGACCGGCGAGCCTTCGGGAATCATCGCGTCCACCTGCCTCAACACGACGGTCTTCTCGAGAATGGTCTTCTCCAGATCTTGCGTCTTCTTGATTTGCGCCTGGGCACTTTGAATTTCCGGCCCAAGCGCCACAGTGCTCTTCGTCGCCGCCTCCTGGCGCTTCTTCAGCGGGAAGAGCAGAAGATCGAAGTAACTGTAAACCACGCCGATGAGAAGCAGTCCGCCGAGAAACAGCTTCTGGATTTCGTCTTTTCCAAGTTTCATTTTTTTAGCGTTTTTTGCGTGCAGGTGGTGGTGGTGCCGCTTCTTCCCCGCTGGTCAGTTGCACGTTGATCGCGAAGCTCGCAGTGGGCATCTGCTTGCCGTCGAGGAGCACCATTTCGGTGCCATCCTCGAGACTCTTGAAGTTCGAAGTCACGGTTTTGTATTTCGGTCCCAGCTTCTCCGCGATCGCGGTGCGCAGATCCTCGGCAACTTTCCGCGGATCACCTCCGGCAGAGATGCCGTCGAGGATGAGTGAACACTTGCGCATGCTGTCGCCACTCAGATCGCCGGCCAGACGCGTGATCTGCACGTCACGCGGCACCGTCTGCGCGATCTGCTCCAGCATCGGTGCCCAATAGAAGCGCTGCTCGATGCGCTTCGACATCAGTTCGCTCTTGCGAATCTCGACATTCATTTCCTCCTCGCGCTTCTTGGCCGCCTTGGCCTTCGGTTCCAACACGTTGAATTGCGCCTGCACCTTCTTGAGTTCCACCGACATGCCGTGCATCCGGCCGACCTCGATCACATAGTAGATCGCGAACAAAGCGACGAGGCCTCCGAGGCCATATATCGAGAGTTTGAGCGGATCGCGCCGCTTGAGCTGCCGGGCCTTTTGGACTTCGTGGTAGAGATTGATGCGGAGGGCCATGAGTTAGTTCCCTTTCAAGAATTCGGCAGCCGCGCCGCAGGCTACGTTGAAATCGACGGCATCCGCCGTGAAGGAGTCGCGTTGGTTGGCCGGAAGGGCCGTTTCACATTTCTCCGCAGCGCTCCATGTTTCGCAGGGAAGGTGCAACTCTTCGCTGAGCACTTTGAGCAAGGTTCGCGACTTGGCGATCCCACCGGAGATATATAATCGCCGGATCGTTTCCTCATGCCGATGTTCGAGGAAACCGATGGAGTTCTGGATCTCGCGGACAAGCGCGTTCAAGGCGACCCGGGTGTATTCGACCATCACTTCGTCTTCCTGCTCGAGCGCCTGGAAGACCGTCTCACTTTCCTCCCCGCTAAGGCCGGTCAGGGCGTTGATAAAGGGCATTCCGCCGAACTCGATGCTGCGCACCAAAACCAGTTCGCGCTTCACGCCCACCATCACCGTCGTCGTCGCGTGACCGATATCGACAAGAAAAAATGCTTCGTTCGCGAACACTTCCGGCTGCGCAAACTCGAAGGCGTTGAAGGCGCAGACCGGGGCGAGTTGCATGCATCCGAGCGCGTTGCCCGTCTTCTCCACGGCCTCTCCGATGAGCATTACTTCGGTCCTCGGCAGTCCGCCCACAAGGTAGCGCCGATGACCGGGATGGCCGTTCTCAGAAGTGGTCGGTGAGTTCGGCGAGGGAATCGTATCGCAATCGAGCACGAAGTCCTTGCAGTCCTGATTGAGTAAGGCCATTCCGTTGAGCCGCAGCGCATCACGGAGAATCTCGGGTGGCGTCACCGGTTGCTCGATGATCCGGATCAAGGCGCCGGGATAGGAGACGCCGATGGCGCAGGTCTTCGCCACCCCGCCCATATCCTTGAAGAGCGTCTTCAGCTCGCGCGACAGCGCCTCAACGGTCTCGATCGGCTCGGTCACGGCACGCGACGCGTAGTTCGTGACGACGAAGCGATTGGCACCCTTGCGCTGGAGCAGGACCGATTTAAGGGAGAAGCGCCCGAGATCGACGCCAATGACGGAGTTGGAGGCTTTGGCCATTTCAGTGGTGGGATAAAGCAGCCGATGTACCGGGCTGCTCACTTTCTCAAAAATTCATCGCCCGTCGTCGGTCAGACTCTTTCCCGGCGGAGTGGCCTCGCGATTCTGAAGTTCGATCAGCATCGACTGGGCAATGATCAGTGCGACCCCCGCAGCAGCGAGGATGGAAACAATCCCAACAACGAGAATCGCCGCGCGATTGCGAGACCGGTGGGTGCGCTTGCTGCGCTCCTGTGCCAACTGAAGCTCCAAGAGTTTCAGGAGTTGTTCTGGCGTTGGCTGGCGAGTTTCGATTTGCTTCGCGGCTTCCATTTCTCAAGTCGATGTTTGGTTCTAGCTCTGAAGAAAAAGCTTATTTCGCGCCGCTTGCCGTCTTTCTTGGCATCACGATGGTCGGCCAGCTCGTCGGCGGGATTTTCGATGGTCTTGCCTTCTGGCCGGTCGCCTACCCTCAATATTGGGTGCATCCGGCGCAAACCCTGGTCTGCGGCGCGCTCGTGCTCCGGTGGTGGAAATACTACGGATTGCGCCCCCCGGCACACGTCGTGTTCACCGCTTTCATCGGCGTCGTCGCCCTCATCTTGTGGGTCTCGCCGCTCGCGTACCTCGTCGAGTCGATTCATCCGAAGTCAGCGCGCGTGCCCGGCTTCGACCCGGCATTTTTCGGAACCGGCGGCTGGCCCTATTTCCTGAACGTCGGATGCCGATTCCTCCGTCTCGTGGTCGTCGTTCCGCTGGTGGAGGAAATCTTCTGGCGCGGGTTCCTGCTCCGCTGGTTGATCGATGTCGAATTCACAAAAGTCCCCTTCGGCACTTTCCAGTGGAAATCGTTCGCCATCGTCGCCGTGATGTTCATGCTCGAACACGCTCCTGCGGATTGGCCGGCGGCTCTTCTCACCGGCGCACTCTTCAATCTTGTCGCCATCCGCACGCGCAGCCTCAGTTCCTGCGTCCTCGTCCATGCCATCACAAATCTTCTCCTCGGAATCTACATCCTGCGCACTGGCCAGACAGGTTTCTGGTGAGCGCGGCAAACGTTCTGCTTTGAACACTTCCTATGCAGAACACGTTTACGCACAAGATTCTCATGACCGCGATGGCCGGGTTTGCCGCCGCGTGCATGCTGTATGCCTTCAGGCACGTCGTGCAGCAGGCGTTCTACGAGTCGAACGAAGGCTGGAAAACAAGCCTTTACGAGCACTCGACTCCACCGCCAACAATGCGCTGACGCCAGCATGCGCGGGCGCCCGTTTGTGAAAATCGGCCTCGCCCAAATCAATCCCACCGTCGGCGATCTTCCCGGAAATCGAGATCGCATCCTCGCCGCGTATCGCGGCCTCGTGAGCCGCGGCGCCAGCCTGGTGCTCACGCCCGAGCTCGCCCTGACCGGCTATCCGCCGCAGGACCTCGTCTTCAAGTCGCGCTTCGTCCCCGCCAATCTCGAAGCGCTCGATAATCTGCAGCGCGAAGTCGGCGATGTTCCGCTCATCGTCGGATTCATCGATGTGAACGCGGGGCCCGGCCAGCCCTTCCACAACTCAGCCGCCGTGCTCCAGCGCGGCCAGCCGCGCCGCGTCGCCCACAAGTCGCTCCTGCCCACCTACGATGTTTTCGATGAAGACCGTTACTTCGAGCCGGCAAATAGCGTCGCCCCCATCGAGATCAACGGGGAAAAATTCGCCGTCACCATCTGCGAAGACATCTGGACCACCGAGTACCTGCCGCGGCACCTCTACGGCACATCGCCGCTCACTTCGCTCATCGAGCAAGGCGCGACGGCCGTCCTCAATCTCAGCGCCTCCCCGTTTTCCGTAGGCAAATCGGCTCGGCGCGCGGAGATGCTCTGCGGCGTCGCCACGCGGCACATGCTGCCGATTTTCTACTGCAACGTCGTCGGCGGGAACGATCAGCTGATCTTCGATGGCAACTCACTCGCGATTTCTTCGCTCGGCCTGATCACCGCGAAGCTCGCTTCGTTCCGCGAAGATTTGGCCGTCCTCGATGTGGATGCGCTCGGCGATGGGCGGCTCATGCCGGAGTTTCAATCCGAGCCCGAAGAACTCTATCACGCGCTCTCCCTCGGCACTCGCGACTACCTGCACAAGTGCGGGTTCAAGTCCGCGGTCCTCGGCCTGAGTGGCGGCATCGACAGCGCGGTCACCGCCTGTCTCGCCGTGGAGGCGCTCGGTCCCGAAAACGTCCTCGGCGTCACCATGCCTTCGCAATACAGCTCCGAAGGCAGCGTCGCCGATTCGCTTGAACTCGCCTCCGCGCTCGGCATTCGCTGCTTTCAAATTCCGATCCAGGAAAGTTTCGACACTTTCCGCGCCCAGTTCCGCGCCATCTTCTCCGGCCTGCCGGAAGACACGACGGAGGAGAACATGCAGCCCCGCCTTCGCGGCATGACGCTCATGGCGCTCTCGAACAAGTTCGGCCACCTGCTCCTCACCACCGGCAACAAAAGCGAACTCGCCGTCGGCTACTGCACGCTCTACGGCGACATGTGCGGCGGCCTCGCGGTGATCAGCGATGTGCCGAAAGTCGCCGTCTATCGCCTCGCCGAATGGATCAATCGCGAGCGCGAAATCATTCCGCGCAATACGATCACGAAGCCACCGAGCGCGGAGCTGAAGCCCGACCAGCGCGACCAGGACACGCTGCCCCCCTACGAGATCCTCGACCCGATCCTCGAACTTTACGTCGAGCAGCAGCTCAGCATTACCGAGATCATCGCCCGCGGCTGGGATGAAAAGACCGTGCGCTGGGTCGTGCGGCGGGTCGATTTTAACGAATACAAACGAGCCCAGGCCGTCCCCGGGCTGAAGGTCACGAGTCGCGCCTTCGGGGTCGGCCGGCGGATGCCCGTCGCGCAGCGGTTCGTGGAATAGAAGAAGAAATGGTCGATGGGAAAATGACCAATGACCAAGGGTCACGCTTCACATTGATCATTGATGATTTATCTCCCCGGGCTTGTCATGGGTCAGTGGTCATTCTCCATTGGTCATTTTCCCCATGATCGGCCAACGCCTCGCAGACCGTTACGAATTGCTCGAAGAAGGGCAGCGTGCGCTCGGCGGCCGGCTCTTCCGCGCGCGGGACCTGGCCTTCAGCGAGATCGTCGCTGTGAAACAAATCGGCGCCGGCGTGCTCGGCAGTCCCGGCCTGCGCCAGCTCGAAGCCGAGGTGCGCCGCATTCAGCGCCGCCCGCACCCGATGCTCGTGCGTTACCTTGCCCTCGATGCACCCGAAGGCATTCTGGTCCGCGAATGGGTGCATGGCTTTTCCCTGCTCGAACTCATCAAGCGCCGTCGCGAATTGCCCGCCGATTTCGCCCTGCGACTCCTCGATGGGCTGCCCACGATTCTCGACTTCGTCGCCACCCACGCTCTCCCGCTCCCGCGCCAGTTGCTCGGGAAGGTGCTCGTCCATTTCGAGGAAAAGGTGGTGCCCGATGATGTCGCCGGCCTTCCGATCTCGCAGTGGCCGCCCTTTGCGCTGAAGCTGAATCCGCTCAGCGTCCGCGCCTCGCTGCTCGATACCGAGGGCGAGACGACGATGACCACGATCGCCGATCTGCGCACCGCCTCGCCGGAGCAGCGCATCCCCGCTCCCGCGCGCCTGGCCGAGCTGCTCTACGAAATCCTCGGTGGCCCGATCCGCGATGGACGCGAGCGACGCTACACTCCCCTGCCTGCGTTGCGCGAGGAAGGCAACGGCGTGCTGCGTCGCGCCCTCCTCGATTCGCCGTATCAGGACTGCCGAAGGCTGTGGGCAGATCTCGCGCTCGCGGAACCCTCCGATCTTCGACCGAGCGTCCCGCTCGCCGCGCCCGCCGAACCCGCCGAGGCGCATTGGACCGTCCCGGCCGTCCTCCTCAACACGGCAACGCCCGGCATCCTGCTCAAACTTCTGCCGGAGAACCTCGCGCTGCCGGCCATTCATCTCGTGGCGCGCTCCACCTTCCGGCTCGGGCGCTCGCTTTTCCACGCTGATTTCATCACCCGCTTTCTGCCCGAAAATCGAGGCAACGACGACCTCACCAATCAACTCAGCCGCGTCCACGTGCTCGCCGAAGCGAACGGACGCCGTCTCACCATTCGCGATGGCAATGGCGATACGGCAAGCGTCAACGGCACCACGCTCGACGACGATCCGCTCGACCGCGATCACCCCGCATCGCTGCGTGATCGCGCTCTGCTCACTCTCGGCGGCGTCTATTCGCTCGAAATTGTCCCGCTGATCACGCCGGCCCCTCCGCCGCAGAAGATCGCGAACCTCCCCGACGGGCTCGCGAATCCCCCCGCACCGCCTGACCTCGGCGGCGCCGTTTTCTTCTTCCCGGTGCACCGGCAGCCCGCCGTGCGCCACTCCGTCTGGCTCTTCTCGCACGCTGGATTCGGCCTCGATGCACCGCAACGAATCGTCTGGGATCAGCGCGGCAGCGGCTCCAGTCCCGCCTCGTTTTTCCACGATCGCGGCTGCTTCTGGCTCGGCAATCGCCTGCTGCCCGACGACGCCCTCGAAGTAGCCGGCGTCGCTCTGGCTCGCGGCACTTTGGCGCCGTTGGCGAAAGGTCAGGCATTGCGCATTGGCACGCTGCACTTCACGGTGGAGCTCGCCTGACGGCCCCTTGTTCCCAATCGAAAACGCGGACCGACTTCACGACATGCCCGACTATCCACCTTCTTCACCGCGCCCGCTCGAGGCCGTTTTTTATCACGAAGATCGGCAACTCGCCCGCTGCCTCATCCGGCGGGGGCGCTACGTCATCGGCCATGAGCGGAAGAATGAAATCGTCGTCGATGAACCGAGCGTCTCCGGACTGCACGCGCGGCTCAGCGTGCAATCCGACGATGAGATTTACATCGAGGATCTGGACAGCGCGAATGGCACCTTCGTGGATGGACAGCCGGCGACCGGCGCGATGCGTCTCGGCTTCGATACCGACGTGCGGATCGGCGCCGTCACGTTGCGCTTCGAGCGCGGCTGGCTGCCCGCGGCGCTTTACTACGAGCTGCCGCCCACCTTCCTCCGCGCGCAGCGCTACGACCTCGGCGAGATCGTCGTGCAGGGAAGCACGAGCACGATTTACGAGGCGCGCGACACCGCATTGCAGCGCGATGTCGCCTTGAAAATGATGCTGCCCACCAGCCAGCGCGATCCCACCGCGGTGTTGCGCTTCGTGCGCGAGGTCCAGATCACCGGCCAGATCCCGCACCCGAACATTTTGCCCGTCTTCGACCTGGAGCTGAATGAAGAGGGGCGCCTCTTCTTCACCACCCGCTTCATCGAAGGCGAATCCCTGGCCTCCATCCTGGATCGCCTCACCGCGGGCGACGAACGCGCCATCGACCGCTATCGCTTCCTCGCGCTGCTGAACATCTGGCAAAAGGTCTGCGACGCCGTCGCCTTCGCCCACTCGCGCGGCGTCGTGCACAATGCGCTCACGCCGGAAATCATCGAGGTCGGTCGATTCGGCGAAGTCTTCGTCACGCAGTGGAGCCTCGCGCTCGTGCAGGCGGAAGCCTTCGGCGATGCGCGCCATGTCCGCGCTCCCGAGTCCACCGCCCCCGCGCCACTCTCGCCCTACACCGCACCCGAGCAGGCCGCCGGGCTGCTTCACGAAATCGACGTGCGCACGGATGTCTTCGCGCTCGGCGGGCTCCTCTACCGCATCATCACGCTCCACGCCCCGCTGGTCGGCGAGACTCACGATGCGCTGCTCGAGAGCGCGCTCAATGCCGGCGTGCCGCCACCGGCCTCAGTCGCGAAGACCAGCCCCGCACCGCACTGGCCACGCGGCCGCTTTCCAGAGTTTCCCGCCGCCGTGGCGATGAAGGCCATGAGCTACGCGCGCGAGGATCGCCACGCCTCCGTGCAGGAAATGCAGCGCGAAATCACCGCCTGGCAGGAAGGCTCCACCACCGGCGCGGATCTCGGCGCGCTCTGGAAGCAATTCACCGGAGTGCTGCGGCAGCACTAAGGAATCAGCTCCACTTCGCTCCGCAGCGGCATCCCCGCTTGCGCGCCCTCGCGGGTCACCGCACGCGCTGCGGCATGCACCGCCTGCCACGTCGCGATCGCAAGATCGAGGCCCTCCGCAAGTCCCACCGCCACCCACGCCGTCAGGCAATCGCCAGCGCCGACCGTATCCACCGCGCTCACCCGCGGCGCCTCGATGTATTCGGGGCCATGCTCGTCACACAGGAGCACGCCTTTTGCACCGAGCGTGATCACCACGCGACGGCAGCCGCGCCGCAACAGCACCGCCGCCGCATCTTCCGGTTTCTTTTCGCCGGTCAGGAATTCCGCCTCATGCTCGTTCGGCGTCAAGGTGTCCACCAGACGCAACAGACGCACCGGGAGTTTTCGGGCGGGCGCCGGATTGAGAATGAAGGGAACTCCATGCCGCCGCGCGCGACTCGCCGCGGCCTCGATGGCGGGCAGCGGCACTTCCAACTGAGCCACCACCGCGTCGGCACGGGCGATTTCCCACTCCGCGGCGAGGACATCCTCTGCGGCCACGAGATCGTTTGCCGAACGCGCCACGGCAATCATGTTTTCGGACGATCGACCACCGACGAAAATCAATGCGACACCACTTGGCGCCGCCTCAGTCTCGACGAAATGCTTCACGTCGATTCCTTCTCCCTGCAGTCCCTCCTTCGCCACTCGACCGAATTCATCGCGGCCGTGTCTGCCAATGAAGACCACCTCCGCCCCCGCACGCGTGGCCGCGACCGCCTGGTTCGCTCCCTTGCCCCCCGCATGCTGCGCAAACTCTCCACCGCCGATCGTCTCGCCCGCGCGCGGCAAACGCGAACATTTCACGACGAGATCCGTGTTCGAACTGCCGAGCACGACGAGCCGGACTTTGCGCGAAGGTTTCAAGACCCCCGATGCTAGCCCGCTCGCACCGCAATGCGAGCACCAGTGCGACTTTCCACTTTTCCTTTTTCTCGCACCTTCCCACTCTCACGCCGGATGGATCTCAAACCCTACCTCGAGGCCCGCATTGCCCTCATCGATCGTGCCCTGAACGGCTTTCTCCCCAGGGCGAACGCCCGGCCCACCACGCTCCACCAGGCGATGCGCTACAGTCTTTTCGCCGGTGGAAAACGGCTGCGCCCCGTGCTCGCGCTCGCCGCCGCCGAAGCGTGCGGCGGCGCGGTGGCTGGCGCGCTGCCCGCCGCTGGCGCGGTGGAATGCATTCACACCTACTCCCTCGTGCACGACGATCTGCCCTGCATGGACGACGACGACTTGCGCCGCGGCCGGCCCACGAATCACAAGGTCTTCGGCGAAGGCGTGGCGGTACTCGCGGGCGACGCGCTGCTGACCATCGCGTTCGAAATTCTCGCGCAGGCGAAGCCCACCTCACGATATCCGATCGCCTCGCTCATCGGGGAACTCGCCTCGGCGGCGGGAAGCAAGTGGCTCATCGGCGGGCAGGTCGCGGACCTCGAAGGTGAAGGCAAAAAGATCACCGGCGCGGAGCTGCAATACATCCACCGCTGCAAGACCGCCGCGCTGCTCACCGCGAGCATTCGCCTCGGCGCGATGAGTGCCAATGCCACGCCCAAGCAGCTCGCCGCGCTCACCGAATTCGGCCAGTCGCTCGGCCTCGCCTTTCAAGTCATCGACGACATCCTCGACGTGACGCAGACGACCGAAAAACTCGGCAAAACGGCGGGCAAGGACGTGAAGGCAACGAAGGCCACCTACCCCGCCGTCTTCGGGCTCGAGCGCTCGCGCCGCGAGGCGCACCGCCTCACGCGCAAGGCGCACGCCGCGCTGAAACCCTTTGGCAACAAGGGCGACACGCTGCGCGCGCTCGCCGACTACCTGCTCGCACGGGAATACTGATTCCGGGAATTACACGCGTACGCTCGCCGGAGGTCACGCTACGAGCCGCAGATTCGGATCAATGTCCGACGCGAGCGGGGAACGATCGCCGCGGGCATGCATGAGCGCGGCCACGTAGCCGATCATCGCCGCGTTATCCGTGCAAAGTGTCGGTTCGGCGAGCCGCAGCTCCAGTCCTTGCGCCGCGCACGCTTCGCGGAACTTTGCGCGCAAGCGCGTGTTGCAACTGACCCCGCCGCTGACCGCGATCACCCGCCGCCGCGTGACCTGCGCGGCCCGGATCGTTTTGGCCACGAGCACATCGACCACCGCCTCCTGAAACGACGCGCAGACATCGGGCAGATGCGGCGCGTCGAGCTTCGGCAGCAGATAGCGCACGGAAGTCTTGAGCCCGCTGAAGCTGAAATGAAAGTCGCCCGAATCGAGCATGCTCCGCGGAAAATCGAAGCTGCGCGGATCGCCCTCGTTCGCCAGCCGATTCACATTCGGCCCGCCGGGATAGGGCAGCCCGAGCAGCTTCCCGACTTTGTCGAAAGCCTCCCCCGCCGCGTCATCGTGCGTCTGCCCCAACAAGCGGTAGCGACCGAAGGCTTCGATCTCCACGAGCAGCGTATGCCCGCCACTGACCACCAGCGCGACCGCCGGCTGCACCCCCGCCGGATCGCCGAAGAACGGCGACAACAAATGCCCCTCCAGATGATTCACCGCGAGGTACGGCTTGCCGCGTGCAACTGCCAACGCCTTCGCCGCGGAAGCACCGATCATCAGCGACGTGGCCAGTCCCGGCCCCGTCGTCGCGGCAAAGGCGTCGATCTGTTCAATCGTCACTCTCGCCGTCGCCAACGCCGTGCGAATCACCGGCGTCAGCGTTCGCAGATGATTGCGCGACGCCACCTCCGGAACAACGCCGCCGTAAGCCTGATGAATCAGAATTTGCGACGCCACCTCGCTGGCGAGCAACGTGGTGCCGTCGATGATGGCGGCAGCGGTTTCGTCGCAGGAAGTCTCGATCGCAAGGATCATGGAAGCGAAGTAATCACGGGGCAGTGGTCCGTCGGCAGAGACTGCGGACCGCCTTCTTCTGAACTCTGACTACTTCTTCCCCGCGGGCTTCTTCGCCTCGCCGGTCTTCTCCGCGTAGATCATCACGCCCTTGAGCGCATCGACGGCGCGGTCGAGTTGCGTGTCGCGGAAGCTCGCCAGTTCCTTGCGTTGCGCCTCGGTCAGCGACTCCTCGTTGCGTTGCGTCATGAGTTGCCGCTCCTGCTCGGCGGAAAGCGTGGCGCGAATCGTCGGGGTGACGCCGTGCTCGTGGATCACCTGCTTGCTCGGCGTGTAATATTTCGCCGTCGTCAGCCGGAGCGCCGAGCCGTCCTGAAGCTGAATGACACTCTGCACCGAACCTTTGCCGAACGTCGTCTCGCCGACCAGGATCGCGCGGTTCAAATCTTTCAGCGCCCCCGCGACGATTTCCGAGCCGCTCGCGCTGCCTCCATTGATCAGGATGGCCAGAGGATACTTCGGCCGCTGCTTCCCTTTTTCATCCGTGCGATAGGTGCGGCTCTGCGAAGGCGTGCGTCCTTCGGTGGAAACGACGAGCGTCTTCGGAGGAAGGAACTGGCCGGCGACATCGACGGCGGAATTCAGCAAGCCGCCGGGGTTATAGCGCAGGTCGAGGACCAGCGCCTGCATGCCTTGCTTCTCCAACTCATCGAGCTTCTTCGCCAGATCTTCGGCGGTCGGCGCGTTGAACTGGGTGATCCGCGTGTAGCCGATCTTGAACTCTCCGCCCTGTTCGGCGGGAAGGATCCTGGAATCCTTCACGCTGGCCACTTTGATCGTCTCGCGGGCCAGCGCGTAGTCCTTGATCTCCTTGGTGCCGGACCGAACGATGGTGAGGGTGATCTTCGTCCCGGGCTCGCCACGCAGGCGGTTGACCGCATCGTTGAGATCCATCTTCTCCGTCGATTCGCCGTCGATCTTCACGATCTTGTCCCCGGGCAGCAGTCCCGCCTTGAAGCCCGGAGAATCCTCCATCGGCGACACGATGATGAGATCCCCATCGCGCTGCGAGACGACCACGCCGAGCCCGCCGAAACGGCTGTTCGTGTCGTCCTGCATGCCTTTGAAATCCTTGGTCTCCATGAACTGCGAATGCGGGTCGAGGCTGTTCAGCATGCCCTTCAATGCGGCGTGCGTCAGGTCGTCGTAGCTCACCTTTTTCTCATCCACGTAATCCTGCCGGACGAGCTGCATCGCCCGCGCAAACACCGCGATGCTCGAGTAGCCCGAATCATCCTTCTCCTGCGCCGCCACCGCGCGATAGAGCCGCGCGCCGAGTGCCAGGTTGAAGAGGATGACGACAACGACGACAGCTTGAATGAGCCGCTTTTTCATGGGTCGGAACGTAGCATGCGCCGGTTCCTTGTCCACGCCGCCGCTGTCCGCTACGCCGCTTCCTTGTCCTGCTTCTTGCGGATGACGGGCGGCTTCTTTCCCTCGACGACGGCGCGGTTGATCGTCACGTCGGCGATGTCGTCGCGGCTCGGCACATCATACATGATGTCGAGCATGATGCGCTCGATCATGGACCGCAGGGCGCGGGCGCCAGTCCCCTTCGTCACGGCCTGCTCGGCGAGCGCGCGGAGACCGTCCTTGGTGATGGTCAGGCCCACGCCTTCCATAGAAAGGAGCTTGGTGAACTGCTTCACCATGGCGTTCTTAGTGTCGGTGAGGATCATCACCAGTTCGTCCTCGGTGAGCTGATCGAGCGCAGTGACGACGGGGAGACGGCCGACGAATTCCGGGATCATGCCGAAGCCGAGCAGATCTTCCGGCTCGGTGAAACGGATCGCATCGCTCACCGGCACCTCGGCCACGACGGCCTCCGCCGCGCTGACGCCGAAGCCGAGCACCTTCTTGCCCATGCGCTTCTGGATCATCTTGTCGAGCCCGACGAAGGCGCCGCCGCAGATGAAGAGAATTTTTTCGGTGCTGACCTGGATGTATTCCTGATGCGGGTGCTTGCGCCCGCCCTGTGGAGGGACGTTGCAGGTGGTGCCCTCGAGAATCTTGAGCAGCGCCTGCTGCACACCTTCGCCGCTGACGTCGCGGGTGATGGAAACGTTGTCGGTCTTGCGCCCGATCTTGTCGATTTCATCGATGTAAACGATGCCGATCTCGGCGCGCTTCACGTCGTAGTCCGCGGCCTGAAGCAGACGGAGGATGATGTTTTCCACGTCCTCGCCGACGTAGCCTGCTTCGGTGAGAGTGGTCGCGTCGGCGATGGTGAATGGCACGTCGATGATCCGCGCCAGAGTGCGGGCGAGCAGCGTCTTGCCGGAACCGGTCGGGCCAATGAGGAGCACGTTGCTCTTGTCGATCTCGATGTCGCCGAGCGGGTCCATCTGCACGGAGGTGCCGGTGCTCACGCTCTGATTGTGCAGGATGCGCTTGTAGTGGTTGTGCACCGCGACGCTCAGCGTCTTCTTGGCGCGATCCTGGCCGATGATGAACTGGTCGAGCTGCCGCCGGATCTCGATCGGCTTTGGCACGCGCAGCGTGGTGCTCTGGCGGCGCGCGTCTTCATTTAGCTCCTTGTCGAGGATGCCTTTGCAGACGTTGATACACGAATCGCAAATATAAACGCCGGGCCCGGCGATGAGCTTTCGGACTTCCGCATGGGATTTCCCGCAGAAGCTGCACATGGTGAGATTGGAAGCACGAGCCATGGGTGGGACTTTAACTAGACTGGGGCAGAAATGCGAATGGTCACGAAGGTGCGATCTTTTAGCACGAACCGGGCAAGCGGGCGCAAAAAGACGCCCACGACTCAGGAATCGGTCTTCTCCGGCGCGGGAGCGGTCAGCTCTTCCGCTGTCTTGAGTTCCTTGCGGGAACTAACGACCTCATCGACGAGCCCGTAGGCTTTCGCTTCCTCGGCGCTCATGTAGTAGTCGCGGTCGGAGTCGAACTTCACCTGATCGTCGGTTTTGCCGGTGTGCAGGGCGAGGATGTGGATGAGGCGTTTCTTCAGCTTGAACATGAACTCGACGGTGCGTTCCACGTCGCTCGCGGTGCCCTGGGCGCCGCCGCTCACCTGATGGATCATGATGTCGGAATTCGGGAGGGCGTAGCGCTTTCCTTTCGTGCCCGCGGCTAGGAGCACTGCCCCCATGCTGGCGGCCATGCCGATGCAGTAGGTATTCACCGCGCAGGTGAGGAACTGCATCGTGTCATAGATCGCGAGACCGGCGGTCACCGAGCCACCGGGGCTGTTGATATACATGCTGATGTCCTTTTTCCCGTCGTCCATTTGCAGGAAGAGAAGCTGGGCAATCACCGCGTTCGCGACATGGTCGTCGATCGCCGTGCCGAGGAAGATGATGCGGTCCTTGAGCAGCCGCGAATAGATGTCGTAGGACTGCTCGCGATTGCCGCTGCGCTCGATGACGAACGGCATCGGGTAGTAATTGGCTTGCGGCGGGGTGACGATACTGCTGCCTGGCTGGATGATCATAGGGAAAGGGTGTGGACGAATCGGCTCAGGCCACCGTCACGGTCGTGACGCTAGCGTTCGAAGAAAGGAAATCAAGGACCTTGGCCGTGAGGATCTCCTCACTGATCTGATCGATGGCGTTCCGCTTTTGGAGCTCCTTGAGCATCTTATCGAAGCCCATCTCGTAACGCTCCGCGAGCACCGCGATGCGGCCCATCAGTTCCTCGCGGCGGACGCGAATCCCTTCGAGTTCCGCAATGCGGAGCAGGATGAAGGTGCCCTTGATCCGGTCGCGCGCATTGGTCGCCGCGGTGCCCACGAGTTCCTTCTCGTTTTCCTTGAGGACGTCGTCGGCCACACCGCGGCTTTGGTTTTCCTTCACGATGTCATTCAAAATCGCGCGCGTCTGCTGGCGGACGAGATCCTGCGGCAGCTCGCATTCCACGGAGGTCAGGAGCTGGCGCATGATTTCATTGCGCTTGGAGGTCTCGGCGTTCGTCGCCTTTTGCTTGGTCAGTTCCTCGCGGGCCAATTCGCGGAGTTCGTTGAGCGTCTTGCCCTTCGCCACCGTGGCCGCAAAGGCGTCGTCCAGCGCGGGCAGGACCTTTTCCTTGATGCCTTTCAGCGTCACCTCGTACTGGATCTTCTTGCCGGGCATTTCCTCCACCGGGAAGTCCACCGGCACCTCCACCTCGAACGTCCGCGCCTCGCCCACCTTCGCGCCGACCAGCGCCGCGCAGAAGCCGGGGAAGAACGCTTCCTCCGTCATCTTGATCCAAAAATCCTCATTACCCGAGAGCGGCTTGCCCGCCTTGGGGAAAAGCTCATGCACCGGCTTGCCGTCGATCGTTCCCTTGTAATCCACGACGATAAAATCGCCCATCCCTACCTCCTCGGTCTTCGCGTCCACGAAGTCCGCCGCCTGCTCGCGCAGGTTTTCCAGCGACTCGTCGATGTCCGCGTCCGTCACCTCCGTCGCCTTCATCGGCACCACGAGCCCCTTGTACTGCGGCATCTCGAAGTCCGGCTGCGTCACCAGCGTCGCGGTGAACTTCATCGACTTGTCGTCGGCCAGCTCCACGTCGTCGAAATTCGCGACCGTCAGCACCCGCAGATTTTCCTTCTGAATCGCCTCGCGCGTCGCGTCGCCCATGAGCTGGCGCTCCAGCTCTTCGCGGATTTCCTTTTTGTATTTCTTCTCGATCACCGCCTTGGGCGCCTTGCCTTGCCGATAGCCCGGCAGCTTGGCCAGCTTCGCGTATTCGGCGGCGAGGGAATCGTATTTTTTCGACACCCGCTCGGGCTCGAGTTCGACACGGAGGGTGGCCAGGCAGTTGGGGAGTTTTTCGACGGCGACGTTCATAAGAGCTGATTGGAAAAGGGGTGCGAAGATAGCCGCGCCTCCAGTATTGCAAAGGGAGAAGTTCCGCCCGCCGGCGAAATCCGCACGCGCGTCGAATCCCGCCCTCCGCGCCGCTTCAGTTCCTCACCGAAAGCTCTCCAGCGGGCGGCAGCGGCTGGGGTGGCGCAGCTTGCGCAGCGCCTTGGCCTCGATCTGGCGGATGCGCTCGCGGGTCAGCTTGAACTTCTGGGCGAGCTCTTCGAGCGTGCGATTGTGGCCATCGAGGAGCCCGAAGCGCTGCTCGAGGATCACGCGTTCGCGGGCGTTCAGGGTTTCCAGCACATCGCTCATCGTCTCACGGAGACTGGTCACAGCAGCGACATCACTGGGGCTCTCGGCCGTTTTGTCCTCGATCAGGTCGCCGATGTTGCCGCCGCCTTCGTCGTTGAGGGGCGATTGCAGGGAGATCGGGATTTGCGCCAATTTCAAAATCGCCCGCACCCGCTCGACGGGGAGCTGGACTTCTTCGGCGATGTCTTCCTCGGTCGGTTCGCCTTCGAGATCCTGCGCGAGTTGCTTCTGCACTCGGAGGAGCTTGCTGATCGTCTCGATCATGTGGACCGGGATGCGGATGGTGCGCGAATGTTCCGCGATCGAGCGGGTGACCGACTGGCGAATCCACCAGGTCGCGTAGGTGGAGAATTTATAGCCGCGCCGATACTCGAAACGCTCGACCGCTTTCATGAGCCCGATGTTTCCCTCCTGGATCAGGTCGAGCATGGCCTGGCCGCGATTGCGGAAGCGCTTTGCCACAGAGATGACGAGCCGCAGATTGGCCTCGACCATCTGTGTCCGGTAGGCGAGCGCCCGACTGACAGCGCCCTTCAGCTCGTCAAACTTGGTGAGAAATTCATCGGCGTCCATCCAGATGCGCAACTGCAGAGCGGCGAGCTTTATCCCTTGTCCACTGACACCCTCGGGCGCAGCAGCGCGCTCCGCCCGCCAGCAGGCAATGAGGCGCTGCGTCTCGTCGGCAAGTTTGACGAATTCCTCCGCGACTTTGTGTCGAAAACAAAAGTCGGGATACACGCCCTCGACCGCTTCCCTCGCCGCCATGAATTCCCCGAGCGACACCGCGCGGGCCCGCTCGTCCGCGGCAAACACGTGGCGCTCGTAGGCGGCAGCGCAGTGATCGGCGGCCGCTTCGATCCGTGCGCACAGGCCGGGGAGTGCGGCGAGATAGCGCTCGCGACTTTCAATTTTTTGATCGACGACGATCCGCTCGAACCGTTCCCGCCCGAGCAGGAGCCGCTGGGCGAGTTCGACGTAGGCGCGCGGGCTGAAGCCAAAGGAATTTAGAATCTTTTGGGTGGTTTGCTCAGCCTCTTCGATTCGCCGGTAAATTTCGATTTCCTGCTCAGCTGTGAGCAGCGGCGTCTTGCTCATTTGATTGAGATACACGCGCAACGGATCGTCCATCGACTCATGGCGGGTGCTTTCCGGCCCATCCTCGTCGGCGGTTTCCCTTCCGCCTCGCTCGGGATCCAGTTCCGCTTCCTGAACAATCTCGATCTCCAGTTTTTGGAGGTGTCCGAGGAGAATCTCCAGGCTGGCCGCTTCATCTCCCGCGTCTGGAAGAACCTGATTTACTTCGTCGAAAGTCAGGCGCCCCCGCCCGTTCGCGATCTCCACCAGCTCCGCCAACGCGGGCGCTAGCCAGGCGGGCCCGCTGGGGTCATTGTGGGGCGCCCGGAGTTCGGCGGAATGCTTAGTTTTCGACATGCGCAGGGAACTGATTGGCCAAGGGAAGTGCCACGCAAGAGAGCAGGGGGAGTTCCCGTCGCACGAAAATGATCAAACACTCGATTCTGTGCCGTGGCAAATCCGGGCGGTCGCGTGTTATCACAGCCGCGAACGCTGCCTATCGATTGTGACTGAACGATGCCATGCCGATGACGATCCTGTAATTTTCCGCCCCGTTCGCCCGCAGTCCCGAACGGTTCGCCCTTCCCGCTACTGGAGCCAGGAGCGGATCCGGGCTTCGTCCTTCAGCGGGCCCACCACAGCGAGGCCCAGCTTCGCCCGATTCAGGCAGTAGCAGGCGGTATGTTGCACGTCCTCCGGAGTCACCGCGAAGACGCGCCGCTCGATCTCCGAGGGGTCGAGCACCTGGCCATAGCCGAGGAGGCTCTCGCCCATCCACATGATCTGATTGCTGGTGCTTTCCAGCCCCATCAACGTCTGGCCGATGGTATAGTCCTGCGCTTTTTTCAACTCAGTCTTGCTCGGCGCCTTGGTGCAGATGCTTTCCAGTTCCTTGAGGATCAGGCGAATGGCCTTTTCGACATTCGCCTCGTCGAGACCGGCATAGACGTGGATGGCACCTGTATCGGCGAGGGTGACCATGCTAGTCTGCACGTTGTAGCACCAGCCGTGGCGCTCGCGGAGCTTTTGAAAAAGGCGCGAGCTCATGTTTTCCCCGAGGATCACCGAGAGGAGTTTGAGCGCAAAGCGGCGGTCATCGGCGCGACCGAAGGCGTGGAAGCCCATCGCGAGGTGGGTCTGCTCGGTCTCCTGCGTGTAGAGGCTGAGCTGCGCGGGGCCTTCGTGCCGGCGGGCGCGGAGGAAGCGTGGCGACCGGCCGCGCGGAAGCCGCGCGAGCATGGGGGAAAGCAGCTCGACGACTCGTTCGTGATAAACCGGGCCGGCGACGGTGACGATGGTGGTGGCTCCGGTGTAATGCTGGGTGCGGAAATCCATCAGGTCGTTGCGCCGAAAGCGCGAGATGGTCTCGACCGTGCCGGTGAGCGGGCGGCCGAGTGGATGCTTTGGCCACATCGTCTCGGTGAGCAACTCCTGCGCGTGCTGCGCCGGGTGGTCGCGATACATCATGATTTCCTCGCGGATCACCTCGCGCTCGCGCTCGATCTCCGCCGGGGCAAAGACGGAATCGAGATACATGTCGGCCAGCACGTCGCAAAGGTCCGGCAGGTGCGCCGCCGCCGCCTTGGCGTAGTAGCACGTGTGGTCCTCGGTGGTGAAAGCGTTCAGGTAGCCGCCGAGCCCTTCCACCGCTTCGGTGATGCGTTTGGCGCTGCGCCGCTTCGTGCCTTTGAAAAGAAGATGCTCGAGAAAATGCGAGATGCCGCTCTGCCCCGCACTCTCGTGCCGGCCGCCGATGCCAGCCCAGATGCCGAGGCTCACGCTGCGCATGTAAGGCATTTCCACGGAGGCGATCCGGGTGCCATTGGCGAGGCGCGTGAGGCGATAAGGGCTTTGCATCAGAATGAGGACAATCGACTCGGGGCCGCCTTCTTGGGCACGGCGCAGCGGGCGCTACTTACGGGCCTTTTTCTTCGCGCGCAACTCCAAGACGTGCTCGGCCAGTTCGAGGTCGTGGGGGAAGGTGATCTTGAAGTTCCACTCCTCGTTTTTCAGTAGCGCGATTTTCTTTCCCATCTTCTGAACCGCAGACACTTCGTCGGTGACCATCTCGTGCTTCGCCATCAGCGCCGCATAGGCCTGCAGGATGAGGCCGCTGGAAAAGAACTGCGGCGTCTGCATCGCCCACAGCCCGGTGCGCTCGACCGAGTCGGTCACCATCTGCTCGATGCTCGCCCGCTTCACCGTGTCCGGGATCTGCGACGCGCAGCACGCTGCGCCGTGGATCCGCGCAAGATCGAGGCAGGCCTTGATCAGCTTCGGCGTGGTCAGCGGGCGCGCGCCATCGTGGATGCCGATGAAGGAACTGCCCTCCGCCTCCACCGCCTGCAGACCGTTCCAAACAGAAATATGCCGCTCGGCTCCACCGCCGATGACCTTTTTTACCTTCGTGAGCTTCTCGCTCCCGACGAGCTTTTCCACGTCGTCCATCTGATCGTCCCGCGCCACGATGAGGATCTCGTCCACTTCCTTGCACTCGCTAAACGCCTTCAGCGAGTGCCACAGCACCGGCTTGCTCGCGAGGAGCGTGAAGAGCTTGTCAAAGCCCATGCGGCGACTGCTGCCGGCGGCGACAATGATGGCGCTGACCATGGCTTACGGGAGTGCCGCCGAAACCGCGGCCGAAAGCGTGCGTCCATCCACCCGGCCCGCCGCGCGCTCATTGGCCAGTTTCATTACCGCTCCCATTTCCTTTTTTGAAGTAGCGCCCGCATCGGCGATCGCACCCGCCACCAGCGACTGGACTTCTTCCGGCGTCATCGCCTGCGGGAGGTAGGCCGTGAGGATTTCCGCCTCCGATTGTTCCTTCGCCGCGAGTTCCGGCCGCCCGCCTTTGGTGAAGCTCTCGATCGAGTCCTGCCGCTTTTTCATTTCCTTGCGCACGATCGCGAGCGCGTCCTGGTCGGTGAGCTCAAATTGCATCCCGCCCTTCTCGATCGCCGCATTTTTCAGCGCCGCCTTGAGCATGCGCAGCACTCCGAGGCGCTCGGCTTCGCGGGCTTTCATCGCCTCTTTGAGGTCCTGATCGATTCTGGCTTGAAAGCTCATGGGGGCGCAGAGAGTAGCCG
>JBAVML010000334.1:0-5889 GCA_049690035.1 Chthoniobacteraceae bacterium
CGGCAAAGGGTTGGGAAATCAGCGGAGTGCCGCGGTCGGTGGTCGAGCGATTCTCCCGGAGG
This sequence comes from Chthoniobacteraceae bacterium, assembly GCA_049690035.1. Taxonomy (GTDB): domain Bacteria; phylum Verrucomicrobiota; class Verrucomicrobiia; order Chthoniobacterales; family Chthoniobacteraceae; genus Chthoniobacter. Next base: position 63 of record JBAVML010000334.1, read on the forward strand.
ACCGCTGAAATTGAAAAGCTGGCAGCTGAAAAAGGGATCACCGACGCAAAGAAAAAGGATGCGCTTGGGGCTTCGAGCCGCGAAGGCAAGCGCAAGGGAGTTGCGATGAAGGACCTGCGGAAAGAATGGGAATCGCGGGTCTCCGAGGTGGAATTTGCGGCGATTCTCGGCGTGAAAACTTCCGCGCAAAAAGCGGTCGAACGGATCACGCCGGCAGCGGCGGTGGACTACGCGGAGGAGAAGCTTTTCGCCAAAAACTCAGTCATCGAAATGAAGCGGCTGGTGGCGGAGGCCATGCGCTACGGGGTGGGCCATTTGGCTCCGGCGCGGGTGTGGGAGGAAGTCGGGAAACGGGACATGATCGTCCGCAAACTGGGCGGTGAATTTTGGGGAACGTCGGCGGCGGTCCTGGCGGAGGAGGTGGCGCTGATCAACTTCGTCCGCGGGGGGCGAAACATGGCGGTGCCGTTTGAGGCCGGCTCATGGAAAGGTGGCGAGCAGCTCTCTGCCGAGCAGAGGGCTGCGGTTCGGCATCTTCTCTCGAATCGCGATCAGGTGATGGCGATTCGTGGCGGGGCAGGGGTCGGAAAGACGACGTTGATGAAAGAGGCGGTGGCGGCAATTGAGACCAATGGATTGAAAGTCTTCGCCTTTGCGCCCTCGGCGGCGGCGTCGCGTGAAACGCTGCGCGAGGCAGGTTTTGAAAATGCGGAGACGGTCGCGCATCTGCTACAAAACCAGAAATTGCAATTAGAGACTCGGGGGCAGGTGATTTGGATTGATGAGGCGGGATTGCTCGGTGTCCGCGACATGTGGCGAATCATGCAGATTGCGGGTCAGGGGACGCGGGTCATTCTCACCGGCGACACGGCGCAGCATGCGCCGGTGGCGCGCGGTGATGCGTTCCGTCTCCTCCAGAAATATGCCGGACTGACCGTCGCCGAAGTGACGCAGATTCGCCGGCAGGAACGAGAAGTTTACCGGGAGGCAGTCTTCGCCCTGAGTCAGGGCGATTTGAAGACGGCCTTCCGCCGGCTGGATGATCTGGGGGCGATTGTCGAGGTGCCGAATGATGAGGAGCGTTACCGCATGCTCGCGCATGATTTTGTGAATTTGAGTCGGGGAAAATCGGTGCCGCTGGTGGTTTCGCCGACGCATGCGGAAGCGGCCAAAGTCACCGACGCGATCCGTGCGGCGCGGTTTGAAGTGGGGCAGTTGAAGGGCGAGCGGAGTTTTCTCCGCTGGCACAACCTGCAATGGGAGGAGGGGGACCGGAAACGGGCCGAGAACTACCGCGAGGGTCATGTCGTCCAGTTCCATCAGAACGCGCCCGGCGCGAAACGCGGGGAGATGTTCCATATCAAAGGTTTCCCCGAAGACGGGCGGGTGCGGGCAGTGTCGTCCAGCGGTCGCGAGGTCCTGCTGCCGCTACAACACGCTTCGCGCTTTCTGGTCTATGAGGCGAGGGAGATCCAAATCGCCCGCGGCGAGAGGATTCGGATTACCCGGAACGGGGAGACGGCGGACGGGCGGCGCATCAGCAATGGGAATGTCTTCACCGTGAAAGGGTTCGCGAAGGATGGGAGCATTGTGCTCACCACGGGGGCGGTCCTGGACGCCAAACACGGGCACTTCACGCATGGCTATTGTCAGACTTCGCATTCCTCCCAGAGCAAGAGCGTCCGCGACGTGCTGATTGCGCAGAGCGCGGATTCCTTCCTTGCCGCTTCACGGGAGCAGTTTTATGTCAGTGTGAGTCGTGCCAAGGAGTCGATCCGCATTTACACCGATGACCGAAGGGGCCTGCAACAGGCGGTCGGAAATTCGTCTCTTCGTCGCTCGGGCATCGAGCTGGCCGGGATTCCCAGCCGCGACATTCATGGGGCGATGAGTGACATCCCTGACGCTACCAAATGGCGGGATTTCGTGCGCAAGCACGGGAATCATGTCGAGGGAAAGAGTTTTGGGGAAAAGCTTCAAAGCCAGCGCAAGGGGCAGGAGGTCAAGGTCGGAGGCGAGACGAATTGGAAGGCCTATGTGGCGATGCGTCGGGCGATCGCTGGGCCGGATGGCAAGAGCCGCTCCAAGGGAAGTCCGTCAGTCTCGAAAACCGGGGGCTCGAAAGCGGAGCGCGGGCGCAGTTTCATCCGCCCGACTCAGCCACATATTTCCCCGGAGGACCGCCAGAAGGCGAAAGAGCAGCCGAAACCCAAGAAACCTTCCATCGCGAAGGACCGGATGGAACGGGCCACGAAGGCGGTCAAAGGTGCCGGCCAGAACCTTCGGAAGCTGGCGAACCGGCTGAATGGCCGGATCAAGGAGGCGGTGAACAAGTGGCCGAAGAGCAACACGAAGCAGGCGGCGAAGCACGGCCTGAAGCAGCGCAACGCAGAGAGCGCGACGAAGACGCAAACCAAGGCTAAAGCTCAAACCAAGGCGAAGGTGCAAGTTCCGCCGCCGACACCAAAGAAAGGGAGATAGCACAATGCCCCAGGATACGATTGATGAAATCCTCAAAGCGAAGCGGCAGGCGGAGAAACCGCCTGAACCGGCAGAGTCCGAGGGCGACAAGTTCTTTTCGGTGTTGGGCGGGGAGGGGCTGCACGAAGATTTCCTCGAGCTGCAAATGCGCGACGGGCTCCGGGCGTGTTTCGCCTATTCGGATTTGGCGTGGTTCAACTACGACCCGAAAGAGGGATGTATCGATCTCGCCTTTGGCGAAATCATGGTTCAGGTGCGGGGGCGCGGCTTGGTGCCGAAGCTCTGGCAGGGAATCAAGTCCAAGCGCGTCGCTTGGATCAAGGAGAGCGACACCGAGATGCAGGACCACAAGGGGAACGAGACTTTCATCGAGGGCATCTACATCACTCCGCCCGCGGCGGAAGAAGAGGCGGCAGGCGACGCGGCGCAATGATCTGGCGGCTGATTCGGAACGCTCCGAAATACTCGGTCGCCGCGCTGCTATTTGTAGTGCCGGCGGCGTTGCTCGCGTTCTGGTGGTTCACCCGCACTCCGCCGGCTCGGCCGGGCGTTCCGATACCGACGCCGGCCCCGGTCGATGTTTCGGATGAGGTGGCGAAGGTGAAGCTGAACCACGGGCGGCTCGTCCTGGCGGACAACGACCTCTACGACTCGGAAACCGGAAAACTGATTTTCACAGGCTGGCTGAAAGAAGGGATGCCGGTGAAACTTTTCTGGGAAAAGGAAACGGCAACGGTCCTCGCACAATATGAACTTGGATTCGTTCGCTATGCGCCGGACGGATCGGTAAAAACGAAGCTGCTGCGGGAGTTCGCGTTCGGCGTGGCGGACGACTATCGATGGATCACTTTCCCGAAGGAAAAGGACGTTTGGGTGGCAGATGTCGATTGGCCGACGCTCGCTCTGAAAAACGAGCGGCAGCTCACCACGCTCGGGCAATTCAACGAGCGCTATTACGCGGCGAATATCATTCTTGGAACGGATAAGACCCTCATCGTGCGGAATCTGAATCAGCTTCTCCGCATCGACATTCAGGCGGCTTCCGTTCATCCGACGCGCATCCCGCTTAATGAAATAGCGAAACGGGTGTCACCGGACAGCAAGTCAGTCGTCGGGCTGCAGAACGGGAAGTTCTATTGCTACGATGTGGACACCGATGCATTGAAGGAAATCCCGGTCGGTCGCGGAGCGATGAACGACTACCAGTGGCTCGATAATGATCGCTGCGCGATGATCGCGGCAGGCAAGAGCGTCGTGATTTACGATCAAAAAAAACACGCTCTCGACGAAGTATGCGCGTTGCCTGGCTTCTTCAATCGGATCGGCGAGCCGTCGCCAAACGGTCGCTACGTGTTCTGCGCCGGCCAGTCCCGCGGGGTGCTAGTGGACCTTCAACAGAAGACGGCAAAGCCGGTGACCGGAGGCGCGGGAGTTTCGTGGGTGGGAATGGAATCCTTCATTTTCTCGCGTGAGGTTCAGGATTCTGAGTTGCGAGGGACCTGGATCCAAAAACCGGGAGAGGAGGAAAAACGAATCTCGCCGGTGCCATTCATTGTGCCGCGCAAAGGCTCGTCAATCTTGAAGCTGACGGGAACCAGCGCGGGGCTGGTCATGACGAAAAGTGGCCTCGCCCGAATCGATGCCGGAGCTGGCGAGTTCGCCGAAAAGGTTCATCTGCTGGCGGCTCCGGGAAGCGCACTCGCGTTTGAGGAACCGCCGGCAAAGTGATGACTGAGGGCTTCAGAGCTTTGAAGCCCTTTCTTCTCTCCTCGGGCACTCTGGGTAACCATCGCCCGAAGAACGTGGATCAGGGCAAGTCGTGGAATTCCGGGATCGGCTTCCAAAGGCACCGCTTCGGATGTGCGATAGAACAAAAGCTGTTCTAACGCAGCGCCACTTATCTTCACCTTGAAAACCAAATCAATGCCGTTCTTCGGCTCACGCTTCGCGTCTGCAAGTGCTGATAGTTTTTCGCCGAGCAGATGCAACAGTTTCTCAAGAATTGACTGTTTCTTTAGGCGCAAAGCGTTCAGAATGTGGGCGACCAACGCAAGCGCCGGCAGCGCGATCACCAAATGGATTATCATTTCGGCAGTCATATGGGCTGCATCTTGTAGAGGCAGAATGCGAAGCCAACGCTGTTCGCGCACGATTGCCCGAATTCCCGATAGTAAGTGTTGTAACGACGCGATACGCGGAAACGCGCGAATCTTCTTGGGCCGTATCGACTAGTTCGCGCGAAAATCCGATTTTAACGGAATTGCACCGGAATATTGCAAGAAAAGCCGTTGCCGAACGCTTTTTATCATGATAGACCTACCGAAGGAATCAGTGAGGGAAAGTGGCAAAATTGGAGTTCGAGTTGACGCGGAGGAAGGACTCCCAATTGTTTCGCCTAGCGTCAAGATCTGGGATGACTCCGGGTGAATATGTTGAAAGACTTTTGGATGAGGCAGTGGCGGAAAAGAAGGTTTTTCAGAACACAAGAGTGTCGATGACCGGTTTCCAAAACTATATGGCGATGATCCGCCAAGAGGCGGAAAAGCGGGCCGAAACCACTCAGTCCACTACTAGATGACCTTCGTGTCTATCAACGTGATTTCTTCCCGCTCCCCAGATCGATTCCGAATACTCGCTTGAAATCGTTGATTGCAGGTTGAACGAAATCCCCATTTTTGAGCTGAAGTGCCCGCCGCTTTGCAAAAAGAAAATTTCTCAGTTCGGTCCAGTCGTCTGAACCCTGCGTCAGGTCGATTTTATGCGCTTCGAGAGTGCGCTCAACCTGAATGCGCAACACCTTGCAGCACCAAATTGCCTGTCCGGCCGGTTTCGACCATGCGCCGAATTCATCTTTGAGCTTTTGGCTGTCGAAATTCACGGTGATCGCGTAGCCGCCACTGTCGGCTAAATCGTAGGTAAACTTATTGAAACTAAACGGGAACTTTTGGGCGCGGTTCGGCTCGCTCATCGCTTCGCCGATCAAGCGCCCTGCCAAATATGACGTTTTAATTTTCTCCCGCGTATCTGCCAAGAAGGTGAGTAACTCTCTCAAGCAAGGAGGGGGCTTGCCGGTGGGGACCGAAATTCTGAATTCCTCTGGCATCTCTTAAGAAAATTGAAGGGTTTCGTTAAAACTCGATTTTTTCCGATTCTACGTCAATTGTTTTCGTAATCGACGTTGCTCCTCCGTTTGCTGCCTCCGCCGGAATGTTGAGGATAAAATCCGCGGCTTTCTGCGCATGAGAGGCGGCGCGGATGATCCAGCCTTTTCGTTGTTGGATTTTGAGGGAATCAATCCAGCCCTGCAGATAGGCGCCGGAATTCGGAAGCTCGACCTCCATAATCC
>JBAVML010000335.1:0-5444 GCA_049690035.1 Chthoniobacteraceae bacterium
TCGCGCTGCGCGATCGTCAATTCGCCCCGGCGCTCGAACTCGCGCGGCGGGCGGTTCGCGGGGATGCGGCGGACCCGGATGCGGCCTACGTCGAGGGTGAAGCGCTCCGCTGTCTCGCGCTCGAAGCTGGCGACACCACGCGGGCCGCGGAACCGCGCCGCGAGGCCGTGGCCGCGTTCGAGCGGGGCCTGAAAATTTTTCCGCGCGACGTGCGCCTGCTGCTCAAGCTCGGCCAGGTGCTGGATGATCTCGGCGAAGTCACCCGCGCCACGGATTGTCTTGAGCAGGCTCTCGCGGCGGCGCCAAATTCCGGGCTCGTCCACGCCTGTCTCGGTCTGCACTGGCATCGGCAGTGGGAGTTGGGGAAAGCAGAGCGTTTCTACCACAGCGCCCAAAGTCTCGGGGAAGCGCTCCTTTCTCCGGCCGGGCTGCATGATCTCGAGCGCGATCGGGCGATCATCCGTCGCAATGACGCCTTTTCCGATTTGCGTCCCGACCGGACGGACCATGAGCGCGTTTCCGCGTCCGCGGTGAAATAGTTCTAAACCCCGGCCCGGTTCTGCCGAAGAGGACGCAGATGATATCAATCACCGACTCCGTGCGCGCTGAGGAAGCCGCTGAACCGATCCCGGAGATGCCGCGAGGAAAGCGGATCATGGTCGTCGAGGACGACCCCGGGCTGATGTCACTCTACCGGATCCTTTTGCATGGAAACGGCTACCACGTTTTCTCTGCGGAGGATGGAGAGGAAGCGATTGAGACTTTTGAGCGCGAGGGGCGCAACTTCGATTTGATGATCGCCGATGTCTGCCTGCCGCAGCTCGGCGCGATCGAGATGCTCACGCGGATGAAGACCCACGGGCAGATGCCGCCGATCCTCATTTGCAGCGGGGCGGTGGAGTTCGACGTCGAACAGGAACTGCGCGACGCCGGTGCCGGCTGGTTTCTGCCCAAGCCATTCCGAAACCGCGAGATGCTCGGCGAGGTCGCGCGCATTTTGCGGATGGTGCCCACGGGAACGAGTTAGGCAGGCAGGGCGGCACGGGACTTGTTGCTTTCCGCACGCGTGCCGGATTTCACCAAGCTCTCCATCCTCATCGCCGCCTACAATGAGCAGGATACCCTGCGCTCCTGCGTCGAGTCGGTGCTCGCCGCGCCGCTGCCGGAGGAATTGACGCGCGAGATCATCCTCGTGGACGACGGCTCCACGGACCGGACCTGGAGCGTCGCGAGTCGCCTCGCTGCCGCGCATCCCGAGGTCCGCATCTTCCAGCAGCCGCGCAATCTGGGGAAGGGCGCCGCGCTGCGCCGCGCCATCGCCGAGAGCACCGGCGACCTCGCGCTCTTCCAGGATGCCGATCTGGAGTACGACCCGCGCGACTACCCGCGGCTCCTCGCGCCGATCCTCGATGGCCGCGCGGATGTGGTCTTCGGCAGCCGCTTCACCGGGCTCGAGCGCAAGGTGCTCTACTTCTGGCACACGCTCGCGAACCGCTTTCTCACGCTGCTCGCCAACATGCTCAACGACACGAACTGGACCGACATGGAGACCTGCTACAAGGCGTTCCGGGCCGACGCGCTGCGCGCCATCCCGCTGTTCAGCGACCGTTTCGGCATCGAGCCGGAGATCACGGCGAAGGTCGCGCGCAATCGCCTGCGCATGTTCGAAGTCCCCATCAGCTACAACGGGCGCCGCTACGAGGAGGGGAAAAAAATCACCTGGCGAGACGGCGCCGCCGCGCTGTGGTTCATCGTCCGCTACCGCTTCAGCTCGAAGTATGCGGACAGCGGCAAGGTCACCCTCGATGCCATGGAACAGGCCCCGCGCTTCAACCAATGGATGTATGAAACCGTCCGCCCCTACCTCGGCCAGCGCGTCGCCGAACTCGGCGTGGGGCGGGGGAATCTCAGCCGCTTCATCCGCAGCCACGAGCACGTCCTCCTCACGGACTACCGCCGGGATTACCTCGACGAACTCCAGCAGCGCTGGAGCGAGAATCCCGGCCTGCGCTTCAGCCAGCTCGACCTGACCCTCGCCGAGGATTTCGAGCAGCTCCGATTCTTCGCCCCGGAGAGCGTCGTTTTCCTGAACGTCCTCGAGCACATCGAAGACGACCGCGCCGTGCTCAGCCGTCTCTTCGAGACCGTGCCCGAGGGCTGCCGCGTCGTCGTCCTCGTTCCCTACGGCATGCGGCTCTACAGCGAGTTCGATCGCCTGCTCGGTCACCACCGCCGTTATGAGGCGGGTGAACTGGAAGGGAAATTCCGCGACGCGGGTTTCGCCGTGGAGAAGCAGATGTTTTTCAACAAAGCCGGTGTCCTCGCCTGGTGGGTGAGCAATACCCTCGGCGGCCAAAAGGCGCTCAAGCCCTGGCAGCTCAAGATCTACAACGCGCTGACGCCGATCTTCCGCCTGCTCGACCGCGTCCTCCCGATCGCCGGCCTCTCCACGATCGTCATCGCCCGCCGGCCCGCTGCAGTTCCCGAGCGCTGTTTGCGGGTGCCGGAATTGGCCGCGAGCGCATAGCCGGGGAGAAACGCCCGCCGCTCGTATTTGCGGCCGTTGAGCGCACTGTTTTTTCCGCCGGCCTCGTCTTGCTACAGCCCTTTCACCTTTGGCGCCTCGTCGGTCTTTGGCTCTTCCTTCGCGGCTCCGGCGGGGCGCACCGTGATCGCGTATTTGTCGAAGGCGAAGCTCACGTTTGCGAGCGTGCCGATGTATTTCAATACCTCGGGGAAAGGCACGTTCGAGAGGCTTAGCGTGATCGGCGTTTTGGCCTGCGCTTCAGGGAGGAGGACGACGAAGTTGATCGCTTGCTTGCCATTGGTGAGCTTATTGACCTGCACGCGTAACGCTTCCAGGACGGCGCTGAGTTCCGCCTCGCGAAACTGCACGCTGGGCACGATGAGCTTCGAGAAGGCGCGGTCGCTGCCACCGCCTTCCGCGGCTTCCTTCGCCTGGATTTGGCGGAGGTATTCCGTCGCGGTTTTGTTTTTTGGATCGAGCGATTTTACGGCCTGCAGCTTGGCTTTGGCTGCGTCGAGCTCGCCGCGCTGTACGGCGGTCTTGGCTTCATTGAGCAGGTCGGTGACAGGATCAGCAGCGCCGGCGCTGGCAGCGATGGTGAGGAATATGGCGATGCACAGCGAGAGGTTCTTGGGGGCCTTCATGCGTGCAATCTCGCGCAGAAGACGCGGAAAAGAAAGTCGCGAACGATCACTCTCACGCCGTCAATTGATCGCATCCTCTTTTTCCTCGACCACGCTTCCATTGCCGAAACCGCGGGCTGCGAATCGATTTGTCCTCCCCTTCGCGCAGCACCCGTGGTAAGGCCTCTCCGCTGCGGATTCAAACTAACCAATTCATCCATATCCATGTCTGACCACAAACGTTTTCGCGCTGGCGTTCTCTTCGGCGCCGAAGTGAAAGAACTTCTCGACTACGCCAAAGCCACCGGCTTCGCCCTGCCGGCGATCAATTGCATCGGCACCAATTCGGTGAACGCGACCTTGGCCGCTGCCCGTGAGCTGAATTCTCCGACGATGATTCAGTTCTCGAACGGCGGTGCGCAGTTCTTCATCGGCAAGGGTGTGAAAGGAGACAATCAGCTCGGGCCGATCCTCGGTGGTATCGCCGGCGCGCACTACGTGGACGCGGCGGCAAAGGCCTATGGTGTGCCCGTGGTTTTGAACACCGACCATTGCGCGAAGAAGCTGCTGCCGTGGGTGGACGGCCTGCTCGCGGCGAGCGAGGAGCAATTCGCGAAGACCGGCAAGCCGCTCTACAGCTCGCACATGCTCGACCTTTCCGAAGAACCGCTGCACGAGAATCTCGAAATCTGCGCGAAGTACCTCGGTCGCATGACGAAGATGGGAATGACGCTCGAGATTGAGCTCGGCGTCACCGGCGGTGAAGAGGACGGCGTGGACAATTCCGGCGTCGAGGAAGCGAGCCTGTACACCAAGCCCGAGGAAGTGGCGGAAGCCTACGCGACCCTGAGCAAGATCAGCCCGAACTTCACCATCGCCGCCGCGTTCGGCAACGTGCACGGCGTTTACAAGCCCGGCAACGTGAAGCTCAAGCCGACGATCCTGAAGAACTCGCAGGACTACATCGAGAAGACGCTGGGCACCGGGCCCAAACCGGTGAACTTCGTCTTCCACGGTGGCTCGGGCTCGACGCGCGAGGAGATCCGCGAGGCGATCAGCTACGGCGCGATCAAGATGAACCTCGATACCGATGTGCAGTGGGCTTTCTGGGACGGCGTGCGCGCCTACGAGGCGAAGAACCACGACTTTTTGCAAGGTCAGATCGGCAACCCGAAAGGGCCCGATGCTCCCAACAAAAAACAATACGACCCGCGCGTGTGGCTCGGCGCGGCGGAAGATTCCGCGACCAAGCGGCTGCTCGTTTCCTTCGAGGATCTGAACTGCGTCAATCGCAACGCCTGAACCTCCCTGCGTTCTCCATGAAGCTCCCCATCCTCCTCGCCTTTCTCACCCTGTCCTCGATCGCCGCGCTCGACGCCGAGCCGCCCGCGGTTCCGATCGAACAGGCGTTGAAGCTGGCGATGACGCACCTCGCCGATCGCGGACTTGCCGGCCAACACTACATCGGGAGCTTGACGCTCGAGGATTCGACCCTGACTGGCGGGAAACGATTCTGGTATGCCCGCTGGGAGCCGTCGATTCGCACCGAGAACACCAAGGAATCCGGGCTGCGGATCGACATGGATGGCAGCCTCTCCCGCCTGACCTCGGGCGGTCCTGGCGGGGGCTCGGGCGGGGGGCGCGCCGACTTGCCGGGGCAGCGACGAGTCGGCGCCCGCAGCATTCGCTAGATGCCGCTGTCCCGGGTCCAGATCGGCTTCGGACTGATGCAACTGGCGCTGGTGGCGACCGTCGCGGTCGGGCTGTGGCTGGCTTTTCCCGGATGGCGCCTCGGGCTCGTGAGCGAACGCATCCGCAAGGAATATCCTGACGTGGCGCACATCAGCACTTCGGATCTCGCCGCCTGGCTCGCTGCGCCGAAAAGCTCGAAGCCTGTCTTGCTGGACGTCCGCTCGGACGAAGAGTTTGCCACCAGCCACCTCATCGAAGCCCACCACGTCAACGCGGACGCGGAGCTCAGCCCCGACGACCTCCCTGACGATCATCAGCGAGCCATCGTCATCTATTGCTCGACCGGCGAACGATCGGCTGTTTACGGGCGGCGGTTGCAACGCGCCGGTTACGGCAGCGTCATGATTCTCGACGGAGCAATCGTGCGCTGGGCGAACGAAGGGCGCCCGATGACGAATGGCCGTGAACTGGTCTCGCAGGTGAATCCTGGCGATTCGCAGACGGCGCAGCTTTTGAAAGGGGCGCATCGCGCAGTGGTTCCGGTTGCGCATTGATCCGCGCGATCATGGAGTTCCTCGCGCCGGCGAAGATCAACCTCACGC
>JBAVML010000336.1:0-4350 GCA_049690035.1 Chthoniobacteraceae bacterium
TCGCCGCCGCCGGTGTATTCGTTCGAACCGCTGACCGGCAGACTCGGTGCCGTCGGGATGGTGACGTTGACGTTCTTAGGGGTGTTCTCCGCGATTTGTTTGCTGAAGACCTTCGTCGGCAGGTTGCTCAGGAAGTTGTTCACGATATTGCTCGCGACACCTTCGACGCCCGACTTGCTGTCCTTGTCAGTTTTCAAACGCACGCTGTTGCTCTGGGTCGCCGTCTCCTGCACCACGATGGTCACGATGTCACCGACCCGGCGCGCGCGTTTGTCGGCGAACATCCCGCGCTCGTCGGTCACCCCGTCTTTCCACAATGACCCCGCCTGAGCGCGAACCGCGGCGAGGATGAGTGCGCATAAGAGCGCGTTAGAACTGAACCTGAACTTTGCTTTCATTGATGATTTGGCCGGTGAATTCCTTGAGGCTTTGGACGTTGCGCAGCTTGATCATCGAGCCGGTCGCACCCGCTTCCAGCGCGAGCGCCTTCATGGTGATCGCCAGGAGACCCTGCTTCGCCACGACTTCCACCATCTGCCCCTTGCGCACGACCGGCCGCTCCGTCACATCGCGGCGGACGAGCAGCCGCGGCGAAGTGATCGGCTGCGCGGTGTCGAAAGTTGCGGGGTCGAGATCCGCGGAAAGAAATGCCTGCCGATCGCGCAACACATCCACCTTCTGCACGGCCAGCACCGAGCGATCGAGCGGCTGGCCGCGTTCGATGCGGCCATTCGCCGCCCACATGTCCTGAATGAGCTGCGCGCGCACCGCCAGCGACCACTCGCCCACCGTCTCGGCGGCGGAAACAACTTTCACCCGCACCACGAAGCTGCTCGCGAGCCCATCCGGCGGTGCGTCCGTCACCGTCACGCTGAAATCGTCCGCCGGCATCTGCACAGAAGACCATGGACGCACGAAGCTGAGCTTGAGTTCCCCGTTCACGCCAAAGCGCAGCGCCAGTTCCTTCGCCACTTCGCGGAGCAACGTCTCGCCGTCGAGGGAGTGCCGTCCGGCTTCGACCTGTAAGCGTTTCACCACGCGATCGAGATTCATGCCGCTCGCCTGGGCGATCCCATTCGCCACGAAAACCGGTTCCAGCAGCGACCCGAGTTCCGCGTTGGCGGCGACGGTGAGCAGGCCAATGAAAATCGTAATCAGCCGGATCATCGTTTGAGCCCGTTGACCTTCTCCAGCATTTCATCGGAGGTCTGGATCGACTTCGAATTGATCTCATAGGCCCGCTGCGCCTGGATCATGTTCACCATTTCCTCGACGATGTTGACGTTCGACGTCTCGATGAAGCCCTGCTGAATCGCGCCGAATCCCGCCTCGCTCGGGTTACCGGTTTCCGCCGTCCCGCTCGCCGGCGTTTCTTCATAAAGATTCCCGCCGAGGCTGCGCAGTCCGCTTGGGTTGGCGAAGCGCGTGAGCTGGATGCGGAAGTTCTGACTGCCTCCGGAACTCGTCACCGTGACCTCGCCACCTCCGGCAATCGCCACGCCCGTGGCGCCCGTCGCGATCGGCTGAAAACCGCTCAGCACCTGCAAGCCATCGCTCGTCACGACGCGCCCCTGCCCGTCGATCTTCAGCGCGCCGTCGCGGGTGTAAGCTTTGGTTCCGTCGCCCCGCTGCACTTCGAGAAATCCTTCGCCATCGATGGCGATGTCCATCTTTTCGCCCGTCTGCTTGAGCTGGCCTTGCGTGAAGACCTTCGCGGTCGAGACCACCTTGCTCCCATTGCCGATCTCGATGCCGGTCGGCACCACATTCCCCGCACCCGCATCGGCACCCACGGTGCGTGGGCGCTGGTAGAGCAGATCCTGAAACTCGATCTTGCTGCGCTTGTAGCCCGTCGTGTTCGCGTTCGCCAGGTTGTTGGCGATGGTATTTAGATTGAGCTGCTGGGCTTCCATGCCCGTGGCTCCGGAATAAAGTGACTGGATCATTGGAGTTACGGGTTATCTAACTAGTCAGGCCGAGGCACCGAGGCTTTGGATCGCTTTTTCCAGCAGATCGTTGCCGCTGATGATGACTTTCTGGTTCGCTTCGTAAGCGCGCGCGACGGTGATCATGTTCACCATTTCTTGAAGCGGCTGCACGTTGCTCATCTCGAGCACGCCGTTGATGATCTCGGGCGTCTCCACGAGCTTCGGCTGCACTTTTTCATCCTCGGCGTTCAGCAAACCGTCGCCCATGCGGCGGAGCTTGTCGGTGTCCTTGAAATCATAGATCGGCAGCTTGCCCACCGCCGCTTCCCCCTGCACCAGCGTGCCATCTGCGCTCAGCGAGATCTTCCCGCCTTCCGGCTTGAAGACGATCGGCCCACCATCGCCGAACACCGGACGCCCTGCCTTGTTGACCAGCGTGCGTTCGGCATTCAAATGAAATTCCCCATCCCGAGTGTAGCCCACCTTCCCCTTCTCGAGCTGCACCTTAAAGAAACCACGGCCCTGGATCGCAAAGTCCGTTTCGTTCCCCGTCGCGCGAAGCTCGCCCGGCTGCAGGCTGATCTGCGACGTAGCCGTCGGCATCACCCCGCGCGCCTCTTTCACCGAGCGCCCATCGGCTCCGAAGCGCTCCAACTCGGCCGACTTGCTGGCGAAGGCACCTTCGGTCTTCCGAAAACCGGGCACGGAAGCCGACGCAATATTTTGCGAGATCGACTCCTGCCAACGGTCGAGGGCGACCATGGCGGAAGCGCTCTTGTAGATGCCGATGTTCATGCAAGGGCCGACTTAGCAACGGATGTGCCACTGACCGGGAACCCAGATGGATGCTTGCTTTCACGCTGTCACTCACTTGGATGCAGGCAGCTTCTACCCGGCAGAAAATGCCTTCCGCTCCACCCCGTGCCGCTTGCTCCCCACCCCGGTGGGGACTACATGAGGTGCGTCGTCCGCCCGGCCGCACACCCCTTTCTCCATGAAACGCCTCATAGTCCTCCTCTCCCTCATCAGCCTGTTCTCCGGGACGCTCCGCGCCGCCGGTGAAGCTCTCGATTCCGAGCTATTCCCCGCCGAATTCCTCTCCGCCCAGCGCGAAGCCCTCGGCCTCAGCGAAGCGCAGTTGCAAGCCATCGACGAACTGATGGGCTCCGCGAAATCCGCCTTCGAGGAAAACAAAAGACAGCTCGATGAAGCGGCTCGCGCCCTCCAGACCCTGCTCAAGGAAGACCAGCCCGATCCCGACAAAGCCGACGAAAAATTGCGCGCCGTGCTCGATCACGAAGGCGACATCAAGCTACTCCACATGAACACGCTGCTCGCCGTCCGCCACGTGCTCACCCCGGCGCAGCTCGCCAAGGCCCGCCAGCTCCGCGACGACCTCATGGCCAAGGCGGCCACGAATGCCGATCAAAGAAAACGCCTCGAGAAGAAACTCGAGGACCTGCGCGCCGCCATTCACGCGCGGTTCAAGGACGGCGCCGTTCCACCCGAACTTGTCGAGCGGGCCAAAGAAATTCAGCAGCTCATGAACGAAAGCAAGGAAGCCGAGGCCGAGAGAAAAGCCGAGGAAGTGATCAGTTCCCTCGACAAGGCGAAGCCCTAGGGAACTGCTGACTAACTCGAAGGAAGAACGCTGATCGGCAGATGCATATCCCTAGCAGCAGCGGCGGATGCCGGTGAAGCGGTGTTCGGTGGCGGTGAGGAAGACGTTCTGCCGGCCGCGCGGGGTGCGCGCCTGCTCGCGGTTACAGGTTTCGGCGTGTTGCTGGGCGCGGTCGAGGTCGGCCTGGCCGGAGACTTCCTTGAGCATGGTGAACGCGAGCGCGGCGGCGCCGAAGACATTGACCGGTCGCGCGCTGCCGAGTGCATCGGCGGGGAGCCAGACGGGTTCGGTTTCGCTGAGCTTCGGTTCGCGGCTGCCGCCAAGGAGCTTTAGCCATTCGGCAAAGCTGAGCACGACAATGCCGGAGACGAGGGTGAGGAAGATGCCGGTGACCCAGGCATCGACTGTGTTGTTGAAGCGGATGGTGCGCTGGATCTTTACGGCCTTCTCCGCGGCGGGAAGGGCGGTGGTGTCGGCAGCGGCGGCGGTTTGTTCGAGCGCGGGAATTTTGCCTTCCGCGGCGCGCGCGGCGGCGAGGAAGCCGATCTTCGGATTGGCATCCCAGACCTTGGTGACGCCAGCGGTGATGGTGACGGTGAGCAGCCACGCGAGCGGGATGAGCGTGACGAAGACGAGCGCGGGCGGACGTTTCCGCGCGAGCTGCATCTTCAACAAAATCGTCGTGGCAAGGCAGAGGGCGATGCTGGCGAGGAGTTGATTGGCGATGCCGAAGATCGGCCAGAGCGCCTTTACGCCGCCGTCGGGATCGCGCACGCCCATGATGAGGAAAAATCCCCACGC
>JBAVML010000337.1:0-2205 GCA_049690035.1 Chthoniobacteraceae bacterium
GTTCCGCACGGCGCGGCGCGCTGTTCGAGAGAAGTTCCAGCGAGACGGATTGGCTGCCCTGGCTCGAGGGCATTTCCACGACCGCTTCGGCGGGCCGATAGCCGTCGAGTTCCGCGCGGATGAAATAGCGTCCGGGCCCGAGCCCCTCTACCTGCGCGGGCGCCTTGCCGTAAGGATGACCATCGACATAAATGGCGGCCCCCGCCGGCTGCGTGGAAACGGCGATCTTCCCAGTGCCGAACTTCGCCCCCGGCGGCGCGGCCGAGAATACCGTTCCCACCAGCGCAACCGCGAGCCAGCCGAAGCTGCAGAGACGGAGTGCGGAAATGGTAAAACGGGAGGCCGAACCTGAGACTTCTTGCATTTGTTTCGTGTAGCTAATCAGACGCGTCCGAGTGCCGCAAGTGACTGCCGCAGCTCAAGGAAGCACGCGGATTTTGATATTCCGAAAAGCTACTTCGTTGCCGTGATCCTGCAGGCAGATGTGCCCCCCAGCCGACTTGGCGAAGCCCGGCTTGGACGCGAACTTCGACTTCGCGACCTTCTCGTTCCAATCCGCCGAGCCGATCTCGTACTCGACGTATTTCGTGCCGTTCATCGTATGCACGCAGCGATACGTCCCGGCAGGTGTCTTCTCGCATTTCAGGACGAAGTTGTTCCACTCGCCGACCGGTTTCGTGGTGTCCACCTCGGCCGCGTAGAGCTGATACATCCAGCCCGCTTTCTGCGGATCGTGCCCCTTCGTGTTATCCTGAATCTGCGCCTCCGGTCCGGTCGCCCATGGCGGGCCATCGGTCTCCTGCACTTTGAACATCACGCCGGAATTGCCGCCCTCGCTGATCTTCCAATCGACGGAAAACTCGAAGCTTTCGAACTCATCCTTCGTGATGATGTCGCCGCCGCCTTTGCCTTTCAGCACGAGCGCGCCGTCCTCTGCGACCCATTTGTCGCCCATCACGTCCTTCTTGTAGCCGCGCCACCGCTGCGACGCGTCCTTGCCGTCGAAGAGCAGCTTCCAGCCGGCGGCTTTTTCCGCGTCGGTGAGCGTGTTGAGCGGCGCGTCTTCGGCGAAGAGCGGCGAGGCCGTGAGGGCGAGGAGGAGGGCGAAGATGAGGGATTTCACAGCGGTATTGAGCATGAGGGAAAAGCGGCGGGCAACACCGCAAACATCTATTTCGCGGCGGGCGCGATCGGCTGCTTTTCGAAGTCGCTCTCGTTCACCCAATTGGCCTTCAGCTTCTCCCCCGCCATGAAGCGCTTGTAGAAGCCCACGTTCCCCGGGTTTGCGTGCGGATATTTGTCGAAGATGCTGCCATCGCCGACGATCCGCGGATCGCCCTGCGCCTTGAGTTCCGCCACCAGCGCGTCGTACAACTGCGCGCGGCGATTCTCGGCAGCGGGGTTCGAAGCGAGGTTGCGGATGCAATCGGGATCGGTTTTTAGATCGTAGAGTTCGTCCGCTGGCCGCCTTCCGAAACAGAGTTGCCACGGCTCGTTGCTCGGGTTTTCGCGGTGCGCGGAAAGGATGAAACTCTTCGTCGCGCCGCCATCGCAATCGAGGTAACCCGTCTCCGGATTTCCCGCTGGCCAGCGCGTCGGCTCGAAGTTGTGCAGATAGATCATCCCGTCGCGTATGATCCCGCGGATCGGGTAACCCCAGTCGTTCGGGCGACCGATGTCGGTCCGCTCCTTGCCGATCAGCACGTGATCGCGCGCCGCGATGACCTGTCCACTTTTCTCCGAGCGAAAGATGTCGGTGAGACTGCGGCCGGGCGACTCCGCCATTTTCGTCTCCGCCCAACTCAACCCGGCGACCTCGATCAACGTCGGCGCGATGTCGATGAAGCTCACGTAGTCCTCGACGGTCCGGCCGGACTTGACGATCCCGCCCTTCCACATCGCCGCGAACGGCACGTGATTGGAGATCTCGTAGGCATTTCCTTTTGAGCGAGGAAAGGGCATGCCATGATCCCCGGTCACGATCACAAGCGTGTTGTCGAGCAGCCCACGCTTTTCCAGCGACTCGAGCATTCGCCCGAGGTGCCGGTCGAAGTGCTCCACCTCGAACGCGTAGTCGAGCAGGTCGTTGCGCACCGTCTCGTTGTCCGGCCAAATGCCCGGCACGCGATCGATGTCGCTGAGCTTCTTCCCGCCCTTCGCCACGCCCGAGCCGAATTCGTAATCGCGATGCGGCTCGATCGCGCC
>JBAVML010000338.1:0-4677 GCA_049690035.1 Chthoniobacteraceae bacterium
GCCCGCAGCCGCGCCCAAGGCGCCGGTCCGCTCGATGGCGCGCGTCTCCGATGACCTCGACTTCACCATGCCGGAGCCGACGGTTTCCCGCAGCAGGCACGACGGTTTTCAAGATTTTTGATCAGCGACCAACACCACTCCCATGAAACTCCCGCTCACGACGAGACTCATCCTGGCCATCGTCATCACTGGCCTCATTCCCGCCGCCGTCATCGGCTACCTGGCGATCCGAACCGCAAGCCATATGGCCGAAGACATTGGCGGCAATTACCAAACGGTGGCCGACAGCATCGGCGACAAGATCGATCGCAACCTGTTTGAGCGCTACGGCGACGTGCAGGCTTTCGGCGTCAACGAGGCGGTCAACGATCGCCCCTCCTGGTACCAGGTCGGCAGCGAGAAAAACAAGATCGCCGCCGCCGCAAACAACTACGCGAAGCTCTACGGCTTCTACCTCTTGAGCTTCGTGGTGGACCTCGAGGGCAAGGTCGTGGCGGTCAATGACAAGGATCCCACGGGCAAGCCGATCGACACCGCGTGGCTTTATGGCAAGAACTTCAAGGACACCGATTGGTTCCGTGCCTGTATCGCAGGCAACTTCCTTAAGACCGCCACGCTGGATGGAACCTTTGTCCAGGACGTGCATGCCGACGAGGAGGTGAAAAAAATCTACGGAGCGGACGGACTCGTCCTCGGGTTTTCCGCGCCCGTGCAAGACCCAGCCGGCAAGACGATCGGCGTCTGGCACAACTGCGCCAACTTCTCACTCGTCGAGGAAGTCGTCGCCGAAGCGTATCGGGATCTGAAGGATGGAGGCCTCGCCCAGGCGGACGTGACGGTGCTCGACCGGACCGGCCGCGTGATCGTGGACTTTGACCCCGCGCGGAACGGCGGCAAGGAGACCGTGGAGCACGATCCCGCGGTGATTCTCAAACGCAACCTTGCCGAAGAAGGGTATGAGCCGGCGAAACAAATGCTCGCCGGCAAGGCGGGCCACGCGCTCGCCCACGATCCTCGCGAGCGCGCCGATCAACTGACCGGCTACGCGCCGACCAACGGCGCATTGGGCTTCCCCGGCCTCAAGTGGAGCGTGCTCGTCCGCGCGCCGGAGGCTCAGGCGCTGGCGGCCATGAAGGCGCAACTCCGAAACATCCTGATCACCATCATCGCCAGCATCGCCGGCCTGTTGGGAATCGGTTGGTGGCTGGGACGTTCGCTCGCCCGCCCGCTCCTGGTCATCGCCGAGACGCTCGCCGCCGGCGCGGACGAAACGTCTTCGGCAGCCAGCCAGGTGTCCGCCTCCAGCCAGTCGCTCGCCGAATCGGCCAGTGAACAAGCGGCGTCGCTCGAGGAGACCGGGGCTTCCCTCGAAGAGACGAGCAGCATGGTGAAACGCAACGCGGAGAATTCCTCCACCGCCAAAACACTCGCCGAGCAAACCCGCCACGCGGCGGACACCGGTGCCGCTGAAATGCGGGAGATGATCAACGCGATGGAAGCCATCAAGTCCGCCAGCAGCGACATCACCAAGATCCTCAAGAACATCGACGAGATCGCCTTTCAAACCAACATCCTCGCGCTCAACGCAGCCGTCGAAGCCGCCCGCGCCGGCGAGGCTGGCATGGGCTTCGCCGTCGTGGCCGATGAAGTGCGCAACCTCGCGCAACGCTGCGCCACGGCCGCCCGGGAAACCGCGGTCAAGATCGAAGATTCCGTGCAAAAGAGCGACCGCGGCGCGCAGATCTGCGCCAAGGTCGGCCGCAGCCTCGAGGAGATTCAAGCCAAGGCGCAGCAGATGGACAGCATCGTCGCCGAGATCGCCAGCGCGTCGCGCGAACAGGCGGATGGCATCGCGCAGATCAACCTCGGCGTCACGCAGATGGACAAAGTCACCCAGAGCAACGCAGCCAACGCCGAGGAGTGCGCCGCCTCCTCAGAAGAACTCAATGCCCAGGCCGAGATGCTCAAGGCAACCGTTCTCACGCTGCAACAACTCGTGGGCGCCACGAGCGAGCCGGAGCCACCGAAACCGGCAGCAACCCCGCGCGCTTTGAGATCAATCACCACACCCAGGGCGGCGGTCCGGAAACCGGTGAGTGCAGCCGACGATCTGGACTTCGCCATGCCGGAGCCGACGGGTTCGCGCGGCGGACGCGGCGGCTTCCAGGATTTTTGATCTTCGGGATGCCGCTGATCGCCACTCACACTGGGCTTTCGCCCGAAGCGTACGAGTTCATCGCCGGGCTGGTCTATGAGCACAGCCGCATCCGGCTCGGTCCGGACAAGCAGGCGCTGGTGACCGGGCGTTTGGGAAAACGGTTGCGCCAGTTGGGATTAGATTCCTTCGACGCGTATTGCGCCGTCCTGCGTTCACCGCGGGGAGATGAGGAGATCGAGCAACTGGTGGACATGATGTCCACCAACCACACCCACTTCTTTCGCGAAGCAGCGCACCTCGACTTCCTCCGAGATCACATCCTGCCGGAGATGACGCCACGCCTCGCCAGGAAACGCGAGCCTCTCCGCGTCTGGAGTGCGGCGAGTTCTTCGGGCGAAGAGCCCTACACCATCGCGATCGTCCTGGCCGAGTTCGCGCGCCTGCAAGGCGGGCTGGATTGGCGGATCGAAGGCTCGGACATTTCCACGCGAATCCTCGCCACCGCTCGCGCCGGCATCTACGCCGCGGAGCGGGTAAAGCTCCCCGAGCCGGAACTGCTGCCCCGCTATTTCCAGCGAGGCACCGGCGCAAACTCAGGCCACTACCGGGTGAAGGACGCGCTGCGCAAAGCGATCACCTTCCACCATCTCAACCTGCTCCAGCCCACCTATCCCGTGGCCCGCGAACAGCACGTCATTTTCTGCCGCAATGTCATGATTTATTTCGATCAGGAAACTCAGCAACAACTCGTCGCCAAACTCGTCCGGCAGCTCGCGCCAGGCGGGTATTTGATCGTCGGACATTCCGAGAGCCTGATGGGCGTCCGCCATGGGCTGAAGCAGGTCAAACCAGCCGTTTACCGCAGCGAAGAATGCTGATGTCCAATTCCGGTATTCACGCACCAGCGTCACCATGGGTCATCACGCCTCCGAAGAAGAACCTCGTGGTCGGCGTGGGGGACATGCTTGCCAGCAATGATCCCGCAGCGCAGATCGTGACCTATTCGCTCGGCTCCTGTCTGGGGGTCGCGATCTTTGATCCGGTGAAAAAGGTCGGCGGGTTGCTTCACTTGATGCTGCCGGATTCCACGATCAATCCCGGCCGCGCTGCGATGAAGCCGCACATGTTCGTGGATACGGGCGTGCCCTCACTCTTCCGGGCGGTCTATGAATTGGGTGGAGAGAAATCGCGGGTCATTCTCAAGGTTGCGGGCGGCGCGCAGTTCCTCGATGAAAAGCGCGTCTTCAACATCGGCGATCGGAATTTTCAGGCGCTCGAAATCATCCTCGCGCGCAATGGAGTCCGGATCGCGGCGGCGGATACCGGCGGGCGGGTGAGCCGCACGGTGCGTCTAGATTTGAGCACGGGGCAGTTCTCCGTGCAGGTGCCAGGGAAGGAGGTCATTCTTTTATGATGTCCGAGCGTCCAATTTTAAGCTCAGATTCGTTGAACGGAGGGTTCCCCATGATGAATGCAGAAGCATTGGTTTCAAAAGTCACCGATCTCCGACCGCCGGCGCCGTCGGTAGTCCGGCTCCTCGGCTTGCTCAATCGCCCCGACGCCGACTCGGACGCGGTGATCCGCGTCGTCGAGATGGACGGAGTACTCAGCGCGAAAGTGCTTTCGCTCTGCAACTCCGCGTGGTTCGGCTGTGCCAGTCCCGTCGGTTCGATCTCCCAGGCGCTGCTTCGCCTCGGCTTCGCGCAACTCCATCGCATCGTCATGGCCGTCGGCTTCGGCAGCATGATGAATACGCCGCTGACCGGCTACGCGATCGAGGACCACGAACTCTGGCAGCACTCGCTTCTCACCGCGCTACTCGCCCGCAAGATCATCGAGTCGGCGGAGGGCTTCCCTGGCGATGCCTCGATCGTATTCACCGCCGCCCTCGTCCACGACATCGGCAAGCTGGTCCTCAACACCACTCTCGACCCTTGCAAGCAGGCCGCCGTCCAGGCGCTGATCGCCACTGGCGAACACCGGCTCAGCGCGGAGCGAAACGTAATCGGTTGCGACCACGCTGAGGTCGGCGCCGCGTTGCTCACGCGCTGGAATTTGCCGGAGAATATCGTGGAAGCCGTGGCTCATCATCACGCGCCGCCGCTCCAGCCCGCTCCCGCCCTCTCGGCAATCGTCCACCTTGCCAATGGAATCGCCCATGAAGCCGGCTCCGCCCCGGGCTGGGACAGCTTCGCCATCCCGATGGTCAGCGAAGTTCCCGAGGCCCTCGGACTCGCTCCACGCGATCTCGATGTCCTCGTGATGACTGCCTTCGACCTCCTGCAATCCGAACCCGAACTCGCCTCGCCCCATGAGCCAACCCCGTAAAATTCGCGTCCTGATCGTCGATGACTCCTCGATGGTGAGGAAGATGATCGCCGAGTCGCTGGCGCACGATCCGCAGATCGAAGTCGTCGGCGCCGCTCCCGATCCCTACGTCGCGCGCGACATGATCGTCGCGCTCAAGCCCGACGTGCTCACCCTGGACATCGAGATGCCGCGCATGGACGGCATCACCT
>JBAVML010000339.1:0-4204 GCA_049690035.1 Chthoniobacteraceae bacterium
ACTCGTGATTGCCCCACGTCCACTGTTTCTTGCCGGGCGAGATGTGGTGGTTGGCGATGTGGATGATGCCCGCCTGCGCCGCGTAATCGTAGCCGCCGAAGAAATCCGCCTGGCTCCCCATGCACATGTAGGAAGTCGGCACGGGAATGTTCGCGTAGAAGGAAAGGTCGTTGGGCGCGTAATTCACCGGCGCTTGGCCGCCTGCGTGCGGCGGAATGAATTGCGTTGGCACTTCGTTCCCGGGAACGCCTTTGCGCCCGCGTTCGCCGTAATCCACGCCGTAGTAATTTCCCCGGGCCAGCGGATACTCGATCATCGAACGGCGCGCATGATCCGCGACGTAATAGACATCCGGCGGAAAGAAGCTTTGGTATGCCGCATGGACGCGGGTGGCGACGTTGGCCCACCAAAGAAATGTCTGAGTCAGCGGCGTGCGGTTGTAGACGCGCGCCTTGAGTTCGACGCAGGCTTTGCCGGGATGCAAACAGACCCCGTGCATGCCCTTCATGCGCGCCATCGGATCATGATCGCTGCACCAGACGGTCACCGAGCCGTCCGGATGTTTTTCAATCTCATAATCTACGGGCAGGAAGGTCGCGGGCCGGTGATGCTGCGGCCAGTTGAATTCGATGCCGCCGGAAATCCACGGTCCGGCCAGACCGACCAGCGCGGGTTTGATGACGTGCTGGTTGTAAATTAAATCATAGCCGTTGGTCTGGTCCTGGATCGCGTGGATGCGACCACCGATCTCGGGCAATACGAGCACGCGCAGATATTCGTTCTGGATCCAAATCGCCCGCCACGCGCGCTCCACCGGTTTTTCTGCGATGCGGTCGGTGAAGGGCAGCGGGTAAACCTTGCCGCTGCTGCCTTGATACACCCGCTTCTCCAGAAACATCGGGTTCTTATCCGGCGCGGCGGGCAGATACGTCGGCAGAACGATCTCCGTCACTTGCGTCTGCACTGGCTTATGGTTTTTCATCGCGGCATGCAAACCCGGGCGAAGCCAAAGCTGTGGTTTTGCGATAGGCTCACCAGCGGGATTTTGGTT
This sequence comes from Chthoniobacteraceae bacterium, assembly GCA_049690035.1. Classification (GTDB taxonomy): domain Bacteria; phylum Verrucomicrobiota; class Verrucomicrobiia; order Chthoniobacterales; family Chthoniobacteraceae; genus Chthoniobacter. The sequence goes on from JBAVML010000339.1 coordinate 1,052, forward strand.
TGCCTTAGACTAGAGGAGAGCCCGCCTCCGGAGCAATGGACGATAGGCCAATTGATATGGATAATTTTCCTGCCCCCCGCTATGCTCCGCCGCATGAATCAGCGGCAAAAAGGCGAGGGCTTCCCCGGCCAACGCATCGCCGTGCTGCCGCGCGCCGTGCTGGCGCAAGCCCGGCAACAACCGTTGTTGTGCGGTTTGATGCCGACGGATGTTGGCTATTTCCCCCGCGCGCGGGGACATCTGCGCGAGCGAACGCAGGGCGTGGACCAGGCGATATTCATCTACTGCGTCCGCGGCGCCGGCTGGTGCGAATGGAACGGGACGCGGCACGCCGTCGGGCCCGGCGAAATGCTGGTGGTGCCGCCGGGGACGCCGCATGTTTACGGTGCCGACGATAAGCAACCCTGGACCATCCATTGGTTTCATGCGCAGGGCGCGCTCCTCCAAGAGTATCTGGCCGAACTCCGCGTATCCCTCGACCGGCCGGTGGTGTTTCTTGGGGAAGACCCGCAATGGCTGGCGTTGTTTGAGGAAGTCTTGAACGCGCTTGAGCATGGCTACACGCAGCCGCAGCGGCTGCAGACTTCGCACGCGCTGGCCCATCTGCTCGCCATATCCATCCGGCACCGTCACGAAAGCTGGCGGGAACAGCCCGACGCCCAGCAAAAGATTGCGCAAACAATCGCCTACATGAAGCAGCATCTGGATCGCCCGCTGCAACTGGACACCCTCGCGGCGCTCGCCAACTTGTCGCGCTCGCGTTACACCGCGCTCTTCAAAGCGCAGAACGGATTTGCGCCGATTGATTACTTCAATCGCCTCCGCATGCACAGCGCCTGCCAATTGCTCGACACGACCGCCATGAGCGTCAAGGATATTGCCACGGCATTGGGCTACGCTGACCAACTTTATTTTTCCCGCGCCTTCAGACTGGTGACTGACACTTCCCCGACCGAATATCGGCGGATCCACAAGGGTTGACTCGCAGCTTGCACCTTGAACCTTCAAATCAAGAAGCTCTGCGCCGGGATAGAAACGACTTCACGCATGAAGATGAAAACGAATCGCAGATGGCTAGCAATCGCCATCAAATCCAAGGCGCACAATCGTGACACCATCCGCCTCAACAGCCTGTGAAAGCAGGCCTATCATCTCCGTCGCTCGCCGCTTTTGACGCCGAGGCCGGCGCTGCCTCCGAATTAGGTCACGCGCCCCGGCTTACTTCTCCGTTTCATCCTTGCCCATCGCCTTGCGCAGCGCGGGGACCTGTTCTAGCAGCTTCTCGAATTTCACGCCGGTCAGGCTTTCGATGATGGGCGGCAACTGGCTGATGATGGTGGTCACGTCGCCGGTGAGCTTGCTCGCGCCGCCGCCGGGGCCGTTGCCGGCGTTGATGATAACCATCTTCTCGGTCTTGGACAGCGGCTCGCTGATCTTGCCCGCGACTTCCGGCAGCACGCGCATGATCATCTCGATCACAGCGGCTTCGTTGTATTGCTTGAAGCTTTCCGCTTTCACGCGCATCGCTTCGGCGGTGGCTTTGCCTTGCGCTTCGATGACGGACGCCTCCGCCAGACCGCGCGCCTTGTTGGCATCGGCTTCGGCGAGACCGGTCGCGTTCACGACAACGGCACCGGCAAAAACCCTCGCCTTGGTCGCGGACGCGGCGCCGGCGGCTTCGGTTTCGAGCTGGAACTTGCGCGCGTTCGCCAAGGTCTCGACTTTGTAGCGCTCGGCATCCGCCGGCTTTTGCACGGTGGCTTCGAGCTCCTTCTGCTTGCGCTGAATTTCCTGCTGCTGCAGTTCGATCTGCTTCTGCTTCTCGACAATGCTCACCTGCACTTCTTCCGCCTTCACCAGCTGACCGGTTTTGAAGCGCTGCAAATCATACGCGAGATCGGCCTGCGCCTTCTGCACGTTCACGGTCGCCTGGTATTGCGCGACGTTGCTTTGGTAATCGCGTTGGGCCTCGGCCACTTTCGAGTCGGCCTGAAACTTCGCTTCCTGCCCGGCTTGATTCGCCTGCGCGGAACGGATGACGGCATCGCGGTCGGCCTCGGCCTGCGCGATGATGGCGTCGCGCTTGACCTGCGCGATGCGCGGTTTGCCGAGCGCATCCAGATAACCCTGCGTATCGCGGATATCGCGAATGGTGAAGCTCACGATGCCGAGGCCCATGTTCGCCATGTCGCCGGCGGCCACTTCCTGCACCTTGGAAGCGAACGCATCGCGGTTCTGGTAAATTTCCTCCACCGTCATCGTGCCCAAAATCGCGCGCAAATGACCTTCGAGCGTCTGCATGGCGATGTTCTTGATATCCTCCACGCTCTTGCTCAAGAACTGCTCCGCCGCCGTCGCGATAGAGATGTCGTCGCCCTTCACCTTGATCTGCGCCACGCCGTCCACCTTCACCGGCACGCCCTTGCTCGTGTAAACTTCCGGCGTCTGCACGTCAATCGTCAGCAATTCCAGCGAGAGCACGTCCACCTTTTCCTTCACCGGGATGACGAAGGTGCCGCCGCCCTTGACCACGCGGAAGCCGACCTCGCGCACATTGCCGTCGGGATCGGTCAGCTTGCGCTTGCTGCCGGAAATGATCAGCACCTGGTTCGGGCCGGCCTTGGTGTAGCGGCTCGCCCAGATGAGCACGAAGGCGAAGATGACAAAGATCACCGCGCCGACGACGCCGACGATGGGCAATATATCCGCCAGAATGGGAGTGAGGTTCATAATGTTGAGGGTAGTCAGTTGATGATGGATAGCTAAAGGTTAATGCGGAAATTCAACGCCAGGGCGCAAAGGAGCAACGGCGCAAAGTAAATTAAAGGAATTCAATTCCCCCGCGCCTTCGCGCCTTGGCGCCTTGGCATTAAATTCTTTTTTCATAATCAGGCCTTACTGCGTGGCTTGGACGAAATATTGCGTGCCGACGATGCGGGTGATCTTCACCAGCTTGCCCGTGGCGATGGCGTGGCCGTCTTCCGCCCGCGCCGGCGCGCTGTAACGCGAGCCGCCATAGACATAGGAAATTTCGCCCACGCCGTTCTCGGGAATCGGCGAGGCCAGCGACGCCGTGGTGCCGATGAGCTGCCCCACGCGCGCCTCGCTGGAACCCTGCATCTTGCGGAACGCGGCGTTCATGCCCCACAACAC
>JBAVML010000340.1:0-8318 GCA_049690035.1 Chthoniobacteraceae bacterium
CTCGTGGACTACAAAGGAGGCAACATCACGCTGGCGGCGGAGGAAGACTCGGCCGAAGCCCGCGAGCCTTCCGATGCCAAGGTGGACATGAAACGCGGCGATGCCCGGCCCGACATTCGTGCCGCCGCGGATGCCCGCGGCAAGGTCGCGCAGAAGGCCCAGAAACCGCCACCGCCGGCACCCGTGGACAAACGCAGCATCTTCCAAAAATTTTTCGGCATCAAACCCGCGGCCCCCCCGCGTGCGGTGCCAGTGGCTCCTCCCCGGCCCCGCTGATCTTTCCCCCACGTGCTCAAAAACCTTTACCCCAAACTCATTTCCATGACCGAACGCGTCAAACGTCTGATCGGACTGGCTCCCCGCCAGACCGGCAACAAGCTGATCATCAACTCCGAAAAACTCGAACGGCGCGTCGCGCTGCTGGAGAATGGCGTCCTCGAGGAATACTCGATCGAGCGGGAAACGGATCGCAACATCGTCGGCAGCATTTTCAAAGGCCGGGTGAAGAACATCGAGCATGGGCTCAAGGCGATGTTCGTCGACATCGGTTTCGAAAAGAATGCGTTCCTGCACTTCTGGGATGCACTGCCGGCGGCGCTCGACAGCGGCGTCGAGCAGGTCGAACGCAAAAACGGCAAGAAGGCGCAAACGCGCATCACAGCGAAGGATATTCCCAGCATCTATCCGGTGGGCAGCGAGGTGCTCGTGCAGGTGACTAAAGGCCCGATCAGCACGAAAGGCCCGCGCATCACCACCAATCTCAGCCTCGCCGGCCGCTACCTTGTGCTTATGCCCTATAGCGACCAGAGCGGCATCTCGCGCAAGATCGAATCGCCGAAAGAGCGCGATCGGCTGCGCAAGATCCTGAAGGACCTCGACGTGCCGGAAAACATGGGCGTGATCGTCCGCACCGTCGGCGAAGGCCAGCGCGCGCGTTATTTCGTCCGCGACATTGGCCTGCTCGTCGAGCAGTGGCGGGCGATCGAGGACGCAATGAAAACGAAGCCCGCGCCAGCATGTGTCTTCGCCGAGCCGGATCTCATCGAGCGCACGGTGCGCGATTTCCTCACCGATGAAATCGACGAAGTGCTTTGCGACGACGAGAACGCGGTCAAGCGCATGTGGGAGTTGGTCGGCCAGATTTCGCGTCGCTCGCAGGGCCGCATCAAGCACTACAACGAACCCACGCCTCTCTTCGATCGCTATCACGTGCAGAAGCAGATCGACGACGCCTTCCACCGCCAGGTGTGGCTCCCGTGCGGCGGCTACATCGTCATCGACGAGACCGAGGCGCTCATCGCCATCGACGTGAACACCGGCCGCAACAAAGGCGGGAAGGACGTCGAGAAAACGATCCTGCAAACCAACCTCGAAGCGGCTGACGAAATGGCGCGGCAGATGCGCCTGCGCAATATCGGCGGCCTGATCATCGGCGACTTCATCGACATGAAATCGCGCAAGGACCAACAGCAGGTTTACCAGCGGATGAAAGACCGCCTGCGCCGCGACAAGGCTAAGACCCACGTGCTGCCGATCAGCCCGCTCGGCTTGATGGAGATGACTCGCCAGCGCGCGGCTGAGTCGATCAGCGGCGCCGTCTTTGAGCCGTGCCCGTATTGCCATGGCCGCGGAAAAGTGAAGAGCGCAATGACTATGAGCGTCGAGTTGCAGCGTGAGTTACACCTCGTGATGCGCAAGTACCAGGACACGATCCACGAGATCAAAATCATCGTGCACCCGCATGTCATGTCGCGGCTGCGAACGGAGGATGAGGAACTGCTCGTCGATATCGAACGCAAATACGCCGGGCGCCTCACGTTCCGCAGCGACCCGACTTATCATCACGAAAAGTTCACCATCACCGACGCGAATACGGGCCAGGAGTTGAAGGCCTAGCGACGAGCCTCGACCAGCGGGGAAACGTTTCGCGCATCCGCAGCACTTCGCGGCGAGGCCAGGCGCGTCCGGTTTCCTCTGCGCGGCGTTTGCTTTTGTGTTATGGACACCGCTCTCATGCCGCCCACGACGACTACGCTGACCGACACGCAGAGCGAACCCGACTTTCGCCGGATTCCGATTGATCGCGTGGGGGTGAAGGCGCTGCGCTTTCCGATGCAGATCCGCGATAAGGCGCACGCGGTGCAGCATACCATCGCGACGGCGGCCCTGACGGTGGATCTGCCGCATCATTTTAAGGGAACGCACATGAGCCGCTTCGTGGAGGTGCTGAATGAATTCGGCCCGGAATTGCACGTGGACAAGATCGAGGCACTGCTGCGGGCGCTGACCCGGCGGCTGCATTCCGAATCCGCGCATGTGGATTTTGAGTTCCCGTTTTTTCTGGAGAAGAGCGCGCCGGTGAGCGGCGCCGTGGGGATGATGGACTATCAGGCGCGGTTTGCAGCCACGCTGCAGGCGGGCGTGGTGGACTTCGTGGTGACGGTGATCGTGCCGGTCACCACGCTGTGTCCGTGTTCCAAGGCGATCAGCATGCATGGCGCGCACAACCAGCGCGGGCACGTGACCTATTCGATCCGCAGCCATCCGCCGATGTGGATCGAGGACATGATCCGGCTGGTGGAAGACAGCGCCTCGAGCGAACTCTACAGCCTGCTCAAGCGGCCGGATGAGAAGGCGGTCACGGAACGTGCTTATGAGAATCCTGTGTTCGTCGAAGATCTCGTCCGCAATGTCGCCGCGCGTTCGGACAGCGATGCGCGGATCGCATGGTACCGCGTCGAGGCGGAGAATTTTGAAAGCATTCACAATCACAGCGCCTGTGCTCTGCTGGAACGGCGAAAGACGAGTGACCGGTAAGCAGTGGTCCAGTAACCAGATGCGCCCGCCCGCCCGCAGCCGGATCACCCGCCACTGATCAGGCCTTCGTCGTCACCATGCTCTATCGGTTCCTAGCCGCCACGATCATCGTCTTCTGGCTGACGATGGCGGTGATGCTGGTGCGAAGGGAGATCGGTATCGGCAACACGTCGCTGCGCGAAGTGCCGGTAGCGCATGTCGCGAAGATGATGCTGGGGCACGAGCAGGCGAGCGATCTCCAGATCTACAATGAAAAGGTCGCGGTCGGACGGGTGCAGATTCATCCGCGAATTCGCAAGGAGGACGGGCAGCGACGTTTTGATCTCTCCGGCACGCTGCAAATTGCGATGCCGGGGATGGCGCGCCAGCGCTTGTCCTGGACGGGGGAACTCGACCTGGGCAAGCAGCTCGAGATGGAGAGGCTCAAAGTCGCTGTGATCCTCAGAGATCCGCCGAGCTACACCGTCGATCTCTTGCTCGAGCCGGCGGAGCATCGCCTCACGGTTGAGACGCGCACCTCGCACCAACTGATGAAACGCTCGCAATACTCGCTCGATGAGAAGGGCGCGAACGACTGGCTCCGCGATCAGGGAATCGACCCATCGCTGCTGATGAGCCTGCACAATCCGCACTCGGCACCGCTGGTGATCAGGGCGCTGCAATCTTCCCTCGAGATCCGTGGAGAAAAGGTCGAGACCTACCTGATCTCCGCCGAGCAGGGCGAACAAACGCTCTTCGAGGCGCACGTGAGCGAGCTCGGGCAAATCCTCCGGGTAAGGACGTTTGTGGGCTACTCGGCCGCGCCCGATGACCTGATCCCTTGAGGCCAGGCCGCGCTGCAGGAGCCACTTCGTCCTTTCTAAATCCCCGGTCCTCCCTCCTAAATCCCTCGTGATTTCCGCACGCGCACTTTGCAAACACTTCGGCCAGCTCCAGGCCGTGGATCAGCTCGATCTCGAGATCGCGCGGGGTGAATTCTTCGCTTTCCTCGGGCCGAATGCCGCGGGCAAGACCACCACCATCCGCATGCTCACCGGGCTGCTCCGCCCGAGTTCCGGCGCGGTGAGCATCGGCGGCTTCGACATTCACCGCGAGCCGGCTAAGGCCAAGGCACTGCTCGCCTACGTGCCGGATTTTCCTTTTCTCTACGACAAGCTCACGGCGCAGGAATTCATGCAGTTCGTCGGCGACATTTTCCGACTCGAACGGATGGTGGTCGCCCGGCGGACGGGCGAGTTATTCGAGCGGTTTCATCTCACCGACTACCGGCACGAACTTACCGAGAACCTTTCGGACGGCACCAAGCAGCGGCTCGTCATCGCCAGCGCGCTGCTCCACGATCCGCAGGTCTTCGTCATCGACGAACCCATGGTGGGTCTCGATCCGATGCACGCGCGGATCGTGAAGCAGGAGTTTCGCGACCGCTGCAGGGCGGGCATGACGATGTTCCTTTCCACCCATCAGCTCAGCGTCGCCGAGGAGGTCGCCGACCGCATCGGGATCATCCACCACGGGAAGTTAATCGCGCTCGGGACCGTGGACGAACTCCGCCGCCAGAGCGGCGAAGGCGGCGCGCTGGAGAAAGTCTTCCTCACCCTCGTCGATGCAGAGGAAGCACATCGGGTGCAACCAAGGGCGACCCTAAGTTCAGCAGGCACAACCGCGATGCTTCCGCACGAGCAAGGTCGCCGCTGATCCGACCGCCATTCACGAAAACGGCCTACGAATAGCCCGCGTCATCGGGCACGATTGTTTAGAAGAAAGCCGGGTGACTACTCGACGTTAACCGTGAAGTCGTAGGTCACTGCTTCGGCGAGCGGCTGATCGGGACGCTGGTAGATGAGGCGCACTTTCTGGGTGCCCGGCCCGGCGCCCTTGAAGACCCACTGCTCGAGCTGCGGTTTGGTGAGCCCTTCGGGAGCGAGGGCGACGGGCGGCAGTTGATTGCCGCTCGCGGATGCGAGTTGGAGGACGGCGGAGTCGAGCGGCTGGGCGAGTTTCCAGTGGTAGCCAGCGCTGGAGTTGGATTCGAGCGAGACGGTCAGGGTCCCTTTGGGCTGGAGGGCGACATACGTGCCCCGGTCGCGGGCGGTGAGTGTCACCGATTTCTGCGGTATCGAGTTTGGGCCGAGCGCCACGGGCTTGGGTTTCGTCGTGGTGCATCCGGCAAAAGCCGCGATGAGCAGGAGAGAACGAAGGGTCATCTTCATAAAATAGCCGTTGGGAACCGGTGATGATGTAGAGAGCCCTGTTCCAAGGTGTCAAACCGAATTTCCCGGCCAAACTACCGCAGGAAATGGAGAAACAGAGGCTGGGAGCAACCATGATTGCTTCTCGCCAACCGGCAGTTACGGTGCGCGCCCATGTTCACCCTGCTCGGCACCGACCCGCAATCAAAGGCTCGCCGCGGGCGCCTAGTCACGCGTCACGGGACGGTCGAGACGCCGATCTTCATGCCAGTGGGCACGCAAGGGACGGTGAAGAGCGTGTCGCCCGCGGAACTGACCGAACTCGGCGCGCAGATCATCCTCGGGAATACGTATCATCTCTTCGTGCGGCCCGGGATGGACGTAATGCGGCACTTCGGCGGGCTGCATTCTTTCATGAGCTGGAATGGACCGATCCTGACGGACTCGGGCGGCTTTCAGGTCTTCTCGCTGGCAAAGCTGCGGAAGATTACGGAGGAGGGCGTTCATTTTCAGAATCATCTCGATGGCTCGCCGATGTTTCTAGGCCCTCGGGAGGCGATGGAAATCCAGGCGACGCTGGGCAGCGATATCTGCATGCTTTTCGACGAATGCCCCCCCTACCCCTGCGAGCGCGACTACGCGGCGCAGAGTCTCGCACGGACGCTGCGCTGGGCGGCGGTCTGCAAAGAGGTGCCGACGCCGGGGCTAAAATTCGGGATCGCGCAAGGCGCCACGTGGGCCGACCTGCGGCGGGAAAGTGTGGAGGCGTTGGTGCAATTGGGCTTCGACGGCTACGCCGTGGGGGGCGTGAGCGTGGGTGAACCGGAGACCGAGATGATGGCAGCTGTGGAATCGACCGAACCGTGGCTGCCCGCCGACCGGCCGCGCTACGCGATGGGACTCGGTACCCCGCCGCAGATGGTGGAGATGGTGGCGCGGGGCATCGACATGTTCGATTGCGTGCTGCCGACGCGGATCGCGCGCAATGGAACGGCCTTCACCGCGCACGGGACGATCAATCTCAAGAACGCGCCGTTCACTTATGACAAAGGCCCGATCGAAGAATTCTGCACCTGCCCGGCGTGCCGGACGTTCAGTCGCGGATATTTGCGGCACCTGGTGAAGTCCGAGGAGATCCTCGGGCTGCGGCTTATTTCGCTGCACAATCTCCATTTCTATCTGAGCCTGATGGCTCGCATCCGGGCGGAGCTTGAGGCGGGAACTTTTGCGGCCTTTCGGCGCACTTTTGTCGGGAACTACCGGCCGTCCCGCGGAGTCATCGATTGAGTCGCCCTGCGGTCGCGACCTCGATCCGCCTCGCACTTTATGTCCGGGAACGCTTTAAGGCGCGAACGGTGACCAGAAGTCGGGCGGCGCGATGTCCGAGAGTGCGGCGAACGACGCTGAATGAATCTTGGGGACGCTATCGACGGAAAACGTACCGCTATTGAAGGCGTTGCCGAGGAGATCGATTCCACTCGAATTGTAGAGCAGGATATTCTTCTTCAGATATGGCTGAAGATCCTCCCATGAGGCCGGATCCCCGGGGCTCTTCGACTTCTCGATTGCGTAGAGATCGAGCGCGTTGTCAACCAGGCGAAGATCATCAAGGATCCGCGTCGCCTGCGCACGCTTTCGAGCCCGGAGGAAGTTTGGGATCGCGATGGCGGCGAGGAGAGCGATGATCGAGATCACGATCATAATCTCGACCAGGGTGAAGGCGTGTTTCGATTTCATGAGGCGGTGCGTGGGAGGGAGTCGCTCTCATTTCAGCAAATAACGCGCCGCCGTCCCGTCGTAAGCCTCGAATCCATAGGAAAGTAGGCGGCTTTCCACGCCTCGGCGGACGCCCCGAATGCTTGCGCTCGATTGCGATTGCCAGTATTCGGGACCATTCGTTGTGAAAGTTGTCCGCACCATCCCCGCCATCCGCCGCCTCTGCGGAAGAACGCGGGAGCGGGTCGTCCTCGTCCCCACAATGGGGGCGCTCCACGCAGGACACGCGGCGTTGATCGCACGGGCCCGCCGGATGGCTGGCGCGCACGGGATTGTCGTCGTGAGCATTTTCGTGAACCCCACTCAGTTTGGGCCAATGGAGGATCTTTCTCGATACCCGCGCCCATTCGCCGCTGATCGGCGCCTGTGCGAGGAACACGGAGGCGACGTCGTTTTTTATCCCAGCGTGAAGGAAATGTATCCCGCGGGATTCTCGACGTTCGTCGAAGAGCAAGTCGTCTCGAGCGCACTCTGCGGAACGAGTCGGCCCGGGCACTTTCGCGGAGTCTGCACCGTGGTGCTGAAGCTGTTCACAATTATCGAGCCGGACATCGCGGTTTTCGGACAAAAGGATTTTCAACAATGCGCGGTGATCCGCCGCGTGGTGCGTGATCTCAACTTGCCGGTGCGCATCGCCGCGATGCCCACCGTGCGGGACCGTGATGGGCTCGCGTTGAGTTCCAGAAACGCCTATCTGACCCCCGAAGAAAGGGCACAGGCACCGGTCATCCGGCGGGCCCTTCGCGCCGCCCGCGATGCGTGGCGCTCTGGTGAAAAGAGAAGCGCTCGACTGCGCCAGATCGTCGCTCGACAAATAGCCCGAGCACCTCTGGCCAAGGTTGATTACATCGACGTGGTGGACGCAGATTCCATTCAACCAGTCGCAGAAACCTGCAACAAGGCGTTGATCGCGTCAGCAGTCTTTTTTGGAAAGACGCGGCTGATTGATAACATCGTATTGTAGAACTTCTTACCCGATTTTTTCTTCGAAAGACATCCAAACACTTTAGGCCGAGATCCCGATCCCTAGCGACCAACTCCCGCTCTTTTTACGCGCCATTGAAAACATATACCTACGTGGTGATCGGCTCGGGAATCGCGGGCCTTAGCTTCGCGCTCCAAGCTGCCAAGCGCGGCTCCGTCGCCATCGTCACCAAAGGAGCCCGAGCCGACTCCAGCACGGCTTGGGCGCAGGGGGGGATCGCGAGCGTGACCAGCAACGAAGATTCTTTTGAACTTCACGTAAGAGATACCCTCGAAGCGGGGGCGGGCCTCTGCGACGAGCGCGTCGTCCGGACGATCGTCACCGATGGTCCGGCGCGCATCCGCGAATTGATCGAACGAGGCGTCCACTTCGACGAACGGGAACTCCCCGACGGCTCTCACGAGCTGGATCTGGCCCGCGAGGGCGGCCATTCCAAGCGGCGTATCCTCCACGCCCGCGACGTCACCGGCCGTGAAATCGAGCGCGCCCTGCTCGACTCCGTCGCGGCGCATCCAAATATCACCGTGCTGGAAAACCACATGGGCGTGGAC
>JBAVML010000341.1:0-10166 GCA_049690035.1 Chthoniobacteraceae bacterium
CGCTCGCGCACCTCGCCTGCGCTTTCTACTGGCCGAACCCGCTCGTCTGGCTCGCCGCCCGCAGCCTGCGCACCGTGCAGGAACAGGCGACCGACGACCTCGTGCTCCGCGGCGGCACCGCGCCGGAGGAATACGCGGAGCAGCTCTACGACGTGGCGCGCGCGCTCGCCACGCAGCGCCGCCTCGCCCGGCACGCCGTGGCCATGGCCAGCCCCTCGACTCTCGAGCGCCGCATGCTCGCGATCGTGGATGAACAGCGCGACCGTCGTCCGCTCAGCCTGCGCGCGGTGCTCGGGGGAATGCTCGCGGTGGCCCTGATGCTCGGCCTTTCCACCGCCGCGCAGCTCCAGGCGGAGGAGAATAAAGCGGCTGGCGAAAGCGCGGCGCCCGCCGCTCGCTTTGGATCGGAGCAGATCACGATCGCAGCGAAGTTTGTCGAGATCTCTGCGACGGCGGAGCCGAAGAAAAAATCTTCGGCGTTGAGCGCCATCTTCACCGACGGTCCGGTCCCGAGAGCACCGTCCGGCTCGCTCGGGCTTTCGGGAGTATTCACGGCACCGCAGTTTGCCCTCGTGGAGAAGGAACTGAACGCGTTGAAAGGCGTGGATTTGCTCTCGTCGCCCCGAATCACCACGCGCTCCGGACAAAGAGCGATGATCGAAATCGTCCGGGAGTTTCGCTACCCCACCGAGTATGAAAAGGACGGTGATGGGTGGAAGCCGAAGAATTTCGCGACGCGCAACACCGGCATCACTTTCGAAGTGCTCGCGGTAGCCAGCCCCGAGGGCACGCTCGACCTCGAACTGACTCCGAGCGTCGTCGAGTTTCTGGGGTGGATCGACCTCGATAATGGGACAAAATATCCGGCGATCACGAAGCCGAATGCCAGCACGCTCGATCGGTTCGACGCGACCACGGACATCCCGCCGGGGCGCCGTGTGCAGCCCGTCTTTTCCGAGCGTAAGCTCACCTCCACCGTCACGATCTGGCCGGGACAGACGGTGGTGCTCGGCACCCTCGGCGAGACGGCGCAGAACAAGGATTTCCCGAGGAAAGGTCCGGCGCGAAGGCTCGCCGTGTTCGTCACTGCGAGCCTCGTGAAGGAAGCGCCTCTAACCGCCTCCCGCACCCTCGACGCAACTGGCGACGTGACGATCAAGACGCCCGAGGCGACCAGCCGCACGGCGGCGGCGGAGATCCCACCGAAGCCGAAAGCCGCAGCCGATTCCCTCGCGAGCATCATCATTCCCCGCATCGATTTTCGCGATGCGACGCTGAGCGAAGCCGTCGCGTTCCTCGTGGCGAAAGGCCGCGCCGCCGGCACGATTCCGGTCAATATCGTGGTGCCCCAACCGCCGGTGCCGGTACCGATGATCACGATGTCGATGACGAATATGCCATTACCGGAAGCGGTGCAGTACGTGGCGTCACTCGCCGGGCTGCAGGTTCGCCGGGATGCGAACGCCTTCATCCTCGAGAAACCGTCCGATTCAGCACCGGCAGGCCCGGCGGCGGAGATTCCCAGTGATTTCGAGGCGGGTGCGACGGCGTCAGCTGCTCTGCAGAAGGCTCGGTCGATCGTGATTCCGCGGATTGTTTTCGAGGAGGCGACTGTGGCTAGAGCCATCGATTTTCTTCGCGTTCGTGCGACGGAGCTCGACCCGGAAACGGATCCCACGAAACGCGGTGTGAACATTTTCCTCCTCGATCCGACTGCCGCCTCGGCCACGGCTCGCATTACGATTAACCTGACGAACGTTCCGCTGAGCGAAGCCCTGCGTTACGTGGCTGGGCTCTCCGGCCTGGAGCTTGCCGCCGAGCCGGCGGCGCTGGTCCTCCGTGCAAAATCGTCCGGCGTGGCGGCGAAGACCCCGGACGCAAACTGGGTGCCGGGCAAGCCGGGTTTCGTCACCAGCCCGCACGCACCGCACGCTGGCTACATTGACGTCCGGGGCTTAAAGGCCGGCACGGAAGTTAAAGATCCCTACTCGGAGAAGCGGTTCCGCGTGCCCGAGGTGCGCTAAGAATGTTCGCCGTTGCGGATTGCCGGGAAGCACCGATACCTTCGAACCCATGTCGCAACCAGCGCCCGCAGCTCCCCAGCCGCCCATTTCACTCACGCTGCCGCGTCCGGTGCCGACGCAGAAGTTTCGCCAGCCGAAGAAGAACATCCCGCAGACGACCATTGAGCGGCAGCACATCCTCGAGCGTTGCCGCGCTTACGTCGCCGAGCACGCGCCGGTGCCGCCGCTGCCGCAGGAGGAGTTGAAAGTGCACGCTGATCGGCTCGTCGGGCAGCTCGGACTGGATCCGATCTATCGCGATTTCGTGGGCGTGCTTTTGAACAACGAAATGTGGCGCGAGCAACTCGCCGGCGTGCCCTTCGAGAAGCGGCTGCTGCTTCTCCCGAAATGCCTGCGCGTGGAAAACAAATGCCCCGCGCCGTTCGATGAATTCGGCCTGCTCTGCAAACAGTGCGGCCTCTGCTCGATCCAGGATTTGCAGGCCGAGGCCGAGCGGCTCGGCTACGCCGTGCTCGTCGCGGAAGGCAGCGCGATCGTCATGTCGCTCATCCAGACCGGGAAGATCGAGGCGATCGTCGGCGTGAGCTGCATCAGCGTGCTCGAGCGCGCCTTTCCTTATATGGAAGCCGCGGCCATCCCTGGTGTCGCGGTGCCGCTCCTGCAGGACGACTGCATCGACACGACGGTAGATCTCGACTGGATCTGGGAATACATCCACCTCACCAGCGACGATCACACCCGCCGCATGGATCTCAGTGCGCTGCGCGACGAAGTCGATTTCTGGTTCACCCCGCTGAACCTCGACACGATCATGGGCCCGGCCGACGGCGCGACGGAGAAGATCGCCCGCGAATGGCTCAGCCGCGCCGGCAAACGCTGGCGGCCTTTTCTCACCACCGCGTCCTATGAGGCCCTCCGCGCCACGCCCGGCGCTCCGCTCCCGGAGGACTTGCGCAAGGTCGCCGTCGCCGTCGAATGCTTCCACAAAGCGTCGCTCATCCATGACGACATCGAGGACAACGACGCGCAGCGTTATGGCGAAAAGACGCTGCACGAGGAGCACGGCGTCGCCGTCGCGTTGAATGTCGGCGACCTGCTCATCGGCGAAGGTTACCGCCTGCTTGCCGCCTGCCGCGCCAGCGCCGAGCAGAAGGCCGAGATGATCCGGATAGCGAGTGAAGGGCAGCGCGAACTCTGCCGCGGTCAGGGCGCCGAACTCGTCTGGGCGCGAAACCCCGCGCCGCTCACTTCGCTCGAAGTCGTGGACATCTTCCGCCGCAAAACCGCGCCGGCCTTCAGCGTCGCGCTCAAGCTCGGCGCGCTCTACGCCGGCCAGCTCGACGAAGTGGACGAAGTCCTCAGCGCCTACAGCGAAGCGCTCGGCATCGCCTACCAGATCCGCGACGACCTCAGCGACCTCGGTGCTTCGGGAGAAACAAACGATATCGCCGGCCTCCGCCCGAGCCTTGTTCTTGCCAGCGCCTTCGAGCGCGCCACCCAGGAAGCCCGGGGCAGCGACAAAACCCTCGCCGCGACGCGCGAGCCGCAACGCCTCGCCCTCGAAGCCCACTGGCGCCGCCTCAGCACCGCGTCGCCCGCGGAAATCGAAAGCATCTTCCTCGACCTCAAAGCCGACGAACGCTGCCGCGACCTGCTCGAGCGTTACAAGGAAGCCGCCATCCGCAGCCTCGCCGAAGTGGAAAGCGCGAGCCTCAAGGGCCTGCTCCGGCGCGTCATCGGCAAGATTTTCAATGACACGGAAATCAAAGGCTGGTGCAAGGAATTTGAGAACAAGAACCTCGCGCAAACCGACCCTGTGGTGGCTGTCGCGACGGCGTAGGTTCGGTTGACGGGTGCGCTGGCGCCGCACTTTTCCTGTCGCGCTCCGCGAGGCTTTCGCGGAGAACGACACTCCGTCATGCCTCTTCTTATCAAGAACGGTCGCATCGTGACGGCCGACAGCGATTTCACCGCGGATATTTTTTGCGAAAGCGAGACGATCACGCGCATTGGCCTCGGGCTCGAAGCTCCGCCGGACGCGGAAGTGATCGACGCGACAGGCAAGCTGGTCTTTCCCGGTTTCATCGATCCGCACGTCCACATCTACCTGCCATTCATGGGCACGTTTTCGAAGGACAACTACGAGTCGGGATCGAAAGCTGCGCTCGTCGGCGGGACGACGACGTTGATCGAGATGTGCTGCCCGTCGCGCACCGACGAAACGCTCGCCGGTTTTGAATTGTGGATGTCGCAGGCCGAGGGAAAGTCAGCATGCGATTTCACCTTTCACATGGGGGTGACGAAATTCGACGGCGGCACCGAGTCGCAGCTCCGTGAGATCGTCGCGCGCGGCAATACGTCGTTCAAAATCTTCCTCGCTTACAAGGGCGCCTTCGGGATCGACGACACGGAGCTCTACCGCACGCTGAAGCTCGCGCGCGAACTCGGCGTGATCGTCACCGCGCATTGCGAAAATGAGACGCTGATCGCCGAGCGCGCGAGCGAACTACTCGCCGCGGGCGTGACCGGGCCGGAGGCGCATCACACCAGCCGTCCGCCGCGGGTCGAGGCAGAAGGCGTGCATCATTTGATGACCTTCGCCGAGCTGACCGGCGCCGCGACGTACATCGTTCACCTGAGCTGCAACGAGGCTCTCGACGAAGCGATCGCGGCGCGGCAGCGCGGCGTGCGCGTAAGCGTGGAAACGCTGATCCAATATCTACTCCTCGATAAGACCGATGCGGAGCGGCCGGACTTCGAGGGCGCGAAGTTCGTCATGTCACCACCGCTGCGCGCGAAGCACAACCACTCGGCGCTGTGGAGCGGCCTCGCCAGCGGGCTGGTGCAGACCGTGGCGACGGATCACGCGCCGTTTGATTTCATGACGCAGAAGCAAATGGGGCGCGATGACTTTACCAAAATCCCGAATGGCATTCCCTCGCTCGAAGACCGCATCAACCTGCTCTACAGCTATGGAGTGAAGAGCGGAAAGCTCGACCTGCAGACGTTCGTCAACGTCGCCAGCACGCAGGCCGCGAAGCTCTTCGGTCTCTTCCCGCGGAAGGGCACGATCGCCGTTGGCAGCGATGCGGACCTGGTCGTCTTCGATCCCGAATATCGCGGTACAATTTCCGCCGCCACGCAGACCATGGCCGTGGACTACAGTGCCTACGAAGGCTGGCCGATCGAGGGCCGCCCGAGTGTCGTCACCGTGCGCGGCGAGGTTGCAGTGCGGGACGGGAAATTTGCTGGCACTATCGGGCGCGGAAAATATCTCGCGCGCCCGGCGGTGCATTGAATCAACTACAGCTTCCGCGCGTGGAGCCATTCGCCGACGAGGCTGCGGAAGGCGATTACGGGTGGCTCCTCGTGTTCCTCTTTCCAGACCATCACGAGCGGGATGGTTAGGTTCGGCGTGAGCGGCACGAGCGACCACCGCGCGGATGGCTCCGTGTCGCCGAGGCTCTCCGGCACGATGCCGATGCCGGTGCCGCTCTCGACGTAACGAAGGATGGTGCTGACCACGCTCGGCGTGTGCAGGAGCTTCGGAGAAAAGCCCGCCTGGCGGCAGCCCGCGAGGATTTCATCGTGCGAGCCTGCACCCTCGCGGCGCGCGAGGACGATGAGCGGCTGATCGCGGAGGCTGCGCCACGGGAGTGACTTGCGCGCATGCCACTCGTGGCCCCGCGGGATCGCCGCACAAAGGCGTTCCTTGCGCAATTCGAGCGTCTGCATTTGCAGTGCCGCATGCGCGAGCACCGGTCGGGTGAGCCCGAGGTGCAGCCGGCCCTTCGCGACCATCTCCCAGACGCGCTCGGGAGTCCGCTCCTCGAGATGCACGGTCACCCGCGGACAACGCTGGGCGTATTCCTCCAGCAACCTCCCGAGGAAACGCTGCGTCGGCGGCCCGATGTAGCCGAGGCGCAGCTCACCCTCCTGCCCCTCCGCCGCGCGCCGCACACGGCGGATGGTCTCCTCCAGCCGCTCGAACATTAACGCGGTCTCGTTGAGCAGGACACGGCCAGCCATCGTGAGCTTCACCGAACGTCGCGTGCGTGCGAGCAACTCCGTGCCGATCTCGCCTTCCAGTTCTTTCAACGCGCGGCTGAGCGCGGGCTGCACCACGTTTAGCCGTCGGGCCGCGCGGGAGAAGCTGAGCTCCTCAGCGATGGCCTGAAAGTAGCGAAGGTGGCGGAGGTCCATGCGGGAGTCTTCTGGCGAATCGCGATCACCTCCATACCGACGGTCTATATCCGCTACAAGTGCTGTGGTGATGACAGGGTCTGACTTGGCCGCGGCGCGTTGCACCGAGCGGATTCCGTATCAGCGATGCGCGAAGACTGGCATTCCTCTCGAGCGTCGCTAAATGAACGGGTCGCCAGCTTCCGGGTGTCGCGGAATGGCGATTCATCAAACCACCAATGACCCACGCTGCAGCCACAGGGAAACAGGGCCTGGAAGGCAGCCAGCTTTACAACGAAGACCTCGCGCCCGTGCCGACCGAGCGGCGCACGTGGACGACGTGGAACTTCGCCGCGCTCTGGGTCTCGATGGCCGCGTGCGTCCCGACCTACATGCTCGCGTCGTCGCTCATCGGCGGCGGCATGAATTGGTCGCAGGCCATCTTCACCATCTTCCTCGGCAACCTCATCGTGCTCATCCCGATGATCCTCAACGCGCACGCCGGCACGCGCTACGGCATCCCATTTCCGGTCTATTGCCGCGCCGCGTTTGGCACGCTCGGGGCAAATGTGCCGGCGCTGCTCCGCGCGTTGGTGGCGTGCGGCTGGTTCGGCATCCAGGCGTGGATCGGCGGCAATGCGATTTTCAAAATCCTCGGCGTCTTCGTGCCCGCGGTCGCGGCGTCGCCGGTGCTCGGCGCGCTCGGCATTTCGCTGCCGCAGCTCGCGTGCTTCCTCTTTTTTTGGGGAATCAACATGTGGGTGATCTACAAGGGCATCGACTCGATCCGCGTGCTGCTCAGCATCAAGGCACCGCTGCTCATCGCCCTCGGGCTCGTCCTGCTCTGGTGGGCGTATGATCGCGCGGGCGGCTTCGGCCCGATCCTCTCGCAGCCCTCCGCTTTCGATGTCGGCCAGCCGAAGGCCGGGCAGTTCTTCGCGTTCTTCGTCCCGGGGCTCACCGGCATGATCGGCTTCTGGGCGACGCTCTCGCTGAACATCCCCGACTTTTCCCGCTACGCGCGCACCCAGCGCGATCAGATCATCGGCCAGGCGATTGGCCTCCCGCCGACTATGGCGCTCTACGCCTTCATCGGCGTCGCGGTGACTTCCGCCACCACGATCATCTACGGCACCACCATTTGGGATCCCGTCGATGTGCTCACGCGCTTCACCAATCCCGTCGTGCTCGTCGTCGCCATGCTCGCGCTCTGCATCGCCACGCTCGCCACGAATATCGCCGCGAATGTAGTCAGCCCCGCCAACGACTTCGCGCACCTCGCGCCGCGGCACATCAGCTTCCGTACCGGTGGCTACATCACCGGCGTCATCGGCGTGCTCATGATGCCGTGGAAGTTGGTCGCCGATCCGAGCGGCTACATCTTCACCTGGCTCGTCGGCTACAGCGCGCTGCTCGGCCCGATCGCCGGCATCCTAATCGCCGATTACTTCGTCATCCGCCGCACGCAACTCGACATCACCGCGCTCTACGACGCCAACGGTGAGTACCGCTACACCCACGGCTTCAGCATCGCCGGCCTCACCGCGCTCGCCCTCGCCGTGCTGCCGAATGTGGCGGGCTTCCTCGTTACGGTGAAATGGCTGCGCGCCGACGCAGTTCCGCATTTCCTCGTCAGCAGCTACGACTACGCGTGGTTCATCGGCTTCGGTCTCGCGTTCGTCCTTTACCTCATCCTGCGCAAACTGGCGCGCTGACTACCGGCTGCCGAATGTGCGCCCAATGCCCTCCTTCCTGCACTCGGAGATTTTTCTGACCGTTGCCGGAATTCTCATCGCGGCGGTCTGGGTCTTCCACGGCCTCTACAGCAAGATCCTCGATCGCATTCCGCGGCATCGGCGGATCGTCGCGCGCATTCTCGGGGAGCAATTTGCGTGGCCGGCGATGAAGCTGATTGGCCTCGGCGAAATTTCGCTCGGCGTGTGGGCGTTCACCGGATGGCATCCGATCGCCTGCGCTGCGGTGCAGACAGCGGCGCTTGTGGCCATGAATACTTTGGAGATCCTCCTCGCCGGCGATCTGCTCATTTCCGCAGTGGGCATGGTGATCCTGAATCTCGGCTTCATCGCGCTCAGCTGGCAGTGGGCGCTCGCCCTCGCGGCGAGGAGCTGAGCGGGCTACGGCGTGGCCAAGTTTTGCAGCCAACCGGCTTGCCAAAATCCACACGCACCGAAGAGCACCGCGAGGCCGGTCCAGACGAGGGTGAACCAACAATGCACCACCGTTTCCATCCGTTTGCCGCGCCAGAGATCGGCTCGGTAAACGAAATGCTGGCAGTAGAGGCGGATCGTCCAAAATGCGCTGAAGGACCACGCCAGCCAGGCCCCGGCGCGGGTCCGTTCCAGGAAGATGGCCGGATCAAAGAGGCACGGCATGCCCATGATCACGAGCACGATGCAGATGAAGAGCGTGTGCACGTGGAAGATGGAGGAGTTCACCGGCGTGAGCTGCGCGGCATCTTCGCGCCACTTCAGATGCCGCCCGATCGGGACGTGGAGAATGGCGAGGAACAGCAGCCCGGCGCCGGCCACGCGCAGGAGCAGAGTGAGAAGAGCGATCATGCGGAAAGAACGAAAACCCGAACCCACGGCGTGATGCGAAACTCATCGGCACACCGCAAGCCCGCGCCTGCCCAGCACCGTCGCCAGCTCGCGGGCGAGTGGAAGTGGAGAAAGCCCGGACCGAACGCGAGGAAATTGGCCACGTCGCGCACGTGCTCCACGAGCACCACCCGGCCCTCCGCGCTCAGGCAGCGCCGCGCTTCCGCAAACCAAGCGGTGCGCTGAGCTTCCGCGCGCAGTTCGTGAATCGCGAGCAGGCCGAAGACGACATCCGCGGAAGCTGCCGGGGCAGGCCAGTGATCGAAGGGGGCGCGGATCGTGCCGGGTGCCGGCGGATAAAGCCGCCGCGCCCGCTGGATGGAACGCTCGGGCATCAGCTCTTCGTCGAAGTGGTCGAACCGCTCCCACTGAGTATCTGCGAACTTTTTCCCCAGCTCGGACGAAGCCTCGTCGAAGCCGGAGTGGCAGAAGATAAAACGCTCGCGACCCGCGCCGCGAAGTGCGCGTCCGAGCCAGCGCCACCGGTAAAGATCGGAGCGGTCGTAGATGAGATGCGAGACGCCGAGCGATCCGAAGATGAAGTACGCGGCCCCGGCAGCGGCGAGGAAACAGACGAGCTGCACCGGCAGGAAGCCGCTTAGCAGCAGCCCGCAGAGGGCCGCGATCAGGACGACGCCGGCGGCGAGATAAAACGGCCAGTTGAACCGCGCGATGGCCATCATTCCCTGCCATGGTCGGCGCAGGTTCATTGCGGATCACCCGTCTGCACGAGTCGCCCTTTCTTCCACCGGTAGGCGACTCCTTCCACCGCGAAGGCATTGGCGAGGATCGGCTCCGCATCGCGCAACGGCGACTCGCGAAAGAGGCCGACCTGCCAGTCTTTCACCGTGATGGAACGCGGCACCCAATTCTGCCGGCTCCCTTCGATCACGACGCAGGTGCGATCCGGCTCGACGCTAAAAGTGAAAGGCATCGGACCCGCGAACTGGCGCGCCGTTTTCCAGTCGCGAAACGGCGATCCAGGTGGCGGCGTGCTCGGACTTTCGGAGGCGTCGAAAGTCAGATCCAGACTCGGCGCGCCGTCCGCGAAAGTGGTACAGACTCGCGTGACCGACGCGGCTTCTTCGACGCTCACCTTCACGTGGCGATAATTATACCTCGTCAGCAGATTTCCCATCCAGACCATCCTTCGCTGATCGGTTTCGCTGCGCAGGATTTTCAGGCCGCGCAGCCTTCGACCGTGGTCATTGAGCCGGGTGAAAATGCGATAACCTGCGAGGAAGAAATCCTGTCCGAGCAACGCCGGGAAACCTGCAGGGCGCAACTTCTTCGTCCAGACCATGGCCACGGTGAGGAAGCCGAATCCTTCATGCGTATCGAT
>JBAVML010000342.1:0-8010 GCA_049690035.1 Chthoniobacteraceae bacterium
GTGATAGTGTGCTCATAGATACGGCAGATAATTCCCTGATGTTCAATTGGGGGGGGCTTGGAATTGGAAGGGGGAAGGGTCGGGAACCAGTGGAAACACCGGTGGGGGCTGTAGGTGGCGCCAATCTTTTGGATCAGCGCGGCAATCGCAGAGAACAGTTTCGCAATGGGTGTTGGCAAGCAAATTTTTCGATTTTGCGCCTAAGAGGCGCGAATAAGCCCGAATTTCGTCGGAGCCAATCATTCCAAATCGCGTGCGGACTCTGTATCTCCTCGGCGGGACGCCACCGGAGAACGGCACGATTTCCTCTCAGGAAGTCTCGCTCTAATGAAATCTGAGGCGGCTCAACGCGGGCACGGTCACCTCAACCTCCGCGCAATCAGATCTTCCTGAGCCAGCGGTAAAGGCTGGGCGATCCACGCTTGCTGAAAGAGATCGCAGCGCGACGCACTCCATCGCGAATGGTGCGTGAAAGAAGGAGTGTGATCGCCGCGCCGAGGAGCCGCGAATTCCTGCGGACTTCCCGGGCCGGATCAAGTTTCGCTTCGCGAGTAGACAAGCGGGAGACGGTACCAATGACGAGCCCGAGACCGAGGGCGCTGAGCATGCCTGCCACCATGTTCCCTTCCAAGTAGGGCAATATTTCCCGCCGGTGTTTCGGGAAAGCTGGACGCGGCGGCGGCGCCGGCTCGGGAAAGATTGCCGCGAGCGTTTCCACGGGCGGCTCGATGACAGTGCACGGTTCCATTCCCTGGTTCGCGCGCTCCTCAGGGGTGATCGCTTCCGCTAGCGGAGACGGCTCGAAGCTCGCGCCGTCGGCAACGGCATATACTTTCGTGAACTCGGCACCAAAGAGCAGAATGCAAGACGCGTAGTAGACCCATAGCAGGAGGAGAACGATCGAACCGGCCGCGCCAAAGCTCGATGCGGTGCTTTCCCGGCTCAGGTAGTAGGCGAGTCCAAACTTCCCAATTTCAAAGAGAATTGCCGTAGCCAGCGCGCCGGTCCAGACATGACGCCACGCGATTCTCACGTCGGGGAGGACCTTGAAGATCAGGCCGAAGAGCAGCGTGATGACGCCAACGGAAATGACCGCTGCCGCGCTTCCCCAAATCCATTGAGGTGATTGCAACATGGTCTCCATCCAGTGATTGAAGGCCGTCAGCAGCGTCGTGAGGAGAAAGGAGGTGAGCAGCAGAAAGCCGATGACTAACACCATGCCGAACGAAAGCAGACGCTCGCGCAGAAAGAGACGCCAGCCCAAGCCAGACTTCGGCTTGACTCCCCAGATTGTGTTAAGCGCGTCCTTGAGCTGAGCAAAAACGCCCGAGGCGCCGATCAGAAGGGTTACCACGCCCACGATGGTCGCAGTCAGGCTCTTCGCCGGTTCACTGGTGCTTTGCACCATCGTTTGCACCGCTTTCGCCGGCCCAGTACCGAGCAGGCTTTGGAGCTGACCTTCGAGGTGTCCTCGGACAGCATCAGTACCAAAAAACCAGCCCGCCAATCCTACGGAAAGGACGAGCAGCGGGGCGATGGAAAAAACAGAGTAGTAGGCAAGCGCGGCACTCAACCGCAGCGCATTGTTGTCCATCCAGTCGCCAGCGGTCTTGACGAGAAGCCGCGGAACGGAGCGGATAAGTGATGCCTTGGAAGCGACAGGGATGGAATGAGCGAAAGTCATTGGAAGACGGGTGGACGAAAGTTCATTCGAAGTTCGCCCAAGGGGGCTCGGTTGGTGGCATGCGACAAACCTTTTCTGGGGCTATTCCGACGTCGCGGAATACCATTGGCGCTGGATTTCCGGCGAGCTTTCGCGAGCGGTTTCGCGAGTTTCGCTGAAGTTGGTCGAGGGCTTTGGGGCGGGGCCGAGCTTGAGTCGATGGGCGAGCGACATGGCATCGAGTGGAGCGCGCACCTTCACGTCATTATCGAAGTAAACGAACACATCGCGTCCGGAACTAGTGCGTCTGGCTGCCGGGCCTACGCGCTTCGTGCGGGTGGGAGTATGTCCGCGGCTCCAAGCGCGAATTTTGCGCGCCCATTCTTGCAACGCTGCTTCCGTGTAGCCGCTGACATAGAGGTCTTCGTCGCCGTGCAACCGGAGGTAGATGAAGTCGCTCGTCACATCCTCCATCAATGGCCACTTGCCGGCGGTGTCGGCGACGACCAACGCGATTCGATGCTCGCGCAGCAGGTCGACGAACGCCGGCGTTTCAAACGTCTTATGACGCACCTCCAGCGCATGCCGCAGTGGGCGGACGCGATCGACCTTGAATTCAGCGCGGTCACTGACCTTCGCGTCATGTTTGCGCGCCAGCTTTGCGGCCTCGCGCGTGTCGCGCGGCAGCAACGCGAAGAACTCCGCGAGCCGTGCGTGATCGTAGCGAAAGCTCGGCGGCAATTGCCAAAGGATCGGTCCCAGTTTTTCGCGGAGGTTGAGAATGCCCGAGGCAAAGAAATTGGCCAGCGGCACTTCCACATCTTGCAATCTCTTCAGATGCGTGATGAAGCGCCCGCCCTTTACCGAAAACATAAAACCGCGGGGTGTGGCGTCATGCCAGGCCGTGAAACTCTCAGGTCGCTGGAGCGAGTAAAAGGTTCCGTTGATCTCGATGCTGTTGACCCGCCTCGAGGCATATTCCAGTTCGCGTTTCTGCGGCCAGCCTTTCGGAAAGAAAACCGCGCGCCAGGGCGGATAGGTCCAACCGGAGATTCCAACGTGGATCGAGTTCATCGCGCCATCAGGATCGCGGCTCGCACGCAGCGCAGACGTCCGCACGGAACAGCCACACGGCGCCCTGGACGCGTATGACTGAGTATGAACTCCCAAACGCCGCAACCCAACGAAGACAACGAGATCGATCCCGAGGAAATCCTATCCGCAGCCGATGAAACGCCGACTGACGTCACCGCCCCTGAACTCGACGAACAGACCAAGCAAGTGATCACTTGGGACGAACCGCCCGCCGCGACTGGCACCGCCGCGCCAAAGGTCTTGCCGGAGGACGAAGTGTCGGCTGCCGAGCAATTGGTCTATGAGGGCACCGATGAGGCCGATCGCGAGCGACGGATGGCTGCTGCCGATCCGGATTTCGAGCCGTGAATCAGGACGTCGCTTCATAAGCCATGACAACCTCAACTCACTCACAACCGATCGCCGAGAATCTTTGGCTTATTGGCTACCCGCTGAAAATGCTGGGAGCCGACCTGCGGCGCAACGTGACTCTGATCCGGCTCGCCTCGGGAAAGCTGGTCATTCATTCGACGGCGCCCTTCTCGTCGGCGGACATCGCGGAAATTCGCGCGCTGGGAGAGCCGGGCTGGCTGGTCGAGGGAGTCCTGCGCCACGACACTTTTGCGAAGGAAGGACGCAATGCATTTCCGGGAATCCCTTACCTCGCACCCGAAGGATTTTCGGAAGCCGTGGGATTTCCGACCGAGCCAATCGTGCCCGCGCCGACCGAGTGGGTCGGCGAATTGCTTGCCCTCGAAATTCAAGGCATACCCGACACCCGAGACACAGCACTCCTGCATGTTCCGTCGCGGACGCTGATTCTCACGGAACTAATCTTCAACTTCGGTCATGATGAACCGCTTTGGACCGAGTTGCTCTTGCGCGTCGCAGTCGGGGGCGAGCATCATCCGGGAATGTCGCGACCGTTCAAGGCGGGTGTGAATGACGAGGTGGCATTCAAAAAATCCATCGCCACGATCTTGAGTTGGGACTTTGATCGCGTGATCGTCGGTCACGGCGAAGTTATTGAGTCCGGTGGTAATGCGAAGCTCCGGTCCGCCCTAGAGGCGGCTGGCTTTTAGGGCGAACCATTGAGGAGCAACTCCGTCCGAACCTGCGCTGTCGCCGCATTCGCCACACACGAGCAGACTGGTGGAGCAATCTAATTCGGTCGTCGATTCTCAGGACGAATCAGACGTCTGGCTGTTGCCGTACCACGAAGTGCAGATCGCCAGCGTGAGGTTCTCGGCGGACTATGTGTTCAGTCGCCAGAGGGCGAAGTTCAGCGCCGCAGCGAATGTGACCCACGCCAGGTAGGGCACAAGCAACCACGCGGTCCAGGGAGCGACCTTCGCAAACGCGATCAAGGTCGCGAAGATGGCAAACCACAAAATCACGATCTCCATGAACGCCCAACCGGTTTCGCGGAGACCAAAGAAGATCGGAGTCCAGGCCGCGTTCAGCGCGAGTTGGATGATCCACCAAACCAGTGGAGTCGATCCACCGCGTCGGCGCCAGACGCCCCAGGCGGCGACGCCCATCGCGGTATAGAGAAGCGTCCAGACCGGGCCAAAGATCCACCCGGGTGGCGCCCATGCGGGTTTGGCCAAGGCTGGATACCATGATCTCGGGTCGATCCCAATGCTCGCGAGCGGCGCGAGAAACGCCACGCAAATGAAGCCTCCCAACGCCGCAATCTCGAACGCAGTAACGCCCGATTTTGCCGGTGCCTGTTTAAAGGATATAGAGGTAGTTCTCACAAACGTGCGCGGGAGGACACTTAGTATACGGAGTTATCGGTTCGGAGCGACCACGCAAGCGTGGAAACCTTCTTGAATCTTTTCGAACGCCTTGGCGCTAAGACTCGCGCGACTGAGAAGCGCGCGGGCGGTCACACGTGAACGTGGCGTCGGTCGGGGGCACGAGGCCGATCCCGCAGCAGCGCTTTTAGCTCACCGAGATCGACCGGCTTCACGAGGTGGTAGTCAAACCCTGCTTCCAGCGCCCGCTGGCGATCTTGCGGCTGGCCATACCCCGTCACGGCAATGATCAAAGCACCTTCACAACTCGGCTCCGCACGGAGACGTCGGGCGACCTCATAGCCATCCATGCCCGGCAATCCGATATCGAGAACTACGGCTTCCGGCGCCTGTTCGCGGGCGTACGCCATCGCCGCAACGCTATCGTGCGCGAGCGCAACCTCGTGGCCGGCGCGCGTCAGCAGGCGGGCCAGAGCCTGGGCGGAATCGACGTTGTCGTCCACGATGAGCACCCGCTGCCCCGGACCGATTTCCCGCGGAGCCAGGACGGTGCCGATGGCGGACGCGGGCTGCTGAGCGGTGGGGAAAAAAATGGTGAAGGTGCTGCCGCAATTCGGCCCATCGCTGTGCGTCTCGATCCGTCCCCCGTGCATTTCCACGAGCTTTTGCACGATGGTCAGACCGATGCCCAAGCCGCCTTCGCTCCGCGCAATGGATCGCTCGCCTTGCGCGAAGAGCTTGAACATTTCCGGCATGCGTTCGGCGGCGATGCCAATGCCGTTGTCGGCCACGGCGATCACTACTTCGTCACCGACGACCCGGGCGGAAAGCTCAATACGCCCGGCCGGTTGAGTGTATTTGGCCGCATTGGTCAGGAGGTTGAGAACGATCTGTTCGAGCCGGGTGGCATCGGCGTTCAGCCACAGAACTCCTGCGCGGTAGTTGCATTCGAAATGGTGCTTCCGGGCGCTGATGAGCGGTCGGGCGGAGTCGGCGGCGCGGTCGAGAATGGCCGCCGCGTCGATGGTCTCGATGCGGAGGCGAATCTTGCCCGCGGTGATGCGCGAGACATCGAGAAGGTCGTCGATCAAGTGCCCCAATTGGTTGCTCTGGCGGGCGATCACTTCCCGTGCCCACTGATGATCCTCGCCGCTCGCGTTCAGCAAAGCAGCGGCATTGGCCACCGCGGCGAGTGGGTTGCGCAACTCGTGTGCGAGCATCGCGAGGAACTCGTCCTTGCGCCGATCTGCCGTGTCGAGTTCGCGCAAAAGATCGCGCACCTGATACTGCCGGCGACGGGATCGCAGCGCGACTTCGCAAGTGGTGACGAGCGTCTCCGGGCGAACCGGTCGCTCGATGATCGAAATGTTTCCTACCGGC
The DNA here is from genome assembly GCA_049690035.1 of Chthoniobacteraceae bacterium. Classification (GTDB taxonomy): domain Bacteria; phylum Verrucomicrobiota; class Verrucomicrobiia; order Chthoniobacterales; family Chthoniobacteraceae; genus Chthoniobacter. The sequence continues at coordinate 5,878 of JBAVML010000342.1, forward strand.
CCGAGCGCAGCGAGAAAGTGCGAGCGCAGGCGTGAGCTGTCGCCGCCCGCAGTGATGAGGATCAGCGGCAGATCCGACCAAGATGGCTGCTTCTCCAACTCGGCCGCCAGCTTCGCCACCGCGCCGCTCGGGAGAGCCTCCTCCGCGATGAGCAGCGCCCCGCATCCCGCATGGAGGGATGCGCTCAACTCATTGAGGTCGGCACAGATCGTTGCGGCCAAGCCGACCTTCGAGAGGAACTGCGCGCTGAGTCGCGCGTCGTTACTCGTCGGCGCGAGAACGAGGATCCGCAGCTCGGTACTGTCGCGCGCCAAGGCCAGTGGCTCCGCGTTCACAGGAGATCCTTTCATCAATGTTCGATCTCGCCGGTCGCGCCACTGACAAAGACGGGCACGCCCGTGAGCACGCCCTGAAGTTCGCGCAGAGGTTCGCCGAGAGTGATGCCGTCCTGCCCGATGCGCATTTCCCGGATGGTCCGTTCGTGATTGCCGCTGCGCTTTTTGATCACCGAAAGGGCCTGCTTTACCTCTCCACGCGCCTCGTAGTAGCGCGAAAGGACCACGGTGTCGGCGAGGTAAGTGAGATCGACGGTGGACTGCATCATCCCGACCAGGCCCTGCTGCGCGAGCACCATGATGGTGATGATGCCCTGCTGATTTAGATACGCGAGGAGTTCGTGTAGCTGGAGCGTGAGGAACCGCTCGGCGGGCATGGCATTGAGGTAGCCATTGATGCTGTCGATCACGACGAGGCGGACATTTTCCTCCGTCACCGCGCGGCGAATGCGATCGACTAGTTCGCCCGGCGAAATCTCCGCCGGATCGACTTGTTCAGCCACGATCAAGCCGGTGCGCTCGTGCGCTTCGATCGGGAAGCCGAGCTGCGACGCGCGGTTGCGCAGAGTTCCCGTCGTCTCGTCGAAGATGAAGAGAAGCGCCTTTTCCCCGCGATCCGCCGCGGACACTGCGAAGCGCAGCGCGAGCGTCGATTTCCCCGTGCCCGGGGGCCCCATGAACATGGTGCTCGTGCCCCGTCCCAAGCCGCCGCCAAGCAGCGCGTCCAATTCGTGATTGCCGCTCGGAAAATCCTCGCGCGCAAACTCACGATGATGTTCGCCGGCCACGAGACGCGGAAAGATGGTGAGACCGCCGTGGCGCAAAATCAGATCGTGACTGCCCTCGCGAAACTTCGAGCCGCGAATCTTCAGCACGCTCAACTGCCGCCGCGCCACACCATATTCGGGGGTTTGGCTCGCCAGGCACAGCACGCCGTGCGCGATGCTTTCCACCTGCAAATCGTGCGTCCCGGAGGTGCGGTCATCGAGCAGCAAGACCGTGCATTTCCGCCCGGCGAAGAACTGCTTGAGCTGTAGAATCTGCCGCCGGTAGCGCAGCGGAGTGTCGGCCAGCATGCGCATTTCCGAGAGCGAATCGAAGACGACGCGCACTGGATTCACGCGTTCCACCTCCGAGATCAAGGCGCCGATGGTCTTGTTCAACTCCACCTCCGAAGGATGAAAAAAAGTGCTCTCGCTGTCCCCGCGAATCTGCTCCTCGATCGTGGACAGTTCGTAAAGGTTGATCTTGTCGAGGTCCCAGCCATGCGAGCGCGCGACGACGGCGATTTCGTCTCTCGTTTCCGACAAGGAGACGTAAAGAACCGCCTCTCCCAGACGCGCGCCTTCGAGCAAAAACTGCATGGCCAGCGTGGTCTTACCCACGCCGGGATCGCCCTGGATGAGATAGAGGCGCCGGGCGGGCAAACCGCCGTCGAGCACGGCGTCAAGCCCCGGCACGCCCATGGAGCATCGTTCAATGGGTGGGGATTTCATTGCTTCCTTATCGAACGACGGCAAAGCCGAGCGCGCAAGAATTTGGTTGCGGCAATGCTTGCCGGCCCGCGCGTCCGTCTCGCGATTCGCTGCACGTTTTCGAAAGAAGCACCTCCCTGCCCCGGCGCGCGGGCGACCAGAACAAATTCCGACTTCCATCCATCCGTCGGGATAAACGTCTGCGAATCCCCTGCATCGGCAATTTGCAAACAACCCACCAAAACCCACATGAAAAAGATCATCCTAACCTTCGCTTCGATCGCCGCCATGACCCTGGCTGCGGTGGCTGCGGAGGACAAGAA
>JBAVML010000343.1:0-1525 GCA_049690035.1 Chthoniobacteraceae bacterium
CCGATCCTGATGACCAGCTTCGCGATGATCGCCGGCATGACGCCGATGGCGCTCGGCTTCGGCGAAGCCGGCGGACAAAGTGCCCCGCTTGGCCGCGCGGTGATCGGCGGTCTCGCTGCGGCGACGCTGGCCACGCTCTTCATTCTCCCGTGTGTCTTCGCGCTGCTCGCGAAGAAGAAAGTGAAGTCCGTCTCGCTCGACCCCGATGATACGGACAGCCCGCACTACGAACCCATCGTCAAAGCATGAACGCCGTCATCCGAATCTCTCTCCTTTTCGCGCTCGGTCCACTGCTCGCACGCGGTGCCGATGCAACGCCGGTGAAAATCGCGACGGTGGCGCGCGGCGATGTGATCCGCTACGTCACGCTGCCAGGAACTCTCCGGGCGGATCAACAGGCGACGCTTTACGCGAAGGTCGCTGGTTACGTCACGAAGGTCGCGGTGGACAAAGGGGACTCGGTGAAAGCGGATCAGCTACTCGCGGAACTCGAGGTGCCGGAGCTGATCGGTGACTTCAAAAAATACGAAGCCGACGCGAAGGTCGCGGAGATCGAACTTTTGCGGATGACCGGCGCGCAGAAGAAGGCGCCGGACCTGGTTTTGCCGCAGGCGCTCGACAAGGCTCGCGGCGCTTCCGACGTGGCGGTGGCGAATCTCCAGCGGACCCAGACGCTGCTCGATTTCGCGAAGATCACCGCACCGTTCGCGGGAGTGGTAACGATGCGCTTCGTGGACAACGGTGCGTTCGTGCCGGCGGCAACTTCGGGCGGTGCGCAGAACGCGGCGATCTTCACGGTGATGAATTTCACCACGGTCCGCGCGCAGGCTGCGGTGCCGGAGTTGGACGCCGCGCTGGTCAAGAACGGTCAGCCGGTGAAGGTCACCTTGGAAGCGCTCGGAGGAAAAACGATCGACGCGAAGGTGAGCCGCTTTTCGCAGGCGATCGACGAAACCACGCGGACCATGCTCGTGGAGGCCGACATTCCCAATCCCGATCTCGCGCTGCGGCCCGGGATGTATGCCACGATCAAGGTCGGCGTGGAGCAGCACGCCGATGCGCTGGTCGTGCCAGTCGATGCGCTGGCCATGGAAAAGACGAATGCGTTCATCTTCAAACTCGCCGAAGGCAAGGCGAAGAAGACGGCGGTGACGCTGGGCTTCAATGATGGCGCGAAGGTCGAGATCCTGACCGGCGTGGGCTACGGCGAGTCGGTGATTCTGGTGGGGAAAGCGACGCTCAATGACGGGCAGGCGGTGCAGCCGGAAATGCTGAAATGAAGCGCCTCGTCTGCCTCATTTCGCTCGTCGCCGCGTCGGCCCTCGCCGGCGAAGGCGACGCGAAGTCCCAGCCGATCAACCTCGCGGCGGTCATGCGGCTCGCCGGCGCCAACAACCTCGACATCCAGATCGCCGAGCAGCGGCTGGTGACGGCCCAGGCGGAGCATGAGCAGGCGCTGCTGCAGTTTTTTCCGTATGTGTCGCCGGACGTCTCCTTCAAGCGGCACGAAGGGAACATCCAGACG
>JBAVML010000344.1:0-1770 GCA_049690035.1 Chthoniobacteraceae bacterium
GTTCTGTGTCTTGTCGCCTCCGATGCCGATGTTGACGGCCTTGTAGTTGCCGAAGTGCTTCTGCCACGCCGCACCCCATTGCATCGTGATGCTGTCACCCACGAGCAGGACATCGATCGGGCCTTTGCTCGCCTCCGCGGTCTTCACCAGCCCGGCGTGAATATCCAGCCAACCCGTTCCGCCGAAGGTTCCAGCCGAAGGCACTACCGGCCACAACTGCGGCAGGTGCTTCTGCTGGTCGGAGCCTGGACGGCGCTCGTATTCCGGTTTGAGAATATACGCCTTCTCCTCCTCTGTGATCGGCCACCCAGTCTTCTGCGGCTCGGGGGTCGAGTAGGGATACTCAAGCGCGCTGGCGGCATGAAACGATGCTGCTGCCACGCAGACGATGGCGTTGAGGATGGGTTTTCGTGTAAGACGCATGGGGTAACAGTTGGGGTCTAGGTTTGGAGTGTTCCGCTCGGGCTGAGCCTTCGAGGTTGGGGGCAACGCCGCACCACGCGGAAGGGCAGCGGCGACTGTCCTGCCGTTAGCGAGCAGGCGCTATCTTGGAGAAATCGAAGACCAACGACTTTCCTTTGACGGGAATCAGCGTGATCGACTGCACCTCAATGGCCGTGCTGTCCTTTGGAAGCGTCACGCGCAGGTGCAGCAGCGATCCCTTCACGGGTAGCTCCGCCTTCACATCCTGCCACTCCGCGGACGCGGCCCAGTCGTACAACGCGACATTTTCCGCAGCGAAATCCCTTTCATCTTTGGTGCGCCACGCGAAACCGCCCTTGCCTGCTGTCTTCGTCCGCACCCGCACGATCGCCGTCACGGGCCCGGGGACATCCAGTGCGGCGTGCGTGAGGAAGGTGCGCGCGTTCTGTGCCGCATTCTCACCCGGCAGGACGGCGAGCGCACCGTCCTTCACAGCGAGACTGCCATTGCGACAAATCCAACCCTGCACGCTGCCTTCGGGGTCGCTTTTTCTCCCCGATTTTTGCGTTGTAGTTTTGGCAATGAGATCGTGCTCGGCGAACAGATCCTCGTGATGCGGATCGAGCGAGGTCGGTAGGCCCGGCGGTTGCAGCGTTTCGCTCCACGCCTTGAGCTTCGCCTCGAGCCGCGCGGCAATGTCGGGATGCGCCGTCACGAGATTGCGCGCGAGGTTTTCGCCCTCCGGTTTCGTGATGTCGAAAAGCAGCCGCTCGCGCTCGCCAATCATGATCAACTTGTAGGGCATCTCTTGAATCGCCGCCTGCGAGCCCCAGCGCCAATAGAGCGCGTCGTGCGGCGCGCCTGTGCTCTCGCCGGTTACAAACGGAATGAGGTTCACGCCATCGAGCTTTTTGTCGCGCGGCAGTCCGGCGAGTGCGACGGCGGTGGCGGCGACGTCGAGATTGATCACCGGCTGATCGTAGGTCGAGCCCGCGGGCAGCCGGCCAGGCCACGCTGCGATGAAGGGCGTGCGAATGCCGCCCTCGGCGAGCATGCCTTTCTGCCCGATCAGCGGCAGATTCAGCGAACCGTTCCACGCGTCGCCGAGCGGCGCGCCGTTGTCGCCGATGAAGAAAATGAGCGTGTCCTTTTCCACGCCCATCTCGTGCAGCTTCGCGCGGATGCGGCCGAGGCCGTCGTCCATCCCGGCGATCATCGCCAGGGCCTGCCGACGCGGCAGCGGGAGATTTTCCGGCGTACGCGAAAACCACGGTTCGGGCGATTCCAGCGGCACGTGCGGCGCATACCACGCGAGGTAGAGAAACCACGGCTGCTCCGGCTTTGCCA
>JBAVML010000345.1:0-11216 GCA_049690035.1 Chthoniobacteraceae bacterium
CGCTACGATCGACCTGGATCCCAGCCGGCGCCGATGAGAGGAAGCCGAACGTGCTGACCGGCGCCGCGATGAGCACGTCATTCGCCGGCGTGGTGGCGTCGAAACGTCCACCGCCGCTGAGCTTCACGTAGTCGGCCGTGGTCGCGGTAAAGGAGCCGTCGATCTCGAGCTTCGCGTTCGGCCCGAAAAGCACGCCTCTCGGGTTGATGAAAAACAAGTTCGCGCCGGGAATGGTGGACCGCAGCGTGCCGTCGATGCTCGATCTCGCGCCGGTGACCCGCGCGAGAATATTGGTGACATCGCCCGGTCCGGCGAAGGTGCCCGACTCCCCGTTGGCGAGATTGAAGCGATCGAAGCTGTGAAAGAGATTGCCGCCCACTTTCGTCCCGCCGGTGATGCCGAAGTCCATTCCGCCATGCGTGACCACCGAGCCCCGAGTCGCATCGGCGACCACCTCCGCCATGAGCAGAGCGGGGGTCAAGAGCAGCCCGAGCAGAGTGGCGATGGACGAGGCGAGGATCGCGTCCCTCCGGGAAGGCTGATCGCGCATGCGATCTACTTCCGCTCGCCGGCGGCCGCTTGTTTCAAGCCAGCCTGGTCGAGCAGCGCGGCGCGTTGGGCGCGGAGATCCTTGTTCGCCGGAGCGGCGTCGATTTCATTGGAGAGGGATTCCAGCGCGTCGTACCAGATGCCGTTCTGCGCGTAGAGTGCGACCTTGTCGAAGCCCTTGGTTTCGGCGAGACCGGCCTTGAGTTTCTCGTCGGGTTCCACGCGCTGAATGGTGCCACTGGCGATGACGTCCTGCGAGCGATTGGCGGGATCCGGCACCCAGGCGATCGTCCACTTGTAAGCGATCCCGGGCTTGAGCACGACCCCCTGCTTTTCCAGTGAGATGCGATGAATGCCCGGTTGCTCGGATTTGTCGGTGGCGACTTTGAGCAGCGGTTTGGGTTTCTTTGGCTCGGTGAGGGTGAGCTCGAAGCGCGTCTTCGCCGGTCCGGTCTGATACCAGAAGAGCGATGGCTGCTCCCGGGTGGTGAGCGCCGTGTGGTTGGGCGCGAGTACGTAGAGCGAAGGCAGTCTGTCGCCGCTGCCGCGGGAGGCTCCATCGCCATCGATCCGCGTGCCGCTCGTGGCGCTCTTCGGCGGAGTGTATTTAAGGAGACCGCGTTTTGCGGGCGTTCCGTCGGCGGGCTTGGCCGGAGCTGCGGGAGCCTGCGCCGTTGCGTGCGCGACGAGGAGGGCGGAGGTGAGGAGAAGAGCGAGCGCTTTCATAGGGGTGGGGTGCCGGACGCGGCGGACAAGACGCTGTGGACAATGATCTGGTTTGCTTTGCCCTTCAAGCTCATTGGCCCCACGAGCCTGGTCTCGAAGCGGCCGCCGAGCCGCTTCCACGTGGCGTCGCCGATGAGGATAGTGCATTCGCGGGTCAGGTCATCGACCTCGATTTCCTTGCCTGCACTTTCCAGCCGCGCCGCGGTATTCGTCGTGTCGCCCAGCACCGTGAACTCGAGCCGGTCCGCGCTCCCGATGCTGCCCGCGACGAGCGGCCCGGTGAAGATGCCCACCCGCATCGCGCAGGTCGGCATGCCGCGCGCCTTCCACCCGATGTTGAGCTGTTTCAATTCCCGCCGCATCGCGAGCGCACATTCGACCGCATTGATCGCGTCCTGGTCGATCTCTTCCTCCCGCGTCCGCGCGACGGGCGCGCCGAAGACCGCCATGATCGCGTCGCCGATATAGGCGTTGACCATGCCGTTGTGACCGTCCACGTGGCGCGCGATGCCGTTCATGTATTCGTTGATCCAGGCGAGCAGGCTCTGCGGGTCCATGCCCTCGGAGATGGTGGAGAAACCTTTGAGGTCGGTGAAGAGCACCGTGGCGGTGAGTCGCTGCGGCTTGAGCCGGCCGCCATCGAGGAACTGATCGCGTTCCGCCCACAGGGTCTCGGCCACTTTCGTCGAGACGTGGCGGGAGAAGAGCGTTTGCATCGTGTCGCGCTCGAGCCGCTCCAGATAGGCGGTGAAGGAAGTGACGAACGTGGCGGTGACAAAGCAGCCGATCGCCGGCGCGGCGAGCAACAGCCACGTCCCGCCGACGAATGACTGCCAGACTGCGACGTGCAGACCTCCGAGCACCACGGCGAGAGCCGGAGCGAGCTTCCACGGGGAACGCAGTCCCAGGCTGAGGCCGCCGCCGAGCAGCGTGAAGGCGGCAATCCACGCGATCTCCGCCCACTCCGGCCACCACGCCATCGGCTTCACGCCATCGATCGCCGCCCGGAGGAGCTGATGGATCAGCATCGCGTGAATCTGGACGCCGCGCAGGTTGTCGTCGAGCGGCGTCGGATTGCTGTCCTTGATCGACTGCATCACGGACGCCACGAGGACGATCCTGCCGCGAAGCGCATCCCTTGGAACGCGACCTTCGAGCACTTCACCGAAGCTGTAATCATACGGCGTATCGCGCCCATACTGACCGCGCGCGTCCTGCACACGGAAGCGCTGCGGCGCCTCGTAGTTGGCGAGAAATTCGTAGTCGTCCACGGGCAGTCGCACGTAGCCGCCGGCGTCAGACGTGAGGCGGGGAAACACCGTCTTCCCCAACCGGATGAGCGGAGCTTCGGGATGGCCGGGCACGTCCACGGATTCGGTCGGGACATTTTGTTGTTCGAGATATTTCAGCGCGAGCGCGAGGCCGAAGGAGTACATCGGCTGCGGCACTCCGGTCTCGATCACGAGCGGCCCGCGGCGGTAGTAACCATCCACGGTGAAGTCCTTCGGAAGATTGTTGGCGGCAATGCGATCGGGCTCCGCGGCGAGTGCCTGCGGCGCCTTGACGAAGCCGACCCGCTCGATGGCGATCACGCGTTTGAGCCCTTGCAACGCCGCCTCGAGTTGCGGATAGAGCCGGCGGTCGCGGGGCTCGGGCAGATCGCGATAGAGATCGAGGCCGATCACGCATGGCTGCGCTTCATCCAGCTTGGTGAGAAGATTCGCCAGCTTCTCGTCGTCGATCGGAAAGCCGTATTTCACGAGGTCGTCCTCGGTCATCCCGATGAGCACGAGGCGATTGTCGGTGGATTGCTTTTGGGAATTCCACCGCACAAAGAGATCGTAGGCGATGAGTTCCGGCCGCTGGAGCCAGCCCTGCGCGCGCACGCCGAGCACTGCCGCGAGCACGAGCAGGCTGATCAGGAAGCAGGCGACGGACGGGCGGTGAAGAGCCTTGCGAAGCGCTTTCACAGCCAGTTGCCGATCACGAGATACGGCGCCCAATAGCAGGGATGCGCATACCTCGCCTGGGTGAGGAGTTTTTTCTGCGCGACCTGCAGCGCCTGCGCCTTGCTGTGTTCCGGGTGGGTGGTGAGCTCGGTGTAGAAGTCGCTCACGAGCTGCGTCGAGGCTGCATCATTCACAAACCAGAGCGTGGCAAACGCAGAGCGCGCGCCAGCCTTTACCGCCACACCGGCGAGGCCGAGCGCCGCGCGGTCGTCGCCCGCGGCGGTCTGGCAGGCGCTGAGCGTGAGCAACTCGATTGGTTGATCGCGGAGCTGCGCGGGGCGGATGTAACGTTCCAGATCGTCGAGGGTCAGGTTCTTATCGAAGGTCAGCACGAAGCTCTTGCGCACGTCTTGATCAAAATGCCCGTGCGAAGCGATGTGCACGATGGTGAAGGGCTCGCTCGCCAGCCGGCCGGCGAGCGCTTCACGCCGAAACGCTTTGTTCATCAGCGCATCGCTCCGGCCGTAGAGTTTCTCGATCTGCGCGACTTCCTGGGGCACGTTGACGAGCGCGGGAAAGCCCGCCCGTTCCTCGGAAAGGCCGCTGATCATCAGCCGCGCCTGCACTTTCGCCACGGGGCTCGCTTCCATCAGTTGCAGGCCTGGCGTGACCGCGACGGCGTATTTTTCGATGAGAAATTTCTCTCCGTCGTGCAATGCCGACATCGGGATCGTACGCAGCGCGCCGTCGGGCACGAAGACCATCGTGTCGAGCTGGCCGTTCGCCATCAGCGGCTCGAGCGGTTTGATCAACCAACCGTAGAGTTGCTGCGCCTGCTCGAAAAAACTTTCCGTCGTGCGGTCCTCCAGATTCAGCCGAAAGCGCCGCACGGTCTCGGTCAACGTCTCGTCCGACACCTCGACCTTGAAGCGTTCGAACCGGCCCGAGGGCAGGCTCACGAGCAGCTCCGTGCGCGTGGGCAGCGCGATGATGTAGATGATCGCTGCGGTCGGCGAGATGCTCTCCACCTTTTTGGTCTTCGACTTGAGCAGGTTCACGCAGTCGTCTTGAAAATAGTCCTCGAGTTCCGCGGCCTTGAGCAGCTCCGCGGTGTCGCGGGCCTCGCGGAGCAGCGCCTGTACCTGCTCTCCGTTCGCGATCGCATCCGCGCGCTGCAAGAGAAGATCGGCCAGCTCAAAGTAGATCGCGCCGACCGCGTCGCGAAACGAGGAGCGCGCGTTGCGATTGCCGTAGCGGACGGAGACGTCGTTGCGGATCGATTGCAGCGTCGTGACCGCACGGCGATAGCTCTCGATCGCCTGATCTCGCTCGTTCTGCTTCGCCAGCAGCCGGCCGGATTGCCATTGCCAGCGGTAAAGCGCATCGGGCGACCGCGCCTGCTGCGCGGCGAAGACCGCGCGCCGCGTCAGTGCCAACGCGTCGGCGTTGCGTTTCTCGAATTCGTAAAGCGCGCCCTGGTAGCCGAGCGCGTAGGCGAGCGAGCGCTGGTCATCGATCTTCTCCGCGACCCGGGCCGCGTCCTGGTGCAGGCGCAGAGCACGGGCACGCAGCGCGTTCTTGTGCTCCGGACCGTCGAGAAAAATCTGCTGCAGCGTCTGCGCCGCGCCCATCAGCACGAACGTCTTGCCACTGCCGTCCGGCAGCGCCGCGGCCGCTTGTGCTGCCAGCCCGGCGAAATGCTCGGCACCGGCAAAATCCTTCGCGCCCAGCGCCGCCTCCGCCACGTTCCGTCGCACCTTGGCTGCGAGGAGCATGTCGCCCTTCCGCTGCGCGAGCGTTACTGCTTCCGCCAGCGCGGCGAGTGCCTCGCTGCCTTTGTCTCGTGCCGCGAGGACGATGCCGAGATTGTTCAGGATCGTGGCGGCCAGCGAGTCGTTCTTTTCCGTTCGCGCCTGCTTCAAGCTCTCGCGCAAGAGCGGCTCCGCCTGATCCGCTTCTCGTGCGAAGATGGAGATCGCGCCGCGGGCCGCTTTCACCTCCGCATCGCTCCGCTGATTTCCCGAGGTCTTCACCAATTCCTCCGCCTCGCTCAACGCGTGCAGCGCGAGCCGATGCTGGCCCAGCGCCTGGCACGCCGTTGCCTCGCGGAGCCGCGCGCGGATTGCTCCGTCCGTGTTGTTCGCGCGCCCGAATTCCGCCGCCACCTCGCGCCAGCGGAGCGCTGCGTTTTCAAATTGGCCGCGCTCCGATAGCGCCTCGGCTTCCGCCATTTTTGTCTCCGCTGCCTTCGTCCGCCGCTCGTCCGCGCCGCCCGCGAGGGGCATCGCGACGCACGTGAGCATCCAGATCAGGATGCAAGCAAGGAGGCGAAGGCCGGGGGCGTGGGCGCTCATGGACTCGACAAGTTATTCAGAGCCAGCGGGAAACCACAAGGGAGCGCGTCGCTCCGCATCCCTCACTCGCGGCTGCCCAGGATGCGTCGCGACTCACTGAGAACCACCCCCTGCAACCGCATCTTCAGCGCTTCCGGGGTGGGGGAATGCTCGATCGCTTCCGTCTCCGTGATCCGCCCGGTCTTCACCATATCATGCAGCGCCTGGTCAAAGGTCTGCATGCCGTCGCCGTTGCCCATCTCGATCGTGGCCGAGAGTTTCTCCAACGTTCCGGACTGAATCACTTTCGCTACCGCCGTGTTGTTCAGCAAAATCTCCACCGCCGGCAGGACACCGCCCTGCGTGGACGGGATGAGCTTTTGACACACCACCGCGTGCAACGTCGTCGCGAGTTGCCGGCGCGCGGAATCGCGATCGCCGCTCGGAAAGAATTCCAGGATGCGCTGCACGCTCTTCGCCGCGTCGGCGGTGTGCAGGGTGGAAATGACCAAGTGCCCGATATTCGCCGCGCTGATCGCCGCAGCGATGCTCTCCGGATCGCGCATTTCCCCGATCACCAAAACGTCAGGATCCTGCCGCAGCACGTTCCTCAGGCCGCTGGCAAAGGATCCCGTATCCAGCCCAACCTCCCGCTGCTCGATGATCGCCATGCGATCGGTGAAGAGATACTCGATCGGATCCTCGAGCGTGATGATGTGCTTGCGCGCCGTTTGGTTGATGTGCTCGATCATGGCGGCAAGCGTGGTCGATTTCCCCGAGCCCGTGGCCCCGGCCACGATGACGATTCCGCGCGGTGCCTCCGCGATCCGGCGGACGGTGGGCGGCAGGTTGAGCGCGCGAAAATCCTGCATCGCCGACTTCACGAGCCGCATCGACAGCACGAAGTTTCCGCGCTGTTGAAAAACGTTGACGCGGAAGCGTCCGAGCTGCGGCGGAGCGTAGGCAAAGTCCACCTCGTGCTCCTGCTCCAGCCGTTCGCGCAGATGCGGCGGAACGATCTGATTGAGCACCTGCTCGATCCACTCCAGCGTCACCGACGGCGCCTCCACCGGGATGAGATCGCGCAGCACGCGGAAGGTGATCGGCGCGCCCATTTTTATGTGAATATCCGAAGCTCCGGAAGCCAGCGCGCCGCGGAGAATCTGCTCGAAGATCTGCATCGAAGGCGCTCCTAGTTTGCCGCGGCGAGCAGACGGTCGAGTCCATCGAGGCAGTACTGCGACCACGTCTCCAGAGCCTCGCGCCGCCCACGGAGCTCATCGGGCGAAAGAAAACCCGCCTCGGTGATTTGTGCCTCGCGCTTCCGCGCTGCATCGGATTCGAGCTGGAAGATATGAACCACTCCCAGATGCACCCGGCCCACGTCGCTCGCGTCGTCGTTGATCAGCGCCACGACATGATTCGTGTACTTCGCATCGAGATGGACCTCCTCGGCCACCTCGCGCTGCACCGCCTCATTGTAGGCGTCGCGATTCAGGGCGAAGAAAGTTTCATCCTCCTGGTTCATGTGTCCGCCGATCCCGACCGAGCCTTTCGCCACGAGCCGCTGCTCGCCGCTCTTCTTCCCCCGGACATAGTGAAAGACCTTCCCTCCATGAACCAGCAGCACGTACGGGATGATCTGCTTCAGCGCCGGATTTGTCTCCGCCGCCGCGCGGGGCGTGAAGAAATTGTTCTCTCGCGCGAGAAACGCCGGCAGATAGCGATCTACGTCAAAGCTCAGCCCTTGAAAGGAACCGAGCTGATCAAAAAGTTCGCGGCGCACCACGAGGATGTTTTCTTCCGTCATGGCGATGATCTAACGGATGTTCCCGCAGGTTGGCAACGAGCAGTGACCGACGGTTACACGTCGAGTTTCGTCCAAGCGGCGTTCGCCTTCGATGATTTCACCACCGCCTCGATGAAAGCCATGCCGCGGACGCCATCTTCGATTTTCGGGAAATCGAGTGCGGGATCGTCTTTCGCGAGCTTCTTCTTTTCCAGCCGTGCGCGGACCGCGCTCGCGAAGTTCTTGTAAATGTTCGCGAAGGCTTCGAGGTAGCCCTCGGGATGGGCGGGCGGTGTACGCCCAGCGGCGAGGGCTGCTTTCCCGAGGTATCCATTCGCGGTGCGATAGACCTGCATCGGCTGATCGAGCCATTTGAGCAGCAGCGTGTTCGGCTCGCGCTGGTGCCACTCGAGGCCGCCCTTCTCGCCATAGACGCGGATGTTGAGGTTGTTCTCTTCCCCGACGCTGATCTGCGAGGAGTGGAGGACGCCTTTCGCGCCGCCCTTGAAGCGCAGGAGGACGTTGCCGTCGTCGTCGAGCTTGCGGCCTTTGACGAAGGCGGTGAGATCGGCGGCGAGCTCGCTGATCTGCAGGCCGGTGATGTACTCGGCGAGATTTTCAGCGTGGGTGCCGATGTCGCCGATGCAGCCGGCGGCGCCGCTGCGCTTGGGGTCGGTGCGCCAGGCGGCCTGCTTCTGGCCGGAGGCTTCGAGATTAGTGGCGAGCCAGCCCTGCGGGTATTCGACGACGACCTTGCGGATCTTGCCGAGCTTGCCGGTGGCGACCAGTTCGCGCGCTTCCTTGACCAAGGGATAGCCAGTGTAGTTGTGGGTGAGGCCGTAGAGCAGGCCGGTCTTTTTCACGATCTTCGCGAGTTCCTTTGCCTCGGCGAGATTGAAGGTGGCGGGCTTGTCGCTGAGGACGTGGAAGCCGGCCTCGAGCGCAGCCTTGGCGGCGGGAAAGTGGACGTGATTCGGAGTGACGATCGCGACGAAGTCGATGCGCTGCTCGGCGGGGAGCGCCGCTTCCTTTTTGACCATCTCCTCGTAGCTGCCGTAAACGCGATTCGGGTCGAGGAAGAGGTCGGCGCCGCTGACCTTGGATTTGCCGAGTTCGGAGGAGAAGGCACCGGCGACGAGTTCGATCTGGCCGTCGATATTGGCGGCGATGCGATGCACGGCGCCGATGAAGGCACCGCGGCCGCCGCCGATCATTGCGTAACGAATTTTTCTGCTCATGGAGTGGAAAGGGTGAGGGGTGGCTGGAAAAGTGGAAGGCCGGAGATGTAGGTGCAACGCGCTTCTCCGGGCAATGCAAAAACCGGTGCGGCTCCGCGGTTCAGGCCGCGAATGCCTTGAGGAAGGCACACTCGATCGCGAGTTGCTCCTGCACGCCGGAGCGGCCGAGGTTTTCGCGGAGTTGCTCCAGCGCGGCGTTCTTGCGCAAGAGCTGAGGCGTGGAAAGCCGCTCGGCCAGCGCGGCAGTATCGGCGGCAAACTCCGGGAAATCCAAGGCAGCCGCGCCATGTTGCTGCCGGAGGACGTCGGCCCACCACTGTTCGAGCGTCTCAATGAGCGCCGCGCGTTCGCCCTGGTACCGCGCTTCGGTGAGGGCCTTAAAATACTCCTCTCGGTCGTCGAGCCAGGCACGGGAATCGGAAGTCTGCTTGTAATGCAATTCCTCCGCTTTGAAATCGGCGTCCGCTTTCTCCTGAATGGCTTCTTTCGCGGAGGCGAGGCACTGCTGAAACTCACGGGTGAGCCGGAAAGCGCCAGCGATTTCAGAGCCAGGTTGGGCGGTTGATTCGCGGAGCAGAGCGATGAGCCGCTGCTGAAGCGCGCTGAGCTGGCGCTGTTCCGTGGGGCGCAGCGGCACTTCGAGGCAGCGCGAGGCGATCGTATCGAGCAACTGATCGGGCTGGGAGCTGACGAGGAGCAGATGCGATTGGCCAGGGGGCTCTTCCAAGGTTTTCAGGAAAGCATTCGCGGCGTTCGGCTGGAGCCGATCGGCGTCGAAGATGATCCCGACTTTCCTACCGCCGAAGAAAGAACGCATGTGGAGCGCGTGCTCGAGTTCCCGGATTTGCTCGGTGAGGATGCGGCGCGACTTCGACTCGGGGTCTATGGTGTGAACGTCGGAGTGCTGGAGCGGCTCATCAGTTTGGCCGACGAGGAGCCCGGCGAGCTGCCCGGCGAGCTGCCGCTTCCCGCTGCCGATGGCGCCGGTGATGAGGTAGGCATGCGCGAGGCGATCCCGGGAATGAGCGTTGCGGAGGAGGGAGAGAGCTTCTTCAGCGGTGAAAGCCATGAGTCAAAGAGATCGAATGATCTCAAAGTGCCCAGCCCGCGGCTGCGAATCCAGAACCGAATCCCGATGAGCCTTCCAACTAAAGTAACCCGCTGACCAGCTCTACTGGACCTTCAGCATCACGGTCGGCTCCGGCAACTTGGTAGGGAGGGGATCGAGCTTTACCGTCCGGGAAGGGTTGCGACGGGCGATTTGGACAAAATTGTTGTTGTCACCATACATCGACCACGGGCCGCGTGGCACGTCCTTGAAATCAACGAACTGCCAGTCAGTGACATCGGTACTGCTGAGCACCAGATAGTCGCGCACCGCGGGTGAGATATCGAGTCCGGCGCCCTGGTTCAGATTCGGCTTCGGGCGCTCGTCGCCGAAGACATACTGCCAGTGGTCCGTGCGGAACGGGCCACAATCGCTCCACTGCGCATAGCAGTCTTTCCCGGAGCGGCTTCGAATGCGGATCCAGCGATCCCGGCAGACTGACTGGCCCTCTTTATCAAACGCCTCGTTGAACCAAGGAATAACGCTCCTTGCCTCCGGCTTGGTCGCGCCCCGCGTCACATCATTGTAGGGGAGAGCGAAATAGAACGGGTTTTGCCGCGGAACGAAGGAGGCTGGGATAAAGCCTCGCCGCGCCCCCGGGTTCGGGTTATCAAATCCACCGAAACTGGCGGACCAATTGAGATCCCAGGAACTGGCGTAGTTGTTGACGGGATTGTTGGCACTGGCGGATTCCCCGACCCAAAACGTGGTCGTAACGATATTGTTCTTCCACGGATACTTTGGTCGATTTAGAGGACGATTGGCCGTCGGAATGACGACCTGCGGCTCCAGCTTGAGAAGGGCCTTTTCCCGAAGCATACGGGCGTATCTCTCAAAATCGGCGCTGCTTTGATAGGGCGTTTGCGCGAAAGCAGCCCCCACGGATGCGATAGAAAATATTCCCAAGAGAAAGGACGATGGCTTCATTTTCAGGAATTGGGAGAGGTTATAAGGGGCGTCCCCAGCCCGGTAAAGGGGTTTTTTCTGAGGTTCGACAGAGAGTCACGAATGGCAGCACCGATCCGGTGCATTCGAGGAGAGGATGGTTTGGAGTGCAGATGAATTTAGCAGTGGATGTGCCAGCGGAAATTTGGCTGCTGGGTGATAAAACATATATCGGTTTTCCGGAGATAATCAAACTGCAGGTGAGCCGCCGCGATTTTTCGAGGCGTAGGTTAAATGCCCGGCAGAGGAGTCGCCGCCTGAATCTACGAATTTCAACCCCGGCGTAGAACGGTATTGCGGAGAAAGTGATCGTCGGTTCCGGGATGATCGAGAGTGTAGTGCAGGCCGCGGCTTTCCTTGCGCAGCAACGCACAATCGACAATCAACGCAGCGACAGTGGCTAGGTTCCGCAGTTCGAGGAGGTCGGCAGTGATCTTGAAGTTCCAATAAAAGTCCTGAATCTCCCGCTCAAGGTTCCGCAGTCGGGCGGCCGCGCGCTGCAGCCGCTTGTCGGTGCGGACGATGCCGACATAGTCCCACATCAGACGGCGAATTTCGTCCCAGTTATGGTAAATCACG
>JBAVML010000346.1:0-7173 GCA_049690035.1 Chthoniobacteraceae bacterium
GCTGAAGACCGTGTTCGGATTCGCCTCGGGCGGATTCGGTGAAGTCGGCAATGGCCGCGCGGCCCGCACCGTCCAGGTGCCGCCACCGCTCACGATCTTGCCCCACAGCCGCTCCGTGCCTTGCTGAAGCGTCACGCTGGTGCCGTCGGCGCTGATCGTCGGGGTCACCTGATCGTTGCGGAAATGCGCAAACCACCACGCGCTCCCGGAGCTGGGCAGCACGATCTCATCCTGCACGAGCACCTCGCGGCGCTTGTTGAAGAGCTGAAGCCCGCGCTGCACCCGCGTCACACCGGTGATGTTGTTTGTGAGGTCCCACACACCGAAGCTGCGCTGCCCATTCTGCGCGGATTGATAGTGCAGCAGTGGCGCATACGCCGCGTTCCAGATGCGGTCGGGATTCGCGCTCGGATTGATGATCAGACAATTGTGCCCTTCCGCGCGCCAGCGGTAGTAATCCCAGCGATCCGCGCCGTTTGGATTCGGCGTGGTGGCATTGTGATTGGGCACGCCGTAGTCCTCGCTCGTCAAGTCCGCGAACCACTTCACCCCGCGCGCGCTGAGCTGAAACGTGCCGCTCTGCAAATGCCCGTGGCTGCTGTAAGTCCCGCCCATACCGCCGACAAAGGTGGCCTTCGTGTCCGTCCAATTTTCCCGCATCGTCACCGCTTCCGAAAACATGCCGGTCGCACCCGAGCTATCCGCGGGACCCCGAAACGCCGTGTCCAGATTGATGCCCGTGATCGAAGGTGAAAGCGTCGTCTCCGGCAGGGTCAGCGCATTGAGCGGGCTGTTGCCGATCTGCCTGCTGTAATCAAACGTCTCCAGCGCATCATAACGCCGCGCCCACCAGTTTGCCCAACCGATCGCTGCCTCGCTTCCTGTGCCGACATCGGAGAAAGTGAACCGCTGACGGTTGTTGCTGGCGATCCTCAACGGCTCCTTCGCCGCGGCGGAGATGCCCACGATTTTGCTCAGGCCGAAAGTGCTCCCCAGCGCCATCTCCATCGCGGGCATGGCCTGACCAAAGCCCCACTTCGTGAAGATGCCGTAGTCCGTGCCTTCATACCACGCGCCGGCATTGACGTTCCACTTGTCCACCTTGCTGTTGAGCCGCGCAATGGCGCTGCCCATCTTCCCTTCCGCCGCGTTCTCATTCACGAGTCCCACTGCGAGCATCGCCATGAGATGCCCGGAGTTGATGATCACGCCGATGTTGTTCGAGTAGCTGTCGCTCCACCCCGGGTTGAAACCCTTGTTGATCATGCAACTCGTCATCGCGTCCTTCCGCGCCTGCGACCAATACGGATAGAGCCAGTCGTAACCGATCGCGACCACGCCATCCTCCACGCCTTTCCAAGGGTCGGTCCAGTCGCCGTTGTTGATCGAGTTATTGATCTGCAACCACGCCTGCTCCGCGTATTTGCTGTCGCCCGTCATCCACCAGGCAAAGGCCAGCCGCTCGATGATGTCCTGGCACCCGCGCTGAATCTGCAGCGCTGCCGTGAGGTCGCTGTTGGCCCCCGAGACGACAGCCTGCGCGCGCGTCTTCGCATTGCTCGGCGTCGCGCTGAGATACTGCTGCTTCATCCAGAGAAAGCGCTCGCGGGACACGCCGAGACGCGGCTGCTCGGTGGCGAGCGTGTTGAAGAAGTTCGCCGTCGTCGGCTGCGGCGTATCGATCCCCGGCTGCACCAGCACCGTGCCCGGAATGATGCTGAAAGCGGCGTCGCCCGGCTGCTTCCACGCCACCGACCAGTGATCCGCGCCGGTGTCTTCCTTGTGCAAAAGCTCGACGTAATAGAGCTGCCCCGCGACCAGATTGCGCGCTGTGGATTGCTGCGAAGCATTCGCCGCGAAATCGCGGAACGCCGTCGCCGCCGTGGTGCTGGCGATGAGCACTTTGTTCGCCGCACTCGAGTCCGTGCTCAGGTAAAGCTGCGCCACTTCATCGCCGCTCACCGCGAAGGTGTAGCTGCCCGTGAGCGGCGCGCGGATGTAGCCCGTGACGCGCGTGCCGAATGAGTCCTCCCAGTTCTGCGCGATGCACTCAAACGACGTGATGAACTCCCGCGACGCCGGCTTGTTCGGATAGTTCGCAGTCGCGGTGAGCGACGCGATGTTCGGCCCGGGAATGCCCGTCCACACTTCGCGCATCAGCGCGCCGCCGCTCGGAACGACCGTCGTCGGATAAAGCCGGTTCGTCGGCACCACCTGCCGGGGTTGCGAAGCCGAAGCCCACTCCAGCTTCACGAACGCATTTCCGGTCTGTTGGATGAACTCCACGCGCACATTCACGCGATGCGAGCCCTTCAACCGAATCTGCCCGCGCATCTCGCCCGTGCCCTGAAAAAACGTCCGCTGCACGATGAGCTGATCATCCACCCAAAGCCGCGCGCCATCGTCCGCCGTGACGTAAAACGTGTAGAGCTCCGAGTAAGCCGGCTCGATCTGCCCCGACCAGGCCGCCGCGTAAGTCGTCGGCGCCGTGATCGCCGTCCCGCTTGGGATCGCCGAGCCCCAGTTGAAGTTGATCGTCGCGTCCGTCCGTGTCGTCACCGGCGTCGTGAAAGTCGTGTCGTCGTAATATTTCCCCGTCAGCCCCGTGCCCGTCTGCGCAGAGGCGACGCTAGCACATGTGAGGACGACGATGCCAAACGTCTGGCGCAGCAAAGAGGCGATGATCGAGAGCGGGAGGAGGTTCTTCATGGTTGAAGTTTGGAGATCTTTAAGTGGACAAAACGCCTCGCGCCGGAGCCAACCGCAACGCTGGCCTTGACGGTCTGGACCGAGCCGGTGGTGGTGAGGATTTGCTCCGTCACCCCGGAGTTACTCCACGAGTTACTCGCAAGCGTGTCGCTCCACTCGACGGTGAAGGTCACGCCGTCGGTCATTGCGGTGAGGCTGCGAGTGTAGGTGAATTCAAGCGTCGCGCCGTTCTTCACCAGCGTGGGGGCCGCTTTGCTTGCGGCGTTTGGATTCTGGCCGGTGGCAAACTCCATCAGATTCACTTCGCCGTCGTGGTTGGCATCGAAGAGGTCGGCGGCGTTGCCGGTGCTGGCCATGGTGCCGAAATTCGTGAAGCGCCATTGCTCGATGGCCGAGGCGAGATGCAGGACCACGTCGTTTCCGTCGCCCCCGGTATAGGTGATGGACCACAGGTAACCGTCGGCGGTGAAGTCGGCGTTGTTTGGCAAGCCCGTGAACGCGCCGGTAATGGCTCCGGCGCTGGTCTTGTTCAGGATGGTGAAGTTGGTGCCGGGGGTGAGTCCGGGCGCGGCAATGATGTCGAGCGCGCCGCCGAGGGTGACGTTTCCACTTGTGGTGAGTTGGTCGTAGCCGGGTCCAGCCGTTGCGCCGTCGAGTTGGACTTGGAAAGTGCCTCCGCTCGGGACGCTCACCGCGCCGGTGGTGCTGGCGACACCGTTGGGTGCAAGCGTGCCGGCAGTGGCGGTGATGGCGCTGGTGAATGTGCCAGAGACCGCGAGCTTGCCGGCGCTGATAGTCGTCGCGCCGGTGAAGGTATTCGAGCCTTCGAGTGTGAGGGTGCCGGTGCCGGTCTTGGTGATGCCGCCGGTGCCGTTGATGCTCGCGACGTTTCGCAATGTGCCGCTGTCGAAGTTGAGCGTGCTAATCGGGTTCGTGGCGTCGCCAATCGCGCCGTTCGTCATGTCGAGCGTGCCGCCATCGAGTGTGAGCGTCTCGGTGCCGCCGAGGCTGGTGATGTTGCCGCCGATGGTGAGGGTGCCGCCGAGGATGTTGAGCGTCGCAGTGCCGCCAGCGGTATGGGTCATCTCGAGGTTGCCGGTGACATTCACGCTGCCGCCGCTGATTTCAAAAGTGCCCGTCGTCGGAAAGCCTGTGGAGTTCACGCTTTGATAGCCGAGAAACAACGCGCCGACATTGAGCGCGCTGGTGCCACCCGTGCCGCCGCCGATCTTGAATGTGCCAACCGTCGCGGGCGCGCTGCTGCCGCCGTTCGCTGTCTGGTAGCCTATGTAGAGATTCGTGATGCTGCCGGTGACGACGCCGTTGGTGAGGTCCAGGGTTCCGGTGTGGTCGTAAGTGCTGCCGGTGTCCGATTTCACGCCGACATACATATTCGTAACTGCGGCGGTCGCGCCGGTGCCTGCGAGTAGGAGCGAGCCGGAGGTGACGCCGCTATTCCATTTCAACGTGCCAGCGCCGTTCGCGCTCAAATCCTGCGTTTCGCCGATCGTAATCGTCGTCGCGTGGATTTGATTCGCGCCGCTGCCGAGATAGACCGTCGATTGTGACTGTCCAGCGACGCCGCCGTTCATGTCACCGACTCCGAACGTGGTCGCGTAGATCGTGCTCGCGGGCGCGAGGTAGCAGGTGTTGATGCCGTAGTCTTCGTAGTTGGCGGTCTGCGCGGTGTAGTAGCCGGTTTGGAACGTCCCGAGCGCGGTCGCACTCGTGCCGGCGTTGAAGGTCGCGACATTGCGCAAGTCGAGCACGGTCGTGCGCGTCATGGATTGCGTGGCGTTGTTCTTACCCACGATGAAATTGCCCGAGCCCGTCACGCGCACTGTCGAGTTTGCGACTGCGCCGGATGGGTTGAAAGTGAGGCGCGCACCGGCATTGCCGTTGTCCGTGGTGGTGGAAATATCGACTGCACCGGCGATGGTGAATGTCTTTCCAGAGCTGATGGAAACAGTGATCGCAGTCGCCGCCGCTGTTCGGACGGCGAGCGAGTTGGCGGTGAAATTTCCCGCGCCGAGCTGTGTCACGTTCGCGCTGCCATTGCTCGCGCCGAAGGTGAGCGAGGCCAGCGCGGTGGTCTGGTCCGCGGAGTAATTGACCGCGCCGCCATCGAGCGTGAGGCCGCCAGTCATCGTGTTGTTTGCGCCGAAGTTCAGCGCGAACGCGCCGCTCTTTGTCAACGCACCCGCGCCGCTCACGACGCCGTTGAGCTGCAACGTGTCATTGCTCGTGCCACCGAACACGGTCGCGGAGCTGAGCGAAATGGGAGACGTGATCGTGTAGGCGATGCCGTCGCTGTTGAAATTGAGCGCGCCGCCGCTGGCGAAACTCAATGAACCGCCGGTGATGCTCGTGCTGCCGCTGCCGACGCCGTTCAAGCTCAGGCTCCGGAGCGTGAAGCTGCCGCCGAGATCGTTGTTCGCCGCGATCGTGCCGGCCGGTGTGAGCGCAGTGAAAAACTCCAGCTTCGTCACCGCATTGCTTGCCGGCGCGACACCGAGCTGCCAGCTCCCACCGCTGCTCCATGCGCCGCTAGCCATCCGGTTCCAGATGAAGGTCGGCACGCTCGCACTGCTTTTGGGATCGGTGCCCGCGTAAAATTCGACCGCGTTGCTCACGCCATCGCCATCGGGATCCGCGTTCGGGCCGATGATGAGCACGTCGCTCACTCCAGGCCAATTGGTCGCCTGCCATGCGGCGAAGCCACTCGGCACACTCGCCACGGTCACGCTGAGATCGCGCGAGGCTTCACCCAGCGCATTCGTGGCGGTCAGGCGCAGCACATAGCTTCCACTGGCTGAGAAGGTGACGCTCGTGGTCGCACTCGCGGCATTGGCAATGGTCGCCGTGGCGGGACCGCTGACGAGAGTCCACATGCTGCTGGTCGCAAACGTCACCACACCATTCAAAGGCAGCGGGAAGGCAACGCCAGCCGTGCCCACAGTGCCGGGATCGATCACGGGCAGCGAGTTGAAGGTGAAGTCGAGCGTCAATCGCGGCCGCTGTGTCGCATCGGCGTGATCGTTGCTTTTGAGGTTCGTGTAGTTGTTCGCGGCGATGTTGGCCTCGGTGCTCGGTGAGAGAACGATCAACTCCAACGGCGTATTGGTATCCAACGCTGCCTGCGCAGCCGCCAGGAGGCTGCCGGTGCTGGCAAAGGTCTTTTGGGTGGAAGGCAGCGTGGCGTCATAGCTCGCCACACTGCTCAACACGCTCGCTGCATAGTCGCCGCCAGCCGTGGACCAAGGCGTTGTGGCGTTGTAGTTAGTCCACGTCACCCCACTGCCCACGCCATTGGTGGAGGCGCTGCCATCGCCCGTGCCTTCGAAGAAGCTGCGCGCGAGCTGGTGCAACTCCAGCGCACCCACCGTGCCGACCCCGCTCGTGTTGTCGGTCCAGACATCGAGCGTGGCACTGCGAATCACCGAACCGGCTGGCAGCCCATAGAGCGGGAAGCCGAGCACCGCGCGCTGCCCCGCATTGCCATTGCGACCCACACGCAGTTGCGGATCGGCACCGTGATTCCACGCCGTGCTGTTGCCCATGAGATAGCTCGCTCGATGGCTGTAACCATTGAGGTCTTCTTGCAACACTGCCGTCGTGGAAGGTTCGACAAGCACGACGAGATCGGCGTAGCGACTCACCGCTTCATTTGTGGCCGTGCAACGCAATGTGTAAGTGCCGGGATCGGAAAAGAGCGCCGTCGTATCGGCCGCGTTTGCATTGCCAAACGTCACCGTTCCCGTGCTGCCGCCTTCACCAGCCACCACGCTCCACGCATAGCTGATGGTGCCGCCGCCGCTCGCTGTGGCCGCGATGCGCAGACGCGACTCCAGATTCGGCAGCGCCGCAGGATTCACCGCCGGCTGGGTGAAAGTAACAATCGGCTCGTTAATGATCGGGAAGCCGGGAATCGGCGTCCAAACCAAGTTCACGCCCGTGGCGGTGTGTTGCAGACTGAACGCTCCATAAGTCGCCGTCGCATGTCCCGCCGCGTCACCGCTCACCGTGCCGAGCGTGAACGTGCCGCTGAGCGAAGCGCCAGTGATCACCGGCCAGCTTCGCGCCGTGCGCCAAAAGCTCAGCAGATACGTCGTCTCGCTGCCAGGCGAATTGAGCACTACGTCAATCTTCGCACCTGCCGTGACGCTGATGCTGCTGGCGCCGATCACGCGGTCGGCGGTGAGCGAGTTCGTCCCGAGTTCCCACTGCACTCTGCTCGTCCCCGCGAAGCTCAGCGTGCTGGCGAAGTTCATCGTGCCCACGCCGTCGCCGGGCGCGAGCGTGCCGCTCACGGTCGTCGGTGCGCTGAGCGTCCCGCGCCCGGCGAGCGTCGCGCCTGCGGACACCGTCACTGCGCCGGAGGTGTGCGGACCGTTGATCACCAACTTGCCGCCGCTCACGGTGGTGCCGCCGGCGAAAGCATTCGCGCCATTCAAGGTCCATGTG
>JBAVML010000347.1:0-11704 GCA_049690035.1 Chthoniobacteraceae bacterium
CGGCGTCTGTGACCCCGCGGACGGCGTTCGTGACCCCGCGGACGGCGTTTGCGACCCCGCAAGCGGGGCTAGTCCGACCTCTCGTTCCGAAAGTGGAGCTTTCGGAACGAGAGGCACATCAAAGGGCACACGAAAACCCGTGGTGAGACATGGCGTTCCCAAAACCCGGGTTGCCTTAGCGGTGCCGCGGTGTAAATGCGGGGCATGCACGCGCGACTCTGCTCTTCGCTGGAACCTCTCGAAGCCCGCATCGCTCCGGCGGCGATGATCACCGTCACCGCCTCGGGTGGCAGTGTGAAGATCGTCGGCGACGACGCGGCGAACGACATCAAGATTCAGATCATCTCGCCGGGCGTTCTCGATCTCTCGACGACGAACTCGACGTTTTCCTTCAATGGCGTGACCGGACCCTCGGCGACCGTGGAGTTTGGGAAGGACATCAGCGTCGCGCTCGGCGGCGGGGCGGACACGATCGAGCTCGTCGCCAATGCCTACTACGGCAACATCACGCTCGACGGCGGCTCCGGCAGCAACGCTTTCAAGTTCACCGGCGGCAGCGCCTTTGTCATCCCCGGCAGCGTGAAGCTCCTCGCCAAGGACGGCGCCGACACCGTCTCCTTCAACGTCCCCGGCAAAGATTTCCAGGTGGGACGCGACTTCCTCGTGGCGCTCGGCGATGGCGGCGTCACGACCAGCGCGTTCGCCCTCGGGCGCTTCCTCATCGGCGGCAAGCTCACGCTCAACGGCGGCAAGGGCAGCGAGCAATTGGCCTGGAATCCCACCAGCGATATCGCGATCGGCGGCGATGTGACCATTGCCACCGGGGACGGCCTCGACCAGATCAGCCTCAAGGCCGGTGGCGACATGGGGCTCACCGGCAAGCTCACGATCAAGGCCGGCAAAGCCAACAACCTGCCGGCGGCGCCCTCCATCTTCGCCTCCAACTACACCGTCGGCGCCACCGACGAAATGACCGTGCGCGGCGCTGTCTCGGCAAGCAGCGTGGCGGGCGAGACCTTCTTCCTGCTCGGTGGCACCAACTCGAGCGAGTATGCCGGCGGCCTTTCCGTGAAGGGAGGCAAGGGCCTCAACCACCTCACCCTCGCCGGCACGAATCAGACCTATCTCGGCAAGGTCAGCGTCGCTACCGGTGGCCCTGCTACCTTCACCATGAAGCCCACGGGCGGCTTCTTTTTCGGCGGCGACTTCAGCTATAAGGGCGGCGGCAGCGGCGATATCTTCGACCTCGAGGGCAACGGCATCATCACCGGCAAGGTGAGCGTGGATCTCGGCGACGGCGCCACGCAGAGTCTCACCTTCACCGGCGCCGGCGCGGCCATCACGGTCTTCGGCGATGCGTCGTTCAAGCAAGGCGCCAAGACCGGCACCAGCAGCACGGTCATCAGCGGCTTGCAGGGCAAGTCGTTCGCCCTCACGACCGGCGGCGCGGTGGATAACATCCAGCTCGATGATTTCATCGTCCGCTTCGCCACCACCATCTCCACCGGTGCCGGCGCGGATAATCTGCAGATCGAACGATCCGGCGCGGGTTCCCCGAGCTTCTTCGGCAGCAGCTTCAAGGTCGCCCTCGGCGACGGCGATGACACCGCGCTCATCGGCGTCAATGGCAACACCAACTCCCGCATCATCCTCGGCCCGCAGACCGTCGGCCTCATCGACGGCGGCAAAGGGACCGCCGATGTGCTCTTCGGCTTCGACACCGCCACCGGCGCCGCCACGAACGGCAACCTCGGCATGGTCACGGTCGTCGGGTTTGCGTAGAGCGGGTGGCTCGGGAGTTTGGGAGACCTGGCATCTCCCTCGTGCTGCGCCTCTGCAGTTGCCTCTGTGCGCGTGAGCGACTAAACACCCCGCGCCATGTCGGACCTGAACCATCTCATCGCCAATAACCGCGCTTGGGCGGCGGAAACAGAAGCCCGGCAACCCGGCTTCTTCACCACGCTCGCCCAGCAGCAGAACCCTGAGTACATGTGGATCGGCTGCTCCGACAGCCGCGTGCCGGCCAATCAAATCACCGGCCTGCTGCCGGGCGAGATCTTCGTCCACCGCAACATCGCCAACGTGGTCGTCCACACGGACCTGAACTGCCTCTCGGTCATCCAGTTCGCCGTGGAAGTAATCCAGGTGAAACACATCCTCGTCGTCGGCCACTATGGCTGCGCCGGCGTGAATGCCGCGCTGCTCAACCGCCGCGTGGGCCTCGCCGACAACTGGCTGCGGCACATCCAGGATGTCCGGCTCAAACACGCCGAGTTGCTCGAAACGGTGCCCGAAGAAATCCGCGCCGACCGGCTCGTCGAGCTCAACGTCATCGAACAAGTCGTCAACGTCTGCCAGACCAACATCGTGCAGGACGCCTGGGAACGCGGGCAGGAACTGTCCATCCACGGCTGGGTCTATGGACTCAAAGACGGCCTCATCCACGACCTGCACATGAACGTCGGCGCGCCCTCCGATCTCGTCTCCGCGCACCTCACCGCCGTCGCCGACACCCGTCGGCCGGCCTGAGGCGCGGTCACGCTACTTCTCCCGCAAGAGTTTGGCGAAAACTTCGCCCCCATTGTCCTGATCTTGCAGTCCTGTCGTATTACCTGTGGAAGGTCGCGGCTGGCACGGTTGGCTGTAAGCCAGCGAACTCGACGAACGCGCCGAAGCCAGCCGCGATCTTTTAACTTCGCACCGGTGGGAGGTCTTGGATTGTCGGTGATGCGCTTATCCTTTTGTAAGTCCGCGCCCTACGGCGCGGAGCGCCTCCGCTAGCTGCAGCCGCGCGCGGATCGACGCGGTCAGCGTCGGCGCCGACTCGATCGCTTCCGCGCCGTCGTCGTGGCGGCGGCTGACGGAAAGGCTCGCGTTTTTCGCCTGTCACCCCATTCTTTGTGCTCGCTCCCGCGAGCGGCGCGCCCGTCGCGTTTCCGCTCGTCTTTTCATCCCGCGCCATGAAATCCAACGCCTCCTCCGTCGAACCGCTCGAAGCCCGCATCGCGCCTGCCGCGGTGCTCACCTTTCAAAATCTCGACGGCGAGACGATCAAGATCGCCAGCTCGAAGGGAACCAAAGCCGACTTGATGAACGCGGCGACGATTTCGGCGTTCGGGGAGTTGGACAAGCTCGACGTGAGTCACACGAAGTTCCCCACCGATATCTTCGCGGGAGCAGACATTACCATCTCGGTGAGCAAGCTCAGCGCGCATCCGACGAACATTTTCGCCAACGTCGGCTTCATCGACGCCACGGGCATCGACCTCGGCACGGTCACGGTGAACGGCGATCTCGGCAAGATCGACGCGGGCGATGGCGACTCCTCCACCGCAGGCGTGAAGAGTCTGAACGTGCATTCGCTCGGCGTGCTGGGGACGAAGACGGGCGCGCCGGATCTCGACAGCACCATCATCGGCGCGCTGAAGACGCTCAAGGTGACCACCGACATGAAGGACGCGCTCCTCCTCGTGGGAGGCTCGAATGCACTCCACGACGCCGATGGATCGATCAGCACGCTGACCATCGGCGGCTCGCTCATCGGCGGCGCGACGGCAAACCGCGGGGAGATTTTTACCACCGGCGACATGGGCGCGGTGAAGATCGGCCACAACCTCGAGGGCGGCGCGGGCACGAACTCGGGCTCGCTCTTCACCAAGGCCGGCGGGAAGATCGCGAGCGTCAACATCGGCGGCTCGATCATTGGCGGCGCGGGCGATAACGAGGCCGAGATCGCCTCCTCCGCCATCGGTCCGGTCACGATCGGTCACGACGTGAAGGGCGGCTCCGGCTCCGGATCCGGCGAAATCTCCAGTTTAACTTCGATCACTTCCATCAGCATCGGTGGCTCGCTCATCGGCGATGCTGGCTTTTCCAGTGGTTCGATTTCCGCGCCGGACAGCATCGGCGCGGTGAAGATCGGCCACGACCTCCACGGCAGCTCGGGCAGTCTCTCCGGACGCATCGGGTGCCAGAACGGCAAGATCGCGAGCGTGACCATCGGCGGCACTTTCGCCGGTGGATCGAATACCTTCACCGGGGAGATTTCCTCGAACAAGATCGGCCCAGTGAAAATCGGGCACGATCTCGCTGGCGGCACTGCTTCGCAGAGCGGAAGAATTATCGCCGTTGACTCGATCGAAGCCGTGACGCTCGGCGGCTCGCTCATCGGTGGCACGACGGGCGCCACGGGCATCATCTCCGCGGGCGGCGCCATGGGCTTCGTCAAGATCGGCGGCGATGTGCGGGGCGGTTCGGGGGGGCTGGACAGCGCCATGATTTCCTCCGGCGCCAAGCTCGCGGGCGTGAGCATCGGCGGCTCGCTCATCGGCGGCGCAGGGGACGACAGCGCCGAGATCACTTCCATGGGTGCGATCGGCCCGGTGAAGATCGGTCACGACCTCCTCGGGGGCGACGGGCATGCTTCGGGAAACATCAGCGGCAATTCCCTCACCAGCATTGTCATCGGCGGCTCGCTCATCGGCAAGTCGTTCACCACCGGCGCGCACTCGGGCAACGGGATCATCCAGATCTCCGGCGACATCGGTGCGGTGACGATCATGCACGATCTCATCGGCGGGAGCGTCAGCGGCACGGCCACACTCGATTTCTCGGGAGTGATCGAGAGCTTTGGCGGGCGCATCGACAGCGTGAGCGTCGGCGGCTCGATCGTCTCCGGAAGCGACGACAGCACTACCAACCAGATCGGCGGCGACCTGACCCGCAATGCATCAATCCGTGCTGACAACGACCTCGGCTCGCTCATGGTCAAAGGTGACATCAGGGGCAACCAGACCCTCAACGGCAACTCGCCCGTCATCGTCAGCGCCCGCGGCCAAGCCGTGCCGGGCGCGAAGACAGACCTGGCGATCGGTGCGATCACCGTCGGAGGCGGCGTGGAATTTTTCCAAATCCTTGCCGGCTACGACGGCACCTTCACCCCGAAAAACGCCGACGCGCAGATCGGTCCGGTGAAAGTGGAAGGCAACTGGGCCGCGAGCAGCCTCGCTGCCGGCGCGGTCGCAGGCGGCAATGGCTTCGGCATGGGCGACACGCTGATCAGCGGCGCGGGGACCACGAATACCGCGGGCATCATCTCCAAGATCGCCAGCATCGCCATCGGCGGGCAGGTGATCGGCAGCACCGGCAGCGGCGATCACTTCGGCTTCGTCGCCGAGCAGGTCGGTTCATTCAAGATGGGCGGCGTCGCCATTCCGCTGCAGGCCGCAATGCACACCGACGACCTCAGCCTCATCGTGCTCACGACCAACGACGTGACAATTCACGAGATCTGAGCCGACAAGCAATTCGCGGCGCCCGGCTTAGAAGCTACGCGCGCCTACCCCCACACCGCGGCCTCGAAACGGATCTACCGCGCCAGCCGCTCGGCGATTTCGCCTGAGCCCGGCGCCGCCCACTCCCAAATGTTTGCCCAACACCGCGCGCCCCGATACAAGGGCGCCCGATGACTTTCGCTCCCGCCGATTACGTTGACCTCAATCACACCGAGCACCGCATGCTTTTTGAGAATGCGGTGAATGTGTGGGACGCGCTCAAGCAGATCACCAGCTACCTGCAGTTTCGGCTGAAACCAGCGATTGAGGGACGGTCGATCGGCAAGCCGTTCATCAGCGGGGCGGTGTTCATCGGCAAGGGGACTGTGATCGAGCAGGGCGCCATGATCAAAGGGCCGGCGTGGATCGGCGAGGGATGCGAAATTCGCAACGGCTGCTACATCCGGGAGAATGTGATCGTGGGGTCGGGCTGCGTGCTGGGCAATTCGTGCGAGTTCAAGAACGCGATCGTTTTTGACGAGGCGCAGGTGCCGCATTTCAACTACGTGGGCGACTCGATCATCGGCTATCGCGGTCACCTCGGTGCCGGCGTGATTCTTTCCAATGTGAAGCTGGATCGCGGCGAGATCACAGTGCCAACACCGGAGGGATTCGTGCCGACGGGGCTGAAGAAATTTGGCGCGGTGATCGGCGACCGGGCGGAGATCGGCTGCAACTCGGTGATCAACCCCGGCTCGATCATCGGCCGCGACAGCATTGTCTATCCGGGGACGATGTGGCGCGGAGTGGTCCCGGCGCGGAGCGTGGTGAAGACGAAGCAGGAGCACGAAATCGTCGCCCGGCGGGACTAGGAACTGCCGGGCAGCCGGCGCCCGCGGCGGAATGCCTGCGTAACTCTGCTTGCGCTCCCGCAGCGCGTTTGCAACCTTGCCGCCCCTATGTCCAGCCCCGCTCAAACTTCACCCGCCCCGCCGGCTCCTCCCACCGACTTCGATCCGTTGGTCTTCTGGGTCCAGCATCGGCAGAAGGTGACCATCTTCGCAGGGCTTTTTGTGGCGGCACTGCTTATCTATTTTGCGTCGGAATATGTGCGGCTGAAGAGACTGGATTCCTCGTCCAGAGCGCTCGCGGAGGCGAAGGATGATGAAGGTTTCCGCAAGGTCATCAGCGACTACTCCGGCACCGCCGCGGCGGGAAATGCGTATCTGCTGCTCGCGGACAAATTGCGGAAGGAAGGCAAGACCGATGAAGCGGTGACGACGCTGCGCACCTTCATCGACAAGTATTCCGATCACCCGCTGATCAGCGGAGCGTGGACGAGCCTCGCCGCGACCCAGGAAGCACAAGGCAAACCGGATGAGGCCTTGAGCACCTATCAGAAAGTTTCGACGACGTTTGCGACGAGCTTTAGCGCGCCGGTGGCGCTGCTCGGGCAGGCCCGCATCTTCAAGGAAAAGGGAAAGATGGACGACGCCCGCCGTCTATTCGAGCAAGTGATCAACCAATACCCCGACTCGATGTTTGCCCAGCAGGCGATGCAGGAGAGTCAGCATTTGAAGAAGTGAAGGGTGATCGGTGACGGGCACGCGGCCCTTCGCAAATCGCTGATCACTCGTCCGCCGGTTTAAGCGGGCTGAAGGTCTTCGTCGCCAAAAAGGCCCTGCTGCTTCGGCACCACACCGGGAGCGAGTTCCCCGCCCGGCTCCGTCTGCCCAATGAAGAGTTCACCGGTGAAGAAGCCGCCTTTTTCCACGCTGATTGAGCGGGCATAGACGGTGCCTTCGAGGAAGCCGCCCTTGTTGATCGTCACCGCGGTCTCGCAGACGATGCGCGCCGAGACCTTGCCGTTGATCTCGACAGAGTGGGCCTTCAGGGTGCGGACGAACTCCACGTCGCACTTCCTCTCGATCAGCAATTCCTGCGTCTCGATGCCGCCCAGGATTCTGCCGTGCGCTCGGACGCGGACGACTCCATTGCAAATGAGGGTGCCGCGCAGTTTTCCCTCGAGATACGCCGCTCCGCAAGCCGCGCGCGCACTCGTCAGCTCTCCTTTCGAGGTAACATGGATCTCGCCCTGCGTCTGGATGCTGCGACCGAACGGACCGGCGATCTTGAGATCCCTGAGATCGATGTAGGAGCCGCAGCTCGGACACAGACTCGATTGCGCAGAGGTGCTGACCTCCTGCCGGTGATCACAG
Organism: Chthoniobacteraceae bacterium; assembly: GCA_049690035.1. Taxonomy (GTDB): domain Bacteria; phylum Verrucomicrobiota; class Verrucomicrobiia; order Chthoniobacterales; family Chthoniobacteraceae; genus Chthoniobacter. Next base: position 7,493 of record JBAVML010000347.1, read on the forward strand.
CTAAAGCACCGAATCTTCCGGACTTTCTCGCCCGAAACGAGCTTCGATAGCTTGTCGAAGATCGAGGGGCCGCGGACCATCTCGGCCTCCTTGAGCAGAGGCTTGTCAACATTGTAGTGCTGCCCGCACTTTCGACAGAACGTCGATTTCGCGTAGGGCGACTCAAGCTGGCTGAATCCGCAGTGCGGACAGTCAGCGCTGATCTTTTCAGGCTGTCGCGGGGAAGGACTGCTGGCCACGCTGGGCCCGGATTATCGAGCGCCGGCCGCTTGCTTTTGAGGCTCGCCTTGAGGACGCGCGGCCTCCGCTGGCTTCATCGCGATCTTGTTTGGGGTCACTTCGGACTTGCCGACGAAGGTCGCACCTTCCTCGATGACGAGGCGAGCGGCCTTGAGGTCGCCCTGCAGGACGGCGCGCGCCTTGAGTTCGCAGCGCTCGTCCACGGTGATGTTGCCGTGCACCTTGCCAAAAACCGTCACCGACTTCGTTTTGATCTCGCCGCGGATCTCCGCATTTTCACCCACCGTCAGCACGCCGGCCGAGGTAATCTCGCCTTCGACTTTGCCGTCGATGATGAGCTCGTTGGTGAACTTGATGGAGCCTTTGATTTCAACGTCGGCGGAAAGGACGTTCTTGCCGGTGATGGGATCTGCCATAGGAATCGGATGGTTGGGTGCGAGGTTCGCCCCTTGCGTGGGTGCGGTTGTGGTTGGCTGCGTCCCAGCAGGTTTTGGTTCGCTGGGAAGGATTTTGTTGAACACTGTGCCGACTAATCTGCGCTTCGGCTCATGGTGTCAAGAATTTGGTCCGGCGATCTTCAAGCTCCCTTCAAAGGGCGGCGAGTTCGTCGGCGGGATACGTCCAGATCTCGCTCAGGGTCGGATGATAATGCGGGATGCGGGCGAGGTCGGACGCGGTGGCGTGGAAGTGCATCGCGACGACGATTTCATGAATGATCTCGGCAGCTTCCGGCCCGACGCAGGCAGCGCCGAGGATGCGCCGCGTGGCCCGCTCGGCGATCAGTTTGACGAAGCCTTCCGGTTCACCGCGGACCACGGATTTTCCATGATCGGCGAACGAATATTTCGCGGAGACTACGTCGTGCTCGATGCGGGCTTCGCGCTCGGTGAGGCCGACGGAGGCGACCTGCGGGTGGGTGAAGACGGCAAAGAGCGCGAGCCGATAGTCGATCGCTTCGCGAGGATCGTCGCGCCGCCCGAGCACGCGCGCCGCATTGCGCGCGGCGAGTTCTGCCTGCTGAATGGCGATGTGGACGACTTCGTGCGGTCCGCAGACGTCGCCGGCGGCGAAGAGGTGCTCCGGCCCGCACTCCTGATACACGTCGGCGACGATCGCACCGTGATCCACGGTCACGCCGGCTTTGGCGAGTTGGAGTTTCTCTACCGCAGGTTCGCGGCCGAGGGCGTAGATAATCTCCTCCCCGTCGGCGAACCGCTCCGCGCCCGCGTGGATGAAATGCACCCGCTTGTTCGATCCGTCGCGCTCGGCGCGCACAAGCGAGGTGCCCCGGAAAATCTCGATGCCGCGCCGCTCGAGCGCTTCGGTGACCGCGGTCGCGACGTCTTCGTCCGTTTCCTTCAACACCTGCTCGCTGCGCTGGATGACGGTCACACGCGAGCCGAGCCCCGCGTAGAAGCTGGCCGCTTCGAGGGCGATCGCACCACCGCCGAGGACAACGACCGACGCGGGAATGTGATCCGCATCGAGGAGTTCGTCGCTGGTCCAAAATCCCGTCTCGCGCAGTCCGGGGATTTCGCGCCACTGGACGCGCGATCCCGTGGCGATGAGGAAGGCGCGGGCGCTGAGCCGGCGCAGGCCGCCGTCGAGCAGGCGCACCTCGACGGTGTGTGGATCCGTGAAGGACGCTTCGCCGCGAATGAAGGCAAATCGTCCGTCCGCGAGTTGCTGCCGGCGGTAGTCGGCGAACTCGCCGATCAACCGCCGTTTGCGCGCGCGGATCGCGGGGCCATCCGCCCCGAAGTATTCCGCGCGCAGGCCAAATTCCCCCGCCCCGCGGATCGCCTCGGCGCGATGTCCGCTCTCGAGCAGCGTCTTGCTCGGCATGCAGCCGCGGAGAATGCACAAGCCGCCGACCTCGCGTCCTCCCTCGACGACTGCGGTCTTCAAGCCGAGCTTCGTCGCCTGTGCTGCGCCGGCGTAGCCCGCGCTGCCACCGCCGATGACGATGAAATCAAAATCCGGTTCGCTCATGGTGTTGGTGGTGCGTCTTTCACGGAAAAGAGTTTGTAGAATTGATTCGACGAAACGCACGAAAAAGCCGGGCTGCCGAGTTGCGCAGCTTCGGCACGATCCGCGAGTTCCGCGAGTTTCGCCCGCGCCTCGGGAGACGCTGTGCGGAGATCCTCGGCCGTCACGCGCTCGCGGGGTTCTCCGATTTCATGAAGATGCGAGATGTAATAAGCAGCGGCATCGGTGCGCCGATCGAGGAGCGCGCGGGAAGTGGCGATGAGACGGTCCGGATCGTCGGTCACGATCCACTTCACGCCGAGCGCACGCGCCTGGCGCTCGGCTTCCGCGGCATCCGGCGCGAGGAAAAATCGAGCGCTGGCGACGATGCCGGGAAGGCTTTCGTGCGAACTGCCGGCGACGCCCGGCTGCCTGCTCCAGTAGGCCAGCGCGGGTGAGAGCCACCACGGCGCGAGAAAGGGGCGGCGCTCGGTGCCGCGCATTCTTTCCGCGACCTCGCGAAGACGGACGGCCTCGAGGCGGAACAGTCCGCGTTGGGTATCGAGTTCGAGTTCGGGATGGTCGCCCGCAAAGAGCTTTTCGTCCCAATCCTGCGCCAGCGGCCAGAGCGCGAGCAGGAAGATGGGCCACGCGATCCACGCACGGCGCAGCGCCGCAAACTGCCACGGCAGCGAGAGCGCGAATACAAGAGCGAGGAAGTAGCCCCAGCGCAATTGCCAGAGCGTGAGCGCGAACGTGGCCGCCAGCAGCACCAGGCAGAGGCGCGGCGCCGCGGAGCTTTCGCCGCAACGGCGCGCCCGTAGCGCGGTGCTGGCGAGTGCGATGGGCGCGAGCCCGATGCCGGCGCCGAGCCAGCGATAGAGCAGCGGTGTCCGCGGGTCGAGGTGTGCGAGTTCGCCGATGGTGGATTTCCAATTCACGAACGCGGCCCGCAACGCGGCATCCGGCCACGAGACGCGCCAGCCATCGATCAGCCACGCACCGAGCAGCACCGCCCCGCAGACCACCCAGCCCGGGCGCATTTCCGGGGCCGTAAAGCGGCGCCGATCTTGCACGAGCCAGAATCCCGCGACGACGACCAGCATGATCAGTGGTTCATAGAGAGACACCCACAGCGAAAATGCCCACGCGACCCCGGCGGCAACGCCCCAATTTCGCGCGAGGCCGCGGCTGAGCGTGAGTTCGGCGGCGAGCGCGAGGGCGAGGCCCGCAATGAGCAGCGACTGATGGTCCGGTCGGCCGAGGAGTGTGCCGTGGACGAGAATCGGGGAAATGGCAAAGACGAGCGGGACGGCCAAGGCGCCTCGCATTTTCAACTGAGACGACCAGACCGCCACGAACGCGCACGCGGCCAAGCCCAGCAGCGGCGAAATGATGGCGCCCGCGAGATCGAGCGTCTGCGCATGCAGCAGGCTGCGCCCGCGGGGATCGCAGAGCCGCATCACGGCATCGAGTGCCACCTTCGCCGCCGCGATCGACCAGTCCATTGGCGCCGTCGTGTGCGGATGCGTTCCCTCCGGCCAGTTCTCGAAATCGTGGTGGCGAATGACGAGCGCCTCGCCATTTGCGACGAGGCGCACCCGGGACATCCGCGAATAGCAGTCGGCGTCCACGAAAAAAATGCGCCCATCGACAAAGATATCGCGGAGGTTCCACGCGCGCAGACCGGCGGCCAGCAGGCAGAGGCCGATCAGAGTAAGGGCGAGGCAGGCGCGAGGCATTCGGAACGGCCAAGGTAGTGAGGGAGCCGCGCGCGTCCAAGCTCATCTCGGTGGGAGAAAAAGCCGGTTCTACCCGAGCGAGGTACGGTTCCACGGGAGCCGCAGTTTTGCCCGCGGAAAATCGGAAACGAAACCGACGCCCATCGCAACGGTTGGCCACGAGATATTGTGGTCGCCGATCTTCTGACCCCCAAGCGATTGCGGAAACCGGCCTAAAACGGCGGAAAAAACCCCTTGTGGGGTACTCCCCACCTCCCTAGAC
>JBAVML010000348.1:0-18840 GCA_049690035.1 Chthoniobacteraceae bacterium
TGATGCGCCCGCTCATCGGCCTCGCCGCGGCGTGGCCGGCGGTGTTGGCGCTGCGCTTTGCCGACCGCGTGGGCAAAGGTCTGCGCACCTCGCCGCGCGACGCGCTCATCGCCGACGTGACGGACGCGAGTGCGCGCGGCGCCGCCTATGGTTTTCACCGCTCGATGGATCACGCCGGCGCGGTGCTCGGGCCGCTCGTCGCCGCCGTGCTGCTGAAGGCTGCGGGTCTCCCACTGCGCCAGGTCTTTCTCCTCTCCGCGATCCCGGCAGTCGCGGTGCTGGTGGTGCTGCTCCTCGGCGTCAAAGAGCCACCGCAGCCGCGCGCGGAGACGGTGGCGACGCCAGCCGGCCTCGCGCCGTGGAGCGCGCTCGGCCCGGAGTATCGGCGGCTGCTCCTTGCCGTGCTCATCTTCACGCTCGGCAATTCCACCGACGCCTTCCTGCTACTCCGCCTCAGCCAGGCGGGCGTCTCCGCCGCCGGCATCGCGCTGCTTTGGTCGGCGCATCATGTGGTGAAGATGGTCGCCAACTACTTTGGCGGACAGCTCTCCGACCGCGTCGGACCGCGCGCCATGATCCTCGCCGGCTGGCTCTTTTACGCCGCGATCTATCTCACCTTCGGCTGGCTCCGCTCCGCGCCCGCGCTCATCGCGGTCTTCCTCGCCTACGGCATTTACTTCGGCCTCACCGAACCCGCCGAACGCGCGTGGGTCGCCAGCCTCGTCCCACCGCCACTGCGCGGCACCGCCTTCGGCTGGTATCACTGCGCCATCGGCCTGGCGGCGCTACCGGCCAGCATCGTCTTCGGCGTGCTGTGGCAGCAATGGGGCGCCACGATCGCTTTCAGCGCCGGCGCCGCGCTCGCTGCGTTCGCCGCGCTCCTGCTGCCCGCCGGCCATCAACCCGCGCCCGGCGCGCTTGCCTCGGAACAATCCCGCTGAGGACCGTGCGACGGGCTCAACTTCTTCACGATTCGCAGGAGAGGCTGCGCGCTTTCCTCAGCGATCCGCGTTCGTATCCGGGCAGGCCAGCGCGCGTCCGAGTGGTCCAGACCCACGCCTCGTACGTCGTGCTCACGGCCCGGCGCGTCTTTAAGGTGAAGAAGCCGGTGAACTTCGGCTTCCTCGATTTCTCGACGCTGGAAAAGCGCCGCCACTTCTGCGAACGCGAGGTCATGCTGAATCGCCGGCTGTGTCCGGGCGTGCATCTCGGCGTGCTGCCGATCTCGCTGCGGAAAGGCCGGCTCGCGTTCGGCGCGGAAGGCAGGGTGGTCGAGTATGCCGTCGAGATGCGCCGGCTGCCGGAACGCGATTTCATGCTCGCGCGCATGAACCGTGGCGAAATCGGAACCCGCGAGGTGGACGCGATCGTGGCGACGCTCGCGCCGTTCTACGAGGCGCAGGAAACGACGCGCGAGATCGAGGCGTGGGGCCGCGTCGCGAAGCTGCGCATCAGCACGGACGAGAACTTCCGGCAGACGCAGGACTTCATCGGGCTGACGATCTCGCGCCCAGCCTTCGAGGCGATCCGGCTTTTCACAAATGCCTTCTACCGGCGCCACGCCGCGCTGTTCGCGGCCCGCGTTCGCGAGGGGCGCATCCGCGATTGCCACGGCGACCTGCACCTGGAGCACATCCACCTCAGCCGGGAGCGGCTCACGATCTACGACTGCATCGAATTCAACGACCGCTTCCGCTACATCGACGTGGCCAGCGACGCGGCGTTTCTCGCCATGGATTTCGACTTTCGCGGACACCCGGAATTCGCGCGCCATTTCTCCACGCGCCTCGCCGGTGCGCTTCACGATCCGGCGATGCTGACACTGCTCGATTTCTACAAGTGCTACCGCGCCTACGTCCGCGGAAAGGTCGAGAGTTTCCACCACATCGCGGAAGGTGTCCCTGAGCGCGAGCGCCGCGAAAGCCAGTTGCTCGCTGAGCGTTATTTCCGGCTGGCCCTGCAGTATGCGGTGTGCGGCGCCGAGCCGATGGTGCTCATCGTCATGGGCCGGGTCGGCTCGGGCAAAAGCACGCTGGCCCGCGCGCTCGCGCGAGAGCTGGGCTGGGAGATCTTCTCCGCCGATCGGGTCCGCAAGGAACTGGCCGGCATTCCCCTGCACGGGCGCGGTAGCGCGGCGGAGCGGCGCAAACTGTATGCGACCGCGATGACGGACCGGACCTACGCCGCCCTCGCGCAGCACGCCGCGGATCGGTTACGCTTGCAGCGCGGCGTCATTCTCGATGCCACTTTTGCGAGTCATCGCCGCCGGACGCTGCTCCGCCGCGCGCTCGAGGAAGCGGGAGCCATCTACTGCTTTGTCGAAGTGCAGGCCCCTACCGCAACGGTCAGAAAACGGCTCGCGGCCCGCGCCCGCGCTGAGGGTGAGATCTCCGACGCGCGCCTTGAAGACCTCGCGAAGCTCGATCGCGCCTACGAACCGCCGGACGAACTCGGTCCGTCGCATTTCGTCGCAGTGAAAACCGCTCGCACTTCGGAATCGGTGGTCGTCGCCACCTTGAAAACCCTGGCCCGGCGCCGCGCTCTCAATTCCCGGGCTGGTGGCATCACGACCGGTTTGGGCGATCTGGCGGCGGAGGGCAAGATGTGGCCAGCGAAGCGCAAAACGCGGGTATCAGTGCTGATCGGACAGCGTTAGATTTTCAATGTTGAGTCACGACCAGCCGGTCCGCGGACGCGCTCACAGCCCCACCAAAACACATATGAAAACCAGCAACACCAAACGCAAGATCGCCGAGACCATTGTGGGCGCCGCCGTCGGAGCGGCTATCGCCGGGCCAGCCGGCGCCGTGGCCGGCGGGCTGGTCGGCAGCCAGGCGTCTGCCCATACCCCGCACCCCACCGTGGAGACCCGCGCGCCGGAGCAATTTGAGCCGGAAGACGAGGACCCGATCGTTCACGCGCAAGTCAAACGCATCCTCGTCCCGGTGGATTTTTCCGCACCCTCGCGGCGCGCTCTGCGTTTCGCACGGGAATGGGCCGCGCGCTTCGGCTCCGAAGTTTGCCTCCTCCACGTGCTCGAACCGATGAATTCTTTCGCTGCATTTGGCGACATGCCCATTGCACCGCCGGTTCTGCCTTTTGATTTCCACGAGCAGGCACGCACCGAACTGGAAAAGATCGTCCAACAGGAGTTTCCCGAAGGAACCAAGGTCTCCGTGCATCTCCGCGACGGAGCCGCCTACGATCAGATCGCCGCCGCCGCACGGGAGTTGAAAGCCGACCTCATCATCATCGCCACCCACGGCCATACCGGCCTGTCGCACGTCCTCATGGGCAGCACGGCCGAGCGCGTGGTCCGCCACGCGACGTGCCCGGTGCTCACCCTGCGGCGCGCCCGGTGAATCCTGGCGAGCGGGCTTTGTGAGGCAGGATCGGAGCCGCGAAACCGGGTTGGATCACGTCGGCGGGATGGCGAGTTGATCTGGCGGTGAACCGCGTTTCACTTCCGCACGACACTGAGATCGATATGACATTACCCCAGTTCAAAAAGGTCGGCGCGGCCATCACCATGACGGCGCAATCGGACGCCCTGCTCGCGGAAGCGGTGCGCTTTGCAGAGCGGCTCGGCGCTCCCTTGACGTTGATCCACACCGGCACATCGGAGGCGGAAAGTCAGACGTTTCTGCAAGACGCAGCCGACCGGCTCGCCATCGCGCTCGAGCAACACATTGTCTGGAATCAGACCGAGCCAGCTCAGGCTCTGGTGAGCGCGGCGGAGATGGCGGGGATCGACTTGCTGGAGAACTTCACCGTCACCTGATCGCCGTCCACGTCCGTGTAGGTCGCCATCGTCGCCTTCAAAAAAATCGCCGCCGGCGCGATGCGGCTCCGTCGCGCAGCGCTCGGCCTCCGGAAACGTGCGCGCTCAGTCGCTGCGCCCCTCCGACGCCGCAGAGTGCGCCCCGATCCTCGGCGTTTAGCTCAGGTCTGGATCGACCGCTCGATAGCTAGCGCGCGCATATATTGCGCGCGTTCAAAGGCCGCGGAGTCCGGACAATTTCGCTGGCTCAGGCTGCCTTTGAGCTGTTCGACGGATTCGTAGTCATGCGCCGCCATCCACTCGCGCATCTCACGTTCGATCTCGGCGAGGTGGCCGATACCGCGGCGCAGCAACACCGAGCAGAGCATCGTCACGTCCGCGCCAGCCATGAGCATCTTCAGCGCATCGGAGCCACGATGAATGCCGCTGGTGGCCGCGAGACTCGCATTCAAGCGACCGTGCAGGATCGCGATCCAGCGCATCGGGAGGCGCATCGCGATCGGCGTACTGAGCAGGATCGTAGGTGAAATGGTGAGCGACTCGAGGTCGATGTCCGGCTGGTAGAAACGATTGAAGAGCACCAACCCATCCGCGCCATTCTCGACCACCCGCCCGGCGAAGTGGGCGAAGTTCGTGAAAAACGGGCTGAGCTTCACGGCGATGGGGATATTCACCTGCGCCTTCACCGACGCGACGATCGTCAGGTAGCTCGTCTCGATCTCCTCTGCGGTCAGTTCAGGGTCGGTCGGGATCGAATAAATATTCAGTTCGATCGCGTCGGCGCCGGCCTGTTGGAATTCACGAGCAAAAGTCGTCCAGCTGCCAAAGGAGGTGCAATTGAGGCTCGCGATGACCGGAATGCCGAGCGCTTCTTTCGCCTTCGCGAGGTGCTGCACGTAGCGATCGGGCCGGAAGTGGAATTCCTCGGCCTCGGGGAAGTAACTCAGCGCCTCCGCGAAACTGTCCGCGCCGTGGGTGAGGTGATGATGGAGCGTCTGGCTCTCGTGGCGGATTTGCTCTTCAAAAAGCGAGTGCATCACGATCGCGGAAGCGCCCGCGTCTTCCATGCGCCGGAGGTTGTCGAGGTCTTCGGAAAGCGGCGAAGCCGAAGGCACGAGAGGCGTGCGAAGGTTCAGGCCGAGATAGCTGGTGGCGAGGTTCATGGCTTGTTTTCCGCAGGAAGTTCGCGGGCGCTGAGGCCGGGACGGGCGGCGAGATATTGGTAGAGAGCCCAGCGCGTATCGGCATCCTGCTGAGCCAGCTCGAAAAGAGCGCCCGCCTCGTCGGGATTGCTTTGCTCGAGCATCCGGAAACGGTTCTCGAGCTGGAGATACTCCTGCACCTTCATCCGCGGCGCGGCTGAGTCGAGTTGAAGTGGATTCTCGCCGCGCGCGGCGCGTCGGGGATCGTGACGGTAGAGCAGCCACTGGCCGGAGCGCACTGCGGCCTGCTGGTTCTGCATCGCGGTGGTGAGGTTGATGCCGTGCGCGATGCAATGGCTGTAGGCGATGATCAGCGACGGACCGTTGTAACTCTCGGCTTCGAGGAAGGCGCGCAGCGTATGTTCGTCTTTCGCGCCCATGGCGACCGAGGCGACATAGACGTGGCCATAGGTCATCGCCATCAGCCCGAGATCCTTCTTTCCGCCGTGCTTTCCGCCGGAGGCGAACTTCGCCACCGCCGCGCGGGGCGTGGACTTCGAACATTGTCCGCCGGTGTTGGAATACACCTCCGTGTCGAGCACGAGCACTTTCACGTTCGCGCCGCTGGCGAGCACATGATCCAGCCCGCCGTAGCCGATGTCATACGCCCAGCCGTCGCCGCCGACAACCCACACGCTCTTGCGCACAAGCGTGTCGGCGACCGCGAGCAGCCGCCGCGCGTCGTCGCTTTCGATCTTGGAAAGTCGGTGCTTCAGTTCCGCCACGCGCTCGCGTTGGTCGAAAATTTCCGCCTCATCGGATTGCCGCGCGTCGAGGATCTGCGCGCAGTTTGCCTCGCCAAGCTGCGGCGCGAGGAGATGGAGAAGCTCACGCGCAAATTCAGCCTGCTTGTCGAGCGAGACGCGGAAGCCGAGGCCGAATTCCGCGTTGTCCTCGAAGAGCGAATTGCTCCACGCCGGCCCGCGCCCGACGGCGTCCTGACTCCACGGCGTCGTCGGCAGATTGCCGCCGTAGATGGACGAACAGCCGGTCGCATTCGCCACGAGCAAGCGGTCGCCGAAGAGTTGCGTGAGTAGCTTGAGATACGGCGTCTCCCCGCATCCCGCGCACGCGCCGGAGAATTCGAACAGCGGCCGCTGCACCTGCTGCTGGCGGACGTGGTCCGTGTGGATAAGCCGTCGATCCATATCGGGAATCGCGAGGAAGAAATCCCAGTTTGCACGCTCACTTTCGCGCAGCGGCGGCTGCGGTTGCATGTTGATCGCCTTGAGTCGCGCCTCGCGCTTGTTGCGCACCGGGCACACGTCCACGCAGATGCCGCAGCCGGTGCAATCTTCCACCGCGATCTGGAGCGTGAACTGCATCCCCTTCCACTCCGGCAGCCGCGCGTCGGTCGTTTTGAAAGTGGTCGGCGCGCCGGTGAGCACGGCCGCGTCGTAGGCTTTCGCGCGGATCACCGCGTGCGGGCAGACGATCACGCACTTCGCGCACTGAATGCAGATGTCCGCGTCCCACACCGGCACCTCGACGGCGAGATTGCGCTTCTCCCAGCGCGACGTGCCCGTGGGGTAAGTGCCGTCGCACGGCAGCGCACTCACCGGCAGTTCGTCGCCGTGTCCCGCGATCATTGGCCCGAGCACTTCGCGCACAAACACGGGCGCTTCATCCGGCACCGCCGGGCGCAATTCGACTTCGCTCCCGATCTGCGCCGGCACTGCTACTTGGTGCAAATGCGCGAGAGCTTGATCCACCGCCTCAAGATTCATTTGCACAATCGGCGCGCCCTTTTTCGCGTAGGTCTTGCGGATCGAATTCTTGATCGCCGCGATCGATTCATCGTGCGGCAGCACGCCAGAGACGGAGAAAAAGCAGACCTGCATGACCGTGTTGATCCGCCCGCCCATGCCGCAGGTGCGCGCTACGGCGCTCGCGTCGATGACGAAGAACTTCAGCCGCTTGTCGCGAATCGCCCGCTGCGCCGGTTCCGGGATCCGCTCCCATACCCGAACCGGTGGAAATGGAGTGTTCAGCAAAAAAATCGCGCCGGGTGCCGCGCGCTCCAGCACGTCGAAGCGCTCGAGGAAAAACGGCTGATGGCAGCCGACGAACTGCGCCTGTGAGACGAGATACGTCGCGCGAATCGGACGCGGGCCAAAGCGCAAATGCGAGACAGTGACTGAGCCGGCCTTCTTTGAGTCATAGACGAAGTAGCCCTGCGCAAAGTTCTCCGTCTCCTCGCCTATAATCTTTATTGTGTCCTTGTTGGCGCCCACGGTTCCATCCGAGCCGAGTCCGTAAAATGCGGCCCGGAAAACATCGGCGGCTTCCACGGAAAAACTCGGATCGTAGTCGAGGCTCGTCCCGCCCACGTCGTCGCAGATGCCAATGGTGAAATGCCTTCGCGGCTGCGCCTGCGCGAGATTGCCGAACACCGCCTTCACCATCGCCGGCGTAAATTCCTTCGACGACAAGCCATACCTTCCGCCGACCACGCGCACCTCGCCGCGCCCCCACTCATGGAGCGCACTCACGCAATCGAGGTAAAGCGGCTCCCCCGCGCTGCCCGGTTCTTTTGCGCGATCGAGCACCGCGATGGACTGGACGGTCTTCGGCAGCGCCGCCGAAAACGCCTCCACATCAAATGGCCGATACAGCCGCACCTTCAACACGCCGACCTTCTCGTTTCGAACTACGAGCGCATCGACCGTCTCGTGCGCCGCCTCGCAGCCGGAACCCATCAACACGATCACCCGCTCGGCATCCGGCGCGCCGTGATATTCAAAGAGCCGATACTCACGCCCGGTCATCCCGGCGAAACGATCCATCGCCCGCTGCACGATGCCGGGACCCGCCGCGTAAAACGGATTCACGGTCTCGCGCGCCTGGAAATAGACGTCAGGATTCTGCGCCGTGCCGCGCAGCACGGGATGATCCGGCGAAAGCGCCCGCGCCCGATGCTCCCGCACCCGCTCCTCATCGATCATCGCGCGCACCACCTCGTCCGGCAGCAGCGCGATCTTTGCGATCTCGTGTGAAGTGCGGAAGCCGTCGAAGAAATGGAGAAACGGAATCCGCGCCTCCAGCGTCGCCGCGTGCGCGATGAGCGCGAAGTCCTGCGCCTCCTGCACGCTCGCTGCGCAGAGCATCGCAAAACCCGTCCCGCGCGCCGCCATCACATCGCTGTGATCGCCGAAGATCGAAAGCCCCTGCGCCGCCAGCGACCGCGCCGCCACGTGCAACACAAACGGCGTTAGTTCTCCCGCGATCTTGACGAGATTCGGCAACATCAACAGCAACCCCTGCGACGCAGTGAACGTCGTCGCCAGCGCGCCCGTTTGCAGCGCACCGTGGATCGCGCCAGCCGCGCCACCTTCGCTCTGCATCTCGACCACCGCCGGCACCGTTCCCCACAGATTCCTCGCGCCCGCCGACGCCCACGCGTCCGACCACTCACCCATCGGCGTGGCCGGCGTGATCGGATACAGCGCGATCACGTCGCTCAGCCGGTAAGCGACGCGCGCGACGGCTTCGTTGCCATCGATGGTCGAAACGGAGGGAGGTGTCATCGGCGTGCAGTCAACCTTCACACAGCCCGCACGCGACGGCTCCCCATCCTCTGCCGAAGCCTCATCCTTGCTTGCCTTTCGCACAGACACTCCTGGCTTGTGCCAAAGCAGGAGGTTAACTCGGGAACGCAACTCTGCGCGACCGCTCGCTCCACAAGCCCATGAATCACCTGCCAAAGCTAACCCCGCGACCCTCTTCGCCAAAGGCGGCGGATCAGTCCATTCACTTCTCCCCGGTGTTGGCGGAGGTGGCCCCGTTAGAGACGCGGGACGTTTTCACCCGGATGAAAACAACGCCCGAAGGTTTGGGCGAAGCTGAAGCGGCCTGTGGTCTGGCGCAGGTCGGGCCAAATGTCGTGGCGACCGGAACGCATCGCGGCTGGCCGTGGCGGCTGCTCACGGCGATGCGCAACCCGCTCGTCATCCTGCTCGGCGTGCTGGCGACGATCTCCTTCGCCACCGGCGATGTGCGGGCGGGGACGGTGATGACCTTGATGGTGACCATCGGCGTGCTGCTCCGCTTTGTGCAGGAGGCGCGGGCGGACGCGGCGGCGGAGAAGCTGAAAGCGATGATCAACGTCACCACGGCCGTGGTGCGTGGAGGGAAGGAAGAGGAAATCCCGCTCAAGCAGCTGGTGCCCGGCGACGTGATAAAACTCGCGGCGGGAGACATGATCCCGGCCGACGTGCGGCTCGTGGCGTCGAAAGATTTGTTCATCACGCAAGCCACGCTGACCGGTGAATCGCTGCCCGTGGAAAAGGTCGCTGCGCGCGAAGCGCGGACGGGAATTGCGCCGCTGGAACTGGCGAACATTTGCTTCCTCGGAACCAGCGTGGAAAGCGGCGCGGCCACGGCGGTCATCCTCGCGACGGGCGCGCAGACTTACTTTGGCAGCATGGCGGGAAGCATGGTCGGCGAGCCGGAGCAGACCAGCTTTGACAAAGGGGTGAAGCAATTCACCTGGCTGATGATCCGCTTCATCTTCATCATGGTGCCGCTGGTTTTCCTCATCAACGGACTGACCAAGCACAACTGGCGCGAGGCGTTCTTTTTCTCCATCGCCGTCGCGGTGGGTCTGACGCCGGAAATGCTGCCGATGATTGTGTCCGTCTGCCTGTCGAAAGGCGCGCTCGCGATGTCGAAGAAGAAGGTCATCGTGAAGCAGCTCAACGCGATCCAGAACTTCGGCGGGATGGACGTGCTCTGCACCGACAAGACCGGCACGCTGACCATGGATCAGGTCATCCTCGAAAAGCATTGCGACGTGATGCAGAAGGAAAATGACGAGGTTCTCCGCGACGCGTATCTCATCGCGCACTTTCAGACGGGCTTGAAGAACGTGCTCGATCGCGCGGTGCTGAATCACCGCGAGACTCATCACCAAGTCATCGAGGGATTCAGCAAGGTGGATGAGATCCCCTTCGATTTCGTGCGCCGGATGATGTCCGTGGTGGTGGAGACGCCGGACCAGGATCATCAACTCCTGACGAAAGGCGCGCCGGAGGCGATCTTTCCACGCTGCGCGTTCTTCGAGCTGGATGGCGAGACCTTTGCCATGGAGCCGCTGATCGTCGGCGACTTGATGCAGCAATATCAGGAGCTGAGCGCCGATGGATTCCGCGTGCTCGCAGTCGCGCACAAGCATCTCGCCGCCGATGAGTTCATTTCCAAAGAAGACGAGTGCGACCTGATCCTCAAGGGCTACGTCGCCTTCCTCGATCCGCCCAAGGACTCCGCCGGCAAGGCGATCGGCGCGCTGCAACAACATGGCGTCACGGTGAAAGTCCTGACCGGCGACAACGATCTGGTGACTCGCAAGGTCTGCCGTCAGGTCGGGCTGAATGCCGACGACATTCTCCTCGGCAGCAAGGTCGAGACGATGACGGATGACCAACTCGCGGAAGCAGCGGAAACCACTCACGTCTTCGCCCGCCTTTCACCCGCGCACAAGCAGCGCATCATCCGCGCGCTCCAGCACAAAGGCCACGTCGTCGGGTTCATGGGCGACGGCATCAACGACGCGCCCGCGCTGCACGTGGCCGATGTCGGCATCTCCGTCGATTCCGCCGTCGATATCGCGAAGGCCGCCGCCGCCGTCATTCTGCTCGAGAAGGACCTCATGGTGCTCGATGACGGCGTGATCGAGGGGCGAAAGGTTTTCGTCAACATCCTCAAATACGTCCGCATGGGTGCCAGCTCGAACTTCGGCAACATGTTCAGCGTGCTCGGAGCGAGTGCGTTCCTGCCCTTCGTGCCCATGGCCCCGATCCAGGTGCTGACCAACAACCTGCTCTACGACTTCTCGCAGGTGCCGATCCCCACCGATACCGTCGGCCCCGAGCAGACCGCGAAGCCGCGCCCTTGGCACATCGGCGACATCAAGCGGTTCGTCCTCTTCCTCGGCCCGATCAGCTCGATCTTCGACTACACGACCTTCTTCGTGATGCTCACCGTCTTCGGCTGCTGGGATCCCGCGCGCGCGTCGCTTTTCCAAACCGGCTGGTTCGTCGAATCCCTCATCACGCAAACGCTGATCGTCCACGTCATCCGCACAAACAACATCCCGTTCATCCAAGGCCGCGCGAGTTGGCAGCTCACCCTGACCACGCTCGCGATCATGGCGGTCGCCGCATTTCTCCCTTACTCGCCCCTTGCACCGACACTCGGATTCACCGCGCTGCCGGCGCTCTATTGGCCGATCCTGCTCGCGACGCTGCTCTGCTACGTCGTGCTCACGCAGGCGGTGAAGATGTGGCTGATCCGGAAGGCGTGGCTGTAGTTGGGGCCAATCGAGATCATCACGCAGCTCCGACCGGCGGCGGCTTGTGGCGGTAGATGACGTGATAAACAACGCCGACCATGCCGGCGCCGCCCACGAGATTGCCGAGCGTCACGGGGACGAGATTGCGCAGCACGTCGGTGATCCCAATGTCGGCGTGGAGGAAGATGCCGAGCGGGATGAAATACATGTTGGCGATGCAGTGCTCGAAGCCAGCAGCGACGAAGGCAGCGATGGGGAAGACGATCGCGAGGATTTTGTCGGTGACGGTGCGACCGGCCATCGCGAGCCAGACGGCGAGACAGACGAGCAGGTTGCAGAGCACACCGCGAAAGAACGCCTCGCCGAACGGCAGCGCGATCTTGGCGGTGGCGATGGCCACGGCAGTGCGGCCGACGGCTCCGCCGGCCATTTGCGTGTGACCGGAGAGTGCGACGATGGCGGCGAGGCCCGCGGCGCCGATGAAATTCGCCACATACACGATGGCGAAATTGGCGAGGAGCTTCCCGACGCTGATGCGGCCCGCGACGCACGCCATGACAAGCAAGTTGTTGCCGGTGAAAAGTTCCGCGCCCGCGACGACGACGAGGATCAGGCCGAGCGAAAACACCACACCCGCAAGCACGCGCGCGATGGCGAAAGTGAGCGCGCCGTCGCTCAGCACGAGCGTGGCGAAGAGCGCGCCGAGCCCGATGAAACCGCCCGCGAGCACTCCGAGCGCGACCATCGAAATGAGCGGCAGATTCGCTTTCGCGACGCCGACGGTCTCGACGCGTTCGGCGATCTCGCGAGGCGAGTAGCAATCGAATCCGAAAACCTCAGCCATGCGCGGCGGCACCCCCATTCTTCTCAAGCCGCACGGCGACGACTTTGTATTCGGGCGTCATCACCTGCTTGTCGCGGCCCTGACCGGTGAGGCGGTTGAGCCCCGTTTCGCCGGCGTGGAAAGTGGCGAAGAGCTCGCCCTCCTTCACGCGCGGGTCGATGTGCAGCGGCATCTCCACCGCGCCCTGTCGGCTGGTGACACGCGCGTTCTCGCCATCGCGGAGTCCGAGTCGCGCGGCGTCTTCGGGAGAAATGTCGAGCGTGTCCGTGTGTCGAAGATCGCGGTTCTTCGTGCGCATGGTCATCGTGCCCGCGTTGAAGTGGTAGAGCGTGCGACCCGTGGTGAGCAGCAGCGGATACTCGGGCGTCGGCGCTTCGGTGGACTCGCGGAAGTCGATGCATTGCAGCGGCGCGGTCTTGGAGCCGGGAAAGGTTTCCGTGTGCAGGATCGTCGTTCCGGGATGCGCCTCGTCCGGACACGGCCATTGCAATCCGCCGTGCTCGATGCGCGCGTAGCTGATGCCCGCGCCGGCCTTCCACACGGTGCGGACTTCATTCCACACGTCCTCGGCGGAGTGAAAGGTAAACGCTTCGCCGAAGCCCATCGCGCGCGCAACATCGCAGACGATTTGCCAATCCGCGCGCGCGTTGCCCGGAGCCGGCACGGCCTGGCGGATGCGTTGCACTCGGCGCTCGGAATTCATGAAGGTGCCGTCTTTCTCGAAAGGCGAAGCCGCAGGCAGAAAGACGTGTCCGAACTCGCGCGCGAGTTCGTTGAAAAACAAATCCTGCACGATGACGAGATCGACGGTGTCGAGCGCGCTGTGGGTCTTGATCGTATCGGGATTGGTGAAGGAGACATCGTAGCCGATCGCCCACAGCGCCTTGAGTTCGGAGCGTCCGGCGGCGTCCATCATCTCCATCAGATTCATTCCTTTCGCGTGCGGGAGCTGCGCCTTCCACGCGGTCTCGAATGCATCGCGGGCCTGCTCGATCGCCACGAATCCCGTGAGGCTTCCCGGCTCGCAGCCCATGTGCGCCGAGCCTTGCACGTTGTTTTGTCCGCGCAGCGGATTCACACCGGAGCCGGGCTTGCCGAAGTTGCCGGTGAGCAGTGCGAGATTCACCAGCGCCATCACACCCTCGGTGCCCTGCACGTGTTCGGTCATGCCGAGTCCGTGGAAGGCCATCGCCGGCGCGCTCGTGGCATAGAGCCGCGCGGCCGCGCGAATGTCGTCCGCTTTCACGCCGCAGATCGTCGCCGCGCGCTCGGGCGTCCAGGTGCGGATGAATTCGCGGAACTCCTCGGAACCGCTCACGCGCTCGGCGAGTGCGGTTGCATCGACAAGTGACTCGTTGACGATGACGTGCGCGAGCGCGTTGAGCAGCGGCACGTTGGTGCCGGGGCGCAGCGCGAGATGCACGTCGGCGTAGCGGGTCAGCTCTGTCTCGCGCGGATCGATGACGACGAGTTTCGCGCCGCGCAGCACGGCCTGCTTGATGCGCGCGCCGACAATCGGGTGCGCCTCGGTCGGATTGCAGCCGCAGATGAGGAACGCCGACGCGCGCTCGATGTCGTCGAAGGAATTCGTCGCCGCGCCGGTGCCAAGCATCCGCTTCATCGCCGCTGCAGTCGGCGCGTGGCAGACGCGCGCGCAGCAGTCGATGTTGTTCGTGCCGAGGACGACGCGGGCAAATTTCTGCGCGACGTAGTTTTCTTCATTCGTACCGCGCGCGGAGCCGAGCATGCCGACGCTCTGCGGCCCGTGCGCTTCGAGGATGCCGCGCAGTCGCTGGGCGACAAAAGCGGTCGCTTCCTCCCACGAAACCGCGCGCCATTCCGCGCCTTCGCGAATCATCGGCTCGCGCACGCGATCGGGCGAGTGCGTGAACTCGAACGCGTAGCGCCCCTTCACGCAGAGATGTCCCTTGCTCACGGGCGCGTCGTTCACGGGCCTCACCTGCACGATGCGCTCGCCGCGCGTGCCGAGGAGCATCTCGCAGCCGGTGCCGCAATACGGGCACGTCGTGCGTGTCCACGCATCCGGCGCGCCGTGTTCGAGCACCGAGCGGTCTTCGATCGCACCAGTCGGGCACGAATCCGCGCACGCGCCGCAACTCACGCAATCGCTCTCCAGCAGGCTCTGGCCCTTGTTCGGCACGATGCGCGTTGCGTCGCCACGCTCCCACGCGCGCCAGACGAATTGCCCCTGCACTTCATCGCAAATCCGAATGCAGCGCGAACAGGTGATGCACTGCGCCATGTCCACATGCAGATACGGATGCGTGGTGTCGGTGAAATGCGCGCGCGTTCCGTTGCCGCCCACCGCAATTCCGTAGTGGCGCAGCCAATGGTGAAATTGTTTGTCGGGCGCCTGCGCGACAGCTTCCGCCGGATACTCCGCCGCAAGCAGCCGCAGCAGCGTGCAACGCGCGGCCTCGACCGCGGGCGAGTGCGTCTCGATTTCCATGCCCTCGTGCAGCGGCGTGTTGCACGCCGTCGCGTGGCGATCCCAGTCTTTTACCTCGACGACGCAAAGCCGGCACGCGCCGCTCGGATGCAGCCGTTCGTCGTGGCAAAGCGTGGGCACATCCGCGCCGTTCGCCCGCAGCGCGGCGAGGATCGTCGCACCCTCGGGGGCGGCGCACGGCTGGCCATTGATGGTTACGCGAAGCATGTCGCGACCTCCTCTCCAAAGTGACGCAGCACGGATTCCGCGAATGCGCCGAGTCCCGCGCCGTGCCCGCACAGGCTCGTCGTTTTCAAAATACTCACGAGATCGCGCCATTCGGCGTCATCCGTTTTCGCACGAGCAGCCTTTGCAAATATCTGTTCGACGCGGCGGCTACCGAGCCGGCAGGGCGTGCACTTGCCACACGATTCGTAGGCGCCGAATGAAAAGATGTGCTGCACGAGGGCGGCGATGGACGTGTGTTCGTCGAACGCGATGACGCCGCCGTGACCCACGCCCGCGCCGATGGCCGCGAGTTCCTCGAAGGCGAACGGCGTGTCGAGGAGCTGCGGCGGAATGATGCCCGCGAGCGGGCCGCCGATGATCACGCCCTTCAGCGTACCTTCGCGCAGCCCACCGCCGAGTTCCTCCACGATGCGCCGCACCGGCAGGCCGAACTCGACTTCATACAAACCCGGTCGCGCGAAGAGCGAATTCAGCGACATGACTTTCGTGCCGCGGCTCTTGGAAAAGCCGAGCGCGCGATATGCGTCGCCGCCGTGCTCGACGATCCACGGCACGCTAGCGAAAGTCTCGACGTTGTTCGTGACCGTCGGCTGGCCGAAGAGTCCGTGTTGGGTGGGATAAGGCGGCCGGGCCATCACCTCGGGGCGACGGCCTTCGATCGAAAGCAGCAGCGCACTTTCCTCGCCGCACACGTAGCTCCCGTGGCCGACGAAGACCTCGATGTCGAAGGCGTCGCCGAGGATGCCGCCGGAGCGGGCTTCGGCAATCGCGCGTTCGAGCGACACTTTCGCCGCGGGATACTCGTGACGGAGATAGATCCACCCGCGCGTCGCGCCGGTGGCGTGGGCGGCGAGGGCCATGCCTTCGATCAGCGCGTGCGGATCGTCCTCGAGGAGAAAGCGATCGCTGAACGCGCCGGCGTCGCCTTCATCGGCATTGGCGACGATGAACTTCGGCGCTGCCGTCTGCGCCGCCGCCGCGCGCCATTTTCGTCCCGTCGGAAATCCCGCGCCACCGCGACCGCGCAGGCCGGAGCGCTCGACGGCATCCAGCACCGCTGCCGGCGGAGCGGCGATCGCCTTTTCCAAAGCACGATAACCGCCGGTGCGCCGATACGCCTCGATCGTCCGCGCGCCGCCTTGCGCAAGGCGCGCGAGCACGATCGCTTCGCGCGAGTGGACCTCGATCCTCGGACGCGAATCCGAGAGACCGATCGCCGGCGCATCGAAACAACGGCCGAGGCAGTAAACACGCGGCTCGCTTTCGACGTGAGTCTCGCCCCGCGAATTGCGCGCGACAAAACACGCGGTGCCGTCGCACGCGCGCCCGGTGAGATCGCAGCCATTCAAATGATAGAACGACTCGACCTCCGGGCCGGGTTCGTAGCGCCGATGGGTTTGTGCGGACGGGTTCATAGCGAAAGCACGGCTTGCAACTCCCCACCGTCGCCGAGGTCTTCGATCCGAAAGCCCGCTTCGCGGCAGAGGTGCAGCATGCCGGAATTCTCCGGCAGGATGGTGCCGACGATGCGCGCCAGCTTTTCCTCCCGACCAATGTGAATGAGCGCGGCGAGCAGGCGCGAGCCGAGTCCGCGATGCTGCCACGCGTCCGCGACGAGCAGGGCAAACTCCGCATCGTTGCGACCGTGACGGCGGGTAAGGCGCCCGACGCCGAGGATCTCGCCCGCGTGATCCGCGACCAGCGCGATGTCGCGATCGTAGTCGGCGAAGCACTGCCGCACGAGCCGGTCGTGCGCGATGCGCCGCTCGAGCGGAAGCACGCCGAAGTAGCGCAGATGCACGGATTCGTCGGAGAGCGTCGCGTGGAATGCGGCGAGCATTTCCTCATCCTCCGGCCGGATCGGTCGCAGGGTCAGATGCGCGCCTTCCTTGAGCGAAATGCGGCTCACGTATTCCGCCGGATACGGCCGGATGGCCAGGCGCGGAAGCTGATCCTCGCGGGTTTCCGCGGGATGCAGGACGATGCGCGCATCGAGCGCGAGGAGGCGCTCGGAGCTGGCGAGCAGCGGGTTGATGTCGATCTCGGCGATCCAGCGCCGCTCGGCGACGAGGTGGCTGAACGAGACGAGAAGCTGCGCGAGCGCATCGAGATCGACGGGCGCGCGTCCGCGCACGCCGCCGAGCGCGCGGAAGATGCGGGTGCGCTCCATGAGCCGCCGAGCGAGCGTGGTGGTGAGCGGCGGCAGGCCGAGCGCACGATCTTCCATGATCTCGACCAACTCGCCGCCTGCGCCGAAGAGCAGCACCGGGCCAAATTGCGGATCGATGCTGCTGCCGAGGATCAGCTCGATGCCGCCGCGCGCGATCATCGGCTGCACGGTCACGCCGCGGAAATGCTCCGCGCCCGCCTTCTTCGTGACCGAGCGCTCGATCGCCCGCCACGCGCGGCGCACGGCGGCGGCGTTGCGCAGGTCGAGCTGCACGCCGCCCACGTCGGTCTTGTGCGTGATCGTGTCGGAGAAAAGTTTGAGCACCACCGGCCAGCCGAGCCGCTCCGCGTGACGCACGGCTTCATCCGCGCTTTCCGCGATCGCGGTCTCGACCGTCGGGATGCCGTAGGCGGCGAGGACCTGCTTCGACTCGACTTCGTTCAGCAAGGTGCGTCCCGCTTTCCGCGTTGGCGCGATGACGGACTCGACGACACGCCGCTTTTCGTCGCCGCCATCCGCCACCTTTCGCAGCGCGGGCCGCTCGTAAAGCAGGCGCAGGCGATCGCTGTAGCTCCACATCAGCGCAAAAGCGCGCGCCGCTTCGTCGGGATAATTGTAGCTCGGAATACCGGCGGCGTTCAGCGTCGCGCGCGCGCCGTCGAGCGAACTGCCGCCCATCCAGCTCGCGAGCACGGGCTTGGTCGAAGAGTTTGCGAGCGCGGCGAGCTGCGCCGCGGTGCCGTCCGCGTCGGTCATCGACTGCGGTGTGAGCACGACGAGCACTCCATCGACATTCGCGTCGCGCAGCGCGATCTCGACGCAGCGCGCGTAGCACGAGGCGTCGGCTGCACCGAGGAGATCGACGGGATTTCCGTGGCTCCATTCCGCGGGGAGCAAGGCATCGAGCGCCCCGAGTGTCTCCGGCGAAAGCGCCGCGAGCTGCCCGCCGGAGGAGACGAGCATGTCCGTCGCGAGCGCGCCGGGGCCGCCGGCATTGGTGACGATGGCGAGTCGCGGTCCGCGCGGGCGGGGCTGTTTCGCGAGCACTTCCGCCATATCGAAAAGCTCCTCGATCGTGTCCACACGCAGCACGCCGGCGCGGCGAAAGGCGGCATCGAGCACGGCGTCGCTGCCGGTCATCGAACCCGTGTGCGAAGCCGCCGCGCGCGCGGCCTGATCGGTGTGTCCGACTTTGATCACGATGATCGGCTTGGTGAACGCGACAGCCCGCGCTGCGGAGAGGAAGGCACGCGCGTTGCCGACCGATTCCATGTAGCAGACGATGCTCTTCGTTTGCGGATCGTCGCCGAGCTGATCGATGAGATCGCCCCAGCCGACATCGAGCATCGAGCCGAGCGAGACGAACGCGCTGAAGCCCACATTTTCGCGCAGGCTCCAATCGAGGATCGCCGTGCACAGCGCGCCGCTCTGGCTGAGAAAGGCGACGTTGCCCGGCCGCGCGCTCGTCGTCGCGAAGGTCGCGTTGAAGCCCAGCGCCGGAATCATCAGCCCAAGGCAATTCGGCCCGACGATCCGCATGCCGCCCCGCCGCGCGAGGATCTCATGCTCGAGCGCCACGCCGTCCGCACCGCATTCCTTGAAACCCGCGGAAATGATCACCGCGGCTCGCACACCGGCCTCCGCACATTCGCCGATGATCCCGGGCACCGTCCGGGCGGGCGTCACGATCACCGCGAGATCCACCGGCTCGGATACGGCCGCGATGGATGCGTACGCCTTCACGCCGAGCACGTGGCTCCGCTTTGGGTTGATCGGATATACCGGCCCGGCAAAGGCGCGGAGATTCTCCATCACCCCGCGTCCGACGCTGCCGACGGTCTCCGTCGCGCCGATCA
>JBAVML010000349.1:0-8570 GCA_049690035.1 Chthoniobacteraceae bacterium
CCGCTGAAGGAACCCGCGGGCAGCGGTGCGGTGATAACGTAGGTGTCGTTCGGCGGGTTCTTTCCGCTCGCGAGCCACGAGCCGTCTTCCTGCCGCGCGAGCGTCGCTCCGCCTTCGCTGCGCACCTCCGTGGGCGAGAGCGGCTGCCACGCGGCGGTCTGCTGCTGGAGCTGCGCGCGGAATTTCACCTCCCACTCCTTTTCGAGTTGCGGCAGTTGCTTCTGCGCGTCGGCCACGCGCTTCTGTGCGTCGGCGACGGTGGCTTCGAGCTTCGCGATCTGCGCTTCCTCGGCGGGCGATGGCAACGTCAGGACCGGCTTGGAATTTCCGCCGACGCGGCGCGCGCGGGTGCCGCTGAAGGGATCGAGCACGCCGCTTTCGTCGATGGAATTGAAGAACGCGGAGAACTGGTAAAATTCCTTCTGCGAGATCGGGTCGTACTTGTGATCGTGGCAGCGGCAGCAGTTGAAGGTGAGGCCGAGCCAGGTGAGGCCGGTGGTCTCGACGCGGTCGATCACGTTCTCGGCGAACCACTCCTCGACGATGCGCCCGCCTTCGCCGTTGAGGCGGCCATTGCGATGGAAGCCGGTGGCGACAATCTGGTCGCGCGTCGGCTTGGGCAGAAGATCCCCGGCGATTTGCTCGATGGTGAATTGATCGAACGGCACATTGCGATTGAAGGCGCCGATGACCCAGTCGCGCCACGGCCAGGTCGCGCGGCTGGTGTCGGTCTGGAAGCCGTTGCTGTCGGCGTAACGCGCGAAGTCGAGCCACTGCTGCGCCATCTTTTCGCCGTAGCGCGGCGAGGCGAGGAGGCGATCGACGACTTTCTCGTAGGCGCTGGCAGATGAGTCATTGAGGAAGGCATCGACCTCCTGCGGTGTCGGTGGAATGCCGGCGAGATCGAGCGCGGCGCGGCGAATGAGCGTGGCCTTGTCCGCCTCGGGAGAGGGCTTCAGGCCTTGCTGGGCGAGCCGCTCGCGAATGAAGTCGTCGATTGGATTCGCGGCGCCAGGCGGCACAGCGGGCCGCTCGGGTTTCAGAAAAGCCCAGTGACCTTGATACTCCGCGCCTCCGGCGATCCACTTCCGCAAGATCTCGATCTGCTCGGGCTTGAGCGTCTTGTTGGATTTCTTCGGCGGCATCTGCTCGTCGGGGTCGTGAGAGAGAATGCGCGTCACGAGTTCGCTCTCCTGCGGCTTTCCCACGACGAATGCCGGCCCGCTGTCGCCGCCCTTCAGCGCGGCCTCGCGCACGTCGAGCCGCAGGCCGCCTTTGCGATCCTTTTCGCCAGGGCCGTGGCAGTGGAAGCAGTTGTCCGAGAGGATCGGGCGGACGTCGCGGTTGAAGGAAATCTTTTCGTCGGCGACGCCAGCCGACCCACGCAGGACGAGGGTGGCTGCGAGGCAAAAGAGAAGCTGGCCGTGGAGGAAGGACGAGGGATTCATAGCTGCTTCATGAGAACTCTCGGAGGAAAATTTTACTAGGAAAGTTGGCGCCTCAGCCGCCGGCCGCGGAACTGCTACGGGACAATCGCTTCTTCCAGCATGCGGGTCGTGGCAGCCTCCGCTTCCGCGGGATCGCGCATCCCTGCGACGGCAACTTCGATGACCTGCTGGCCCGTGTTTCGCCGCCCCTTGAGGACGCCACGCAGCCGGCCCGAGGAGGTCATGGACTCGCGGGTGCTCTTCGGACCATCATCGGCGACCTGATCCTCCCAGAGGCAGTAGTAGACAAAGAGAGGGGCGCCGCGGACGTTGAAGATGTAGCCGTGCATCGGGAGATCGAGATTCGCAACGCGCATCGTTTTAACGCCCAGATCCGTGTGGAGGACCGCTCCATTCGCCGCGAGGCAGACCTCCGGGCCGTGCGAACGAGCGAGTTGCGCGGAGGCGCGACCGGGCATCCAGCGGAGAAAAATCATGGACCACTGGATGCCGTCAGCGCCATTCCAGACGACGGATTTTCCCTGATCGTAGCGCAGCATGGCGCGAACGGCCTCGCCGAGGGGAAGGTCACGGAAGCCAGGCGCATTCTCGGGCCAGCGGACCGACCACGGTGCGAAGGTTCGACTGCCTTCATGCGAGCGATACCACAGTTCCGTGCCGGCCTCGATGACGAGCAGCCAGCACGCACCGGCAATGATCATCGAACGAGGTGCAAACCGCGGCTGCCAAGGTGCGGCGTCGCGCGCCTCGGGATCCAATTCGACCTCCTCGACGCCGCGCGGCCGCAGGAGCGCGCAGAGCAGGGCAAGGCCGACGAGGCTGGCGAGGAGAACGTAGATGCCGACCTTGTCGTGCACCTTCAGCGCGGCACCGGTGCCTTCATGAACGCTGATCCAGACGAGGTAGAAAGAGCGCGCCAAATTGCACGCGAAGGCGAGGAAAAGCCCGCTGACGAGCAGGAGGATGCGGCGGATGACGGTGAAGCGGAAAAGTTCGCCCAGAAAAAGTGAGGCCATCAGCGTCGTCTGCAGCGAGCGCACTCCGCTGCACGCTTCCTCGACGCCCACCTTGCCGGTGGCGATCTCGATCACGTTGCCATGCTGAACCGCGGGAATGGCGAAGAAGCTGAGTGCTTCGACGCAAATGCGCGCGACGAGGCGCATGAGACCCTGCACGAGAATTTGCTCAAGAGGCACCGGCCAGGGAACGGCGATCAAAACGAAGAGGACGGGGGCCGCGAAGTGGCGTAGCCACTGGCGACCGCCCGCCCGGTAAACCACGCTGAGCGTAATCGCAGCGGCCGAGCCCGCCATCGCCCAATAGATGAGCCGCCAATCCGGTGACGCTTCCTGAATGACGCGCAGTGGAAGCAGCATGAACGCGACGATCGCGACAAAGACGGTGAGCCAGGTGACGGAGCGGACCGGCGCGGTCGCAGGCCGGTCTTTCCATCGCTCGCCAAATAGGTAGAGCGCAAGGAAAGGAACCGTCCAGCCGTAGGTATATTGGGGGTTGATTGCCCACTCGACCCGGAGCTGGTTGAGGGTGAGCAACCAAAGCGCGCCGAGGATCAAAACCGTCGGCCAGGGCTTCAGATCCCCGGCGGGCCGTTGAACTTCCAGCAGACCGGGATACGTGGTCACGGGACCCGCCATTGGCTAATCAAGGTGCGCTCCTCGGGACGCAGGGAATCCAAGGGAATTGCGTTCGCTTGCGCCCGCGCGTCCGTGGTGTGTCCGCTCAAGCCAAGCGCCGCTGCATAGACGGCACGGTGGCTCGGCGAGGCGCGATCCCACGGCACATTCAAGCCCCGATAGACGTTCATCGCCCCGATCGCGTCCTTGAGCCGCATCTTCGCGAGCGCGAGGGTCGTGCGGTGCGCGAGACTCATCGGTGCCTCCGCAACGAGTTCATTCGCGGTCTGGAGCCCCTCGTCAACATCCTGGCCGCGCAGGAGCGCAAAATAGGTATAGTCATTGCGCACCGAAGCGTCCTTCGGCCAGCGTTTGACCATCTCTCCGAGCAGTTCGAATACCTTGTCCGATTCGCGCCGTCGTTCCGCGATGCGCAGCAGGCCTTCGTAGGCCGCGCGCGCTGTCGCAGAGTTATTGGTGAGCGATCGGAAGGCCAGTTCTGCGTGATCCGTCTGCCCGATTTTTTCCGCATAGGTGGCGAGAAACCACATCTGTTCGGCACTCGGCCCCGCAGCGATGTGAGCGCGCCGCCAGTGCAGATCCGCGTTGCTGGATTGCCCGAGCTCCATGGCGGCGCGGGCCAGGAAGAGCTCCGTGTACATCTCGTCGAGCGGCACTTGCTTGCCATTGAGGATCTCATCCACCTCGATCCACCGCTTCTGCGCCGCCAACGCGTCGAGAGTGACGAGCAGGAAGTCCTTCCGCTTCAGCGCCTCCGAAAGTGGTAGAAGCCCGAGGGTCCGATCGTACTCCTTTTGCGCATTCAGCCAGACGCCGAAGGCTCGCTGCGCAGGCGCGTCCGCCGCTTTGTAGCGAGCCATCGCGGCGCCGAGGACTGCCTCGCGCTCGCTCGGGCGGGAGGAAAGTTCGAGGTCGAGAGCGATCAACCGCTGATTCTCCGCAGCGAGCGGATGGGCGCGGAGGCGGGAAACGATGGTTGAAACCTTCTCCGGCGGCACGTCTTGCCTGGTCGCAAGGAAGATTAGAGCCTCGAGGCCGGACTTACTCCGATCATCAACCAAGCGGAGCAGCGTCTCGATTCCCGCTGCACGAGCACCCGGCCGGGGCGCCTCGCACTGCAAGAGCCCGAGGAGCAGCAAGCCCTGGAGGTTGCCCGGATCGACGGCCTGCGCGTGGGCGGCGAAGTCCATCGCCTTCCCGTAATTCTTCTCCGACGCCGCCCACTTAGCCGCCAGTCGGAGATTCGCCGGATCTTCGGGGGCTTCTGCGAGCAGGCGCTCGACATCGGCACGAGCCTCACTCGGCGAACCCGTACGGAGGAGGTCTTCGGCATACATGCGGCGATCGGCGACCCTCATCGCACCCGCCTTCCGCAACAGCGCCCAAAACTGGACAGCCAAAGCCGAATTGCCGGTCAGGCTTTGCAGGCGAGCCACCGAGCGAATCGCCGCCGGCTCATCGGGGCATGTTTGATAAGACATTTGCGCCTTAGTCTGCGCCGATTGCCAGCGCTCCGCAGCCATCTCCACCTCGGCCTTAGCCGCGTAACGGCGGGACCGCAACCGACTGATTTCGCGCAATGCCGGTTTAATTTCGAACATCACCGCGCCAACGACAACGAACACCACCGCAAGAACAATCACCATGGTCCGGCGACGTTTCCGCTGCTGCTCCAGCTGCGGAGCGAGCTTTGCTTCCGCTGAATTGAGGCTTGCGTTCATGAATGACAGGAGTCTTGGGACTGTCTGCTATTGAGGGGGAGGGAAGGGCACGACGGAAGGCGGCGGCGAACCCGATTTTTCGGGCTGCTTCGCCAGTCAGGGATTTCCCCGACCGTCGCACATTCCATCCTGCTCACAACAAAGGCAGTATGGAAAAAATGAGAGCGATTGCCGAGCCTAAAGGTGAAGAGATTGCGGCGCGCGAATTTTCACCTTGTCGGCCAGCATCAGCAGGCGAATTCGAGCAAACTTCAGGAATACACACGAACGACACCCGAAATTTACTTGATTTTATGGTAATTATCCATAAAAACCGAGCCTCTGTGGCGAAAGTTTGGATTTGCGATTCTTTATCGCCCCCAAGATAGTCGCCTCACCGGAACAACCCTAGCTATTGATCCATCGACTAATCGCGTTATTGGATCCTATTTCTTTCCCCTTCGCCCACGATTCCGACCGCACGCCCCTGAACGCCTTCTCCTCCATCTGCCTGACCGCCGCTGTCTTGGGTGTCGCCTTCATGGCGATGGCTGAGGCGCAGGAAATTCCGCGCCCCTCAATGTCGAGGGCTCGCGATGGCGCCGCACCGCTCGCGCGCCCCTACAATCTCAAGCTTGGTCCGATCGCGTTGACCACGAGCGCGGGCCTGGGAATCGATTTCGTCGATAACTTGAACCTCACGAGCGCCGATAAATCGGGCGACATCATTATTCGCCCATCTTTGGCGATTCAAGGCGTCTGGCAGGTGACCAAGCTGAACAACTTGGAGCTGCGAACGGATCTTTCTTACACGAAATACGTTGACCATCCGGACCTCGACAGCCAGTCGGCCCTGATTTCCCCTGATTCCGAAATCCGGCTGAATGTCTTCATCGGCGACGTGAAGCTAATCCTTCACGAGCAGTTCTCCGTCCAGGAAGATCCAGTCCCTGATGGGACGTTGAGCGGCGTCGCCAAGTTTGGGCGGGTGACCAACACGATTGGTATCACTGCACTCTGGGATTTGAACGATGTCGTTTGGTCCCTCGGTTACGATCACTACAATTTGATCACGACTGGAAATACCGCGACCACGAATGGATCGCTCAATTCCAATCTCAGTGTGCTCGACCGGTCCACGGACCAGATATCATCGGCTGTGTCCCTCAAGTTCGGACCAACCACCGCAGTCGGTCTCGAAGGAACCGCCGCGTTCACCGCCTACCCGAAAAACTCCCGCGCCGATTCGAGTAATTTCTCCCTCGGGCCGTACCTCGATATGCAGCTCACCCGCTACACCCACATTACCTTGGGCGTGGGCTACCAGCTCTATCAGTCCGAGGGGGAGGGCGAACCGACCACGCAACCAGAATTCCTGACTGCCTCAGGGATTACCGGGGTCAGCGTGATCAATGAAGTCGGGAACAATTCACCGTCGGGGAATCGCCGCCAGACCAGCGATGGGAGTGGCTATTACGCCAATCTCTCGCTCGTTCATCGACTGAATAGCAACTACCAGGACCGCCTCTCGATCGGGCGCGAATTCCAGGTAGGGCTTCTCTCCGATCGAAGCGAGACGACTTACATTCGCTACTCGTCTGTGTGGGCCTTTAGCCGGCGACTATCTCTCTCCACCGCGATCGCCTACGAGGATATCCGCCAAACCTCCCAATTCTCCAACAACTTCGGCGGCGCTTCGCTGAGCGACTACCGGTACTTTTCCGCTTTCTTCAGCACATCATATCAGGTCACCAAGAAGATGTCTGTCAGCCTTTCGTATCAACATACCCAGAGACTATCCGATCAAGCCACTCAGGAATACACCCAAAATCGGATTGCGGTGCAATTTGGCTATCAGTTCTGAACGCGCTACAATACCCGCCATGTGCCGAATCCCTCCATCGCAAATCCTTCTCGAATCTCATCGCAACCCGGCGTTCACGTGTGTGTATTTCTTCGTTGGCCTCCTGCTTGCCTGTCCGCTCATCGCCGCCGAAGACCCGGCAAAGGCCCTCACGCTGGATAAGCCATCCAATTCATCAAGCGCCAGCACGGTCGGACAGACGACATCGATGGACGTTCTCAATGACGCCATCAAACTCGGCATTGGCGATCGCGTCAGTTTCCGGATCGTGGAGGATCGCCGCGAAGTAATTGGCCTCATCGTCACTGAATCCGGCGAGATGGAGGTTCCTCTCATCGGGCGAGTTCTCGCGGTAAACAAGACGTGCAAGCAGCTGGCCCGCGAAATCAAGCCCCTCCTGGAAAAGGAATACTTCCATCAGGCCACGGTGATCGTTGGCTTGGATAGCCTCGGCACAAAGTCGCGCGGAAAGGTGTACCTTACCGGACAGATCCGCGCCCAAGGCGGAATGGACATCCAACCCGATGAAGTGCTCACCGTGAGCAAGGCGATCCTGAAGGCCGGCGGTACCGCCGATTTTGCCGATCGGAAGAAGGTCAAATTGATTCGGAAAAAGGCGGGCGATCCTAACGCGACAACAACGACGGTCATCAATCTCATCGAAATCCTCGATAAGGGCCACATCGAAAAGGATGTCGTGCTCGAACCGGGAGATCTCATCGTAGTCCCCGAACGCCTCATTAACTTCTAATCCTTACTACCGTGGAAAAGTCCCAACAATCTTTCTCCTCCATCTGGGGCACAGCTCGCGTGCAAGTTACGCGCTATCTCGGCAACCTGCGCAAGCGCTGGTGGATCGTCGCCCTCACCATTAGCATCTGCCTTTGCGGCGCTGCGTGGTTCGTCTCGCAGCTCCCCCCCGTCTACCTCTCTGCTGGCCGTCTCATGGTCAGCGGCCAGATTCATATTAATGAGGGCGCCGCCTACACGGAGGAGTTGATGAACTTCTTCGGCACCCAGATCGAATTGATGCAGAGCGGTGAAGTGAAAAAGCGCGCACACGCTCGGGTGCACGCCCTGCGGCCGGATCTGGCGCAGGAAGAAGTGAAGCTCGAGGTCGGTCAGTTGCCAAAGGCATCGATTTTCATCATGCGCTGCACCGGCGAGTCGCAACTCTACACCCAAGCATATCTCGACGCGTGCATGGAAGAATACATGGCGACCAAGAAAGAGATGCGCAACGTGAAGTCGGAAAGCACCACCGCCGCGATCGCCGACGAACTCGTGCGGCTCGAGAAAGAGATGGTGAAACAGGAGGAGGAAATGCACGACTTCCAAAAGGAAAACAATATTGGCTTTCTTCACGAAGAGGGAAATAGCGCCGGTATCTATCTCGCGCAGATCAACCGACAGCTCGCCGATCTTAAAACCGAATACGACTTACTCGCTCTTCTTGACCTCGACCAAAATGTGGACCGCCAGCAGGGCGGTGGCAATACCAGCGCCGACCGACTCTCGAAGGACAATACGACGCTGAGCTCCTTTGGGCCGATGGCCGATTACCAGCGGGCGAAACAACAGGTCCAGGCGCTCAAGGCGGAAAGCGATAACCTCAGCCGTTACCTCAAGCCGAAGCATCCATTGATGGTCAATTACGCAGATGAGATCGCCAAAGGCGAGCGCCTGATCGACACCTTCCGGCTTCAGAGTGTGGAAACGCTGAAAAATCGCCGCGAATCCCTTCGTCTCCAGATCGAAAATCTGAATGGCGTGGCCAAGACCTGGGAAGACAAGGCGCTCGACCTCAGCCGCCGCATCGCCGAGTTTGAGAAAATCAAATCCAAGGCCGAACGGACCAAAGGCCAGTATGACCGGCTGCTCTCGAGTTTGCGCAGTGTGGATG
>JBAVML010000350.1:0-1640 GCA_049690035.1 Chthoniobacteraceae bacterium
ATCCTGCGCACCGGTCCGACGCTCATTTACGACGAGCCGTATCACATGGACTCCGTTCAGCGCCTCGCGCGCGAAGGCTTCACCATCGAATACCTCCGCGGCGGCACCCTCTCGGCCCCCGGCCCGCTCTACGCGGTCATCCATACGGTCTTGCGGCCGCTGACCCACTGGCAGGCGCCGGCAATCCGACTGGTGAACTACGGTTTCCTTCTCGCGACGATGGCGCTCGTCTGGACTGCGCTGCGTCTCCAGCACTCGCCCCGCGCACTCGCCACCAGCCTCAGCCTGCTCGCCGCACCGACGATGTGGGTCATTTCCGGGCTGGCGCTCACCGAGATGCCGGCGATGACTTTCGCCATGCTTGCGACGGTCTGCCTTCTCCAGTTACCCGAGCTTTGCGAAAGCAACCGAGGACGGGCGTGGGCCGTCGCGGTCCTCGGCGGCATTGCCGCAGGACTGGCCGTCACCGGGCGCCAGCCTTACCTCGCTGTTTTGCTTGCGGCTCCATCCATCGCTAACCGCCGCAACTGGAAAGCCGTGCTGCTTTTCTTCGCCGCAGGCGCAGTGCTGCCGGCGATGCTCTTCGCCGTGTGGGGCGGCACTTCGCCGCCGCAATTTGCCGCGGCGACCAAAGGGATTTCGATTCCCCACGGCATTCTCGCTCTCGCCTATGGCGGGGCGATGACGGCCATATTTACTCTGCGCTGGTTCAGCCTCGGGTGGAAATGGAGCGCCGTCGCGGCGAGTGCAGCCGTGGCGGCCAATGTCGCCTTCGGGTGGGTGGAAATCGCACCGGTCTCCTCACTCGCAGGCAAGTTCCTGCCCGAAGCGGCGATGTCTCTCTATGCCCGGCTGGCATCGGGACTCCTGGTGGCGCTCTCGGTCCTGTTCACGTTGTCTGCACTGAAAAACCTTTGGGAACGCAGAGACGATCGCGCCTTCGTCTTTGTTTGCGCCTGCGGAGGACTCCTTT
Organism: Chthoniobacteraceae bacterium; assembly: GCA_049690035.1. GTDB lineage: Bacteria > Verrucomicrobiota > Verrucomicrobiia > Chthoniobacterales > Chthoniobacteraceae > Chthoniobacter. The sequence goes on from JBAVML010000350.1 coordinate 974, forward strand.
GCCTCACGGCAATGAAGGTAAATCTCCATTTCTCCAGTCGATATGTCGCGACGGCGATGCCGTGGCTGCTGCTTGCTTCGGAACGCTACAGCGAGGCGAGCTGGGGAAAAGCCGCGCGCCTCGTCCTGGGTAATGCGTTAGGGCTGCTCATGCTCTTCTCCTACTTCGACGCACACCAGTAACTCGCACGAGCGCTAATCTTTCTTGGAAACCGCGGGGTTTGCGCCACTCCGGCGCCACGAAATCGATGCGAGAAGGCGTCGCCGCACGTCGCCGCTCAGTAACCAACCGGGGTTTTGAATAAGTGACGCCGCAAACGAACTTCGTTCCTTAAGCGGTATAAATTGGTAACGCATGTAATCCAGTCGCGCGCCCAATTCTCGCCGCCTCCAGTTTCCGATCGGCGGCTTCGCCGCCAGATGTTCACCCAGGCTGGCCATGATCTCGTTAACGGCGCCTTGATAGTCGGTGGACTTTTGGTCGGCATGGCGCCGGAAGCGGACGACGGGCTCCGACAAGCGGGAAACCTTCGCCCCCGCCAGAAAACACCGCACCCAGAAGTCATAGTCGAAGGCCAGTCGATAGCGTTCGTCAAAAGCCCCCACGCGCTCCTTGAGTGCCCGCCGGAAGAAAACCTCCGGCTGCACCCATTGCCTTTCCCTCCACC
>JBAVML010000351.1:0-8214 GCA_049690035.1 Chthoniobacteraceae bacterium
GCGGCCCGCCGCGCATCGCTCTCGCGAATCGCCGTGCGCCCGACTGCGCCGGCGAGCGCGAGGCAGCCGAGTCCCGTCGCGCAGCGGAGAAAATCGCGCCGATTCATCGCGTCACTTGTTCGCGACCGACTGGTGCAAACCGGGACTCAGGCTCGTGGTCTTCGATTTTTCCGCCGCGCGCTCGACGAGCAGCGTGAGCAGCGCGCCCGCGGTGCAGAAGGTGCGGCCGGTGATGCAATGATTGCCCGCCCAGCTTCCATCCTGATTCTGCGCGCCGCAGAGGGTCTTCGTCATCTTCGCGCGCCAGTCGGTCCAGTCCTGACCACCGCGTTCGTGCATGCTTTCGGTGAGGTTGAGGTAGCTGAGAAATTCCTCGCCACCGTTGTTGCCAAATCCGGCGACGTAGCTCGAGTCGCGCAGTTTTCCCGACACGGCTTTCGCCGCGACTTGCGCCGCCTTTTCATCCGCATCGATCTGCTTGAGTTCCTGCTGAGCCTGCGCCTTTACGGGCGCGGGCGCCTGCGGATCGGCGGCGATCTTCTCCGCGGCATCCTTCCGTTTCACGTTCGATTTCGTCTTCTCCCGCAGGCCGCCGAGTTTCGCCGCTTCGCGGTAAAGAGACACGCCCGCCGACGATGGTTCCGCCGCCGCCACCGGTGCGCTGAATTCGCCCTTCGCGAGATCGAGGCCCGCGCCGTTTTGGCGGTTGTCCTTGTCGAGCGCCTGGTTGCTCACCTTTGCGCCGCTGCGGGATGCGAGGTTCAGCGCCTTGCTCGCGAGCCCCTGCGAAAGCACCGCCGCCCAGCCTTTGTTTCCTTCGAAGGAACCGTCGTCCTTCTGGTTCCGCTCGATCTTCGAAACGACTTTTTCCAGCGCCACAGTGCGCCGCTTCTCGATCGCTTCACCCGCCCCGTGATCCTTCACCTCCGACAGCGCCCAGCCAGCGAGGAACGTATCGACATACGTGCCGATCTTCACCTGGAGCTGCGTGTCGCGGACCTGGGTGACGAAGAGCGAATCCTTGTCCGCGCTTTCCACCGCCGCGCAGATGAAATCGAGCGCCTTGAGCATCGCACCACGAGACTTTCCAGGCGCGGAAGTTTCACCAGAACGCACCAGCGCGACGAGACTCACGCAGGTGTTGCCTAGATCGGAAGGTTCGTCGTTGGCGGTGCCTTCCACGCGCCCACCGGTCGCGGCCTGTCGCCAGCCGCCGCCCTGGCCCCAGCCGCCGTCCGAGTGCTGCTGCGCGAGAAGATATTCGAGCCCGGCCCGGAGCGCATCATCTGGTGAGCGCGCCTCGGCGAGGGCTTCTACTTTGGCGGCGGGCGATCGACTAGGGCGAGCGTCGCGCGAGGAGCGCGAGGTCTGCGCAGATGAGGTGAAGTTCGCGATCGCGAGCAGGCCGCAGATCGAGCCGGTGAGGATGAGTTTCGTGGAGTGGAATTTGGTTTTCATATGAGTTTGAGCTGACGCTGAGACTCGTAACCCGAGGGCGAAATCGATGTGGGAAAGCGCGGTCAGAAGGTTGTCAAAGAAATGTCAGCCGGGCGCGGCGCTTGAGGGACGCGGCTAAGAAACCCGCGTCGCCGCGCATTCCCGGAGTTGCCATGGACACGCTCCACGGCGACAGCGCATATTCCTCAGCCCCAAAAAGCTTGTTCACCTCATGAAGTCCCCTGCCCCACTTTTCACCCTCACGGCCATTGCACTCGCCACTTTCGCCAGTGCGCACCTCGCCGCCGCCGCGACTGGTTTCAGCCTCAAGGACCACCCCGGCGAATCGCTCGACGTGATCCAGAACGGCAAGTTGATCGCGCGCTACATGGACGCGCACGACACTTCGACGCCGGCGCGGAGCAACGAGACCTACAAGCCCTTCTTGCAAGTCTTCGATGAGAATGGCGTGGCGCCGATCACCAAGGGCGCGGGCGGCTCTTACACCCATCACCGCGGCATCTTCATCGGCTGGAACAAGATCGGGGTTGGCGGAAAAGTGTACGACCGCTGGCACATGAAGGGCGGCGATCAGGTCCACGAAAAATTCCTCTCGCAGCAGGCCGGCACGGATCGCGCGAGCTTCACCTCGCTGGTGCGGTGGACGGGCGAAAAACAGACGGACACGATCATAGAGGAAGAGCGCACGCTGACTTTTCTGCCCGCGCCCACGCCGGCTTACGCGGTGATCGACATGGTCTCGAAGCTCAAGGCCGTGGCCGGTGAGACGAAGCTGGACGGCGATCCCGAGCACTCGGGGCTGCACTTCCGTCCGGCGGACGAATTGGACCGCACGAAGACGACCTATCTTTACCCCGTCGAAAACGCGAACGCGCACAAGGACCGCGGCTACCCGTGGTTCGGCGAATCCTTCACGCTCAAGGACCAGCGCTACAGCGTGGTCTACCTCAATCATCCGTCGAATCCGAAAGACGCGGCGGCTTCGGCGTATCGCGACTACGGGCGGTTCGGTGCATTTTGGAAGGCGACGATTCCGGCGAATGGCACGGCGGAATTCCGCGCCCGCTTCCTAGTTATCGCGGGTGAGTTACCTGCACGGGAGTTTATTCAGAAGGCATGGAACGAATACGCCGGCGCGAACGAGCCCGTGCCGAAAGTGACCGCGAAGCCCGCGGAATACGGCAACTCGCCGGACTCGAAAAAGAAAGACGCCAAACCTGCCGCGACACCCGTGCCCAAACCGGTTGCTCCCGCGCCGGCGCCAGCCGAGTCGGCGGCAACGGCGGAAGAAAAGAAGCCGGTCGTCGCGAAGCTCTCCGAAGATCCTGCCATCGCCGCGGCGCAGAGCGCGAAGCGCGCAGGCGGCGGACCCGAGACGCCGGAGTTACATTTCCGCCCACCGGCGCCGCGCGCGCTTTCGCCGCAGGAGGAATTGAAAACGATCAAGGTGGCGCCGGGCTTCAAGGTGGAGCTGGTCGCGTCTGAGCCGATGATCGAGTCGCCCGTGGCAATCTCGTGGGACGACCAGGGCCGCATGTACGTCTGTGAAATGCGCAACTACATGCACGACGTGGACGGGGCCGGCGAGGAGGAGCAGACCGGCCGCATCAGCCGGCTCGAAGATACGAACGGCGACGGCGTGATGGATAAATCCACGGTCTTCGTGGACAAGCTCGTGATGCCGCGGGCGGTCATGGCGCTCGGCGACGGCGCGGTGGTCTCCGAGCCGCCGATCCTCGCGTGGTATCGCGACACCGATGGCGATGGCGTGGCGGACAAGAAGGAGATCATCAGCGAAAAATACGCGACCGCCGGTGGCCAACCCGAGCACATGGCGAACAGCCCGACGTGGATGATGAACAACTGGATCGAGTCCGCGGGACACAACATGCGCTACCGTTTCCAGCAGGGGAAATTCGCGAGCGAAGACACCGTCGGCGCCGGTCAGTGGGGCCGCACGCAGGATGACTGGGGCCGCGGCTTCACCAACTCGAACAGCGACCTCCTGCGCGCCGATCTTTTTCCACCGGCCTACTATCAACGAAATCCGCGCCTCGCGGAGCGGACCGGCATCGGCTTTCAAGTGATGAAAGATCAGACGTGCTGGCCCGCCGGCCCGACGCCCGGTGTCAACCGCGGCTATCTCGGCGATACCACCAAGCCCGACGGCACACCGGTGAAAGGCACGCTGCGGGCCGACGGCTCACTCCAGTCCGTCACGGCAACCTGCGGACCGGCGATCTATCGCGGCGATCTCTTCCCGAAGGAATTTCGCGGCAACGCGTTCATTCCCGAGCCCTCGGGCAATCTGGTGAAGCGCCTCATCCTTTCGGAGAAGGACGGCATCGTCACCGCGAAGAACGCCTACGAGGGGAAGGAATTTCTGACCTCGACCGATGAGCGCTTTCGCCCGGTGAACGCCTACACCGGCCCCGACGGCGCGCTCTACATCGTGGACATGGCGCGCGGCGTCATCCAGCACCGGGGCTTCCTCACTTACTACCTCGTCGCCAACATCAAGGACCGGAAGCTGGAGACGCCATTCAATCTCGGCCGCATCTACCGCGTCGTGCCGATCGGCGCGAAGCCGAAGGCAGTGAAGCTGCCGCGGGAAACCGAGAAGATCGTGCCACTGCTCGCGCATGCGAATGGCTGGGTGCGCGACACCGCGCAGCGCGTGCTCGTGGAGCGCGGCGACGCGGCCGTGGCTCCGGCGGTGAAGCAAGTGGCAGCGAACAAAAAGGCGGCGCCGCAAGCACGTGCGCAGGCGCTGTGGACGCTCAAAGGCCTGAATGCGGTGAAACCGGACGCGATCGCGGCAGGACTGAGCGATCCCAACGAAAAGGTGCGCACCACCGCCGTGCGCCTCGCGGATGACGCGCAGACGCCCGCGCTGCTCAAGCTGGTCGATGACCCGAGCGCCGAAGTGCGGCTGCATCTCGCGTTCAAGCTCGCCGGACGTCCCGGATCGGAAGTGGAGAAGGCGATCATCACTCTGCTCGAAAAAGCAAACAGCTCGCTCTTCGCCGAAGCCGTCGTGAGCGGGCTCGCCGGGAAGGAACTGGAGTTCCTCGAAAAGCTCCTCGCCGACACCACCGACAACGACGCGAAGCTCGCGAGCAGCGGCATCTTCGGCACGCTCGCCAGCACGCTGATGAAGGAGCGCAAAGGCGCGAACGTCGCCAAGCTCATCGCCATCGCCGCCGCGCTTCCGCCCGAGAGCAATCGACAGCTCGCGCTGCTCACCGGCATGTCCGCGAAGGCGCAGAAGTCGCCGCCGAAAAGTGCGGCGCCGAACTTGATCAAACTCGATGCGGCGCCGCCGGGACTCGAGGCGTTGAAGAAATTGCCGAAGACGAAATTGCTCGCCGGTCGCGTCGAGCGGCAGATCACGTGGCAGGGCAAACCCGGAGCGGTCGAGGTGAAAGTCGTCCCGCTCACGCCCGAACAGCAGACCCTCTTCACGAAGGGAAAAACGGTGTATGCGACGCTGTGCGGCGTGTGCCATCAGCCGACGGGCTCCGGCATGCCCGGCCTCGCGCCGCCGCTGCTCAATTCCGAATGGGCACTCGGCCCGGTGGATCGTCCGATCCGCATCGTGCTCGGCGGGCTGACCGGCGCGGTCGAAGTTGCGGGCACGAAGTGGCAGCTCGAAATGCCCGGCCTGCCGATCCTCAGCGACGAAGACATCGCCGCCGCGATCACCTACGTCCGCCGCGAGTGGGAGCACAGCGAAAGCGCCGTGTCGCCACAGGAAGTCGCCGCCATTCGCGCCGCGACGAAGAGCCGCTCGAAGCCGTGGACCGCGGAGGACCTGCAAAAGCCGTTCAACCTTCAGACGGCGAAGGCGAAGTAAGCGCCGTTCACGGCTGAGCGGTGAAGCGCCGCACCGGCGACTCGCAGGCCGTGGTCCACACGCAGATTTCGCCGCTGTGATCGCCGCTGGCGAAGGTGCGGCGGTCCGGCGCGAGCGCGAAAGATTCCACGCAATCCTGCTGCCCGAAGAACGTGAGCACGGCGCGGCGATCGCTGTATTGCACAAGGCGAACGAGCCCATCAAGGGAGCCCGTGAGCAGGCCGAACTCCGTCGGCAGGAGCACCTGCACACCGCGTCCGGCATCCGTGTATTCGTAGTTGAGCTTTCCGTCGCTCGCATCCCACTGCTGGACCGCCTGACCGCGCCCGACGGAGAGAGCCATCGAAGCACGAGGCGGAAAAGCGGCGGCGAGCACCGCGACTTCGTGGCCGCTGTAGGTCGTCAACACGTCGCCGCTCGCGGTGTCGAAAATGCGCGCGGTGCGATCGCGGCTCGCGCTGATGAAGCGCGCGCCGTCGGGCGAAAACGCGACCGTCTGCACCCAGTCGGCGTGCTGCTTCCAGATGCGCGTTTGCTTTCCGCTCGCGGTTTCGAAGCTGCGGATCGTGCGGTCGCCGGCACCGGCGAGGAGTTGTTTTCCATCCGGGCTGAAAGCCACGCTCAGCGCGGTTTCCGGGAGGTCGCAGAGAATACGCGATTGAAAATCCTGCACCGGATCGATGAGCCACACCGCGCCCCACTGCGACGGCGAGCCGCCGGCGACGGCGATGAGGTTGCGCTTCGGATGCCACGCGATCGCCGTGACGCGCTCCGGCAATCCGCCGATGCGCCGCACCAACGCGCCGCTGTCCACATCCCAGAACGTGATCTCGAAATACCCCGCCACCGCGAGCTGCGCGCCGTCCGGGCTGAAGGCGAGCGCGGTGACCGGCACGGGCCGCGCATAGTGCTCCGGCGCGGGAAGCAACAGAGTCTCGCGCACCAGTTCGGCGAGCGGGCGACTCGGCGCACCGCCGTCGTTGACCGCACCTTCCTTGATCCAGCGCTCGACGAGCGCGATCTCGTGTTTGGGCAACGCGTCGGCGCGCTGCGGCATGCGGTCGTTGGCGTCGGATTCGACGAGCAGTTGGTAAAGCTCCGACTTATCCGCATTCCCCTCAACGAGCGGCGGCAGTTCGCTTTCGCCTGCCTTTGCGAGTCGCTCGAATGAATCCAACCGATACCCACCCTTCGCCGATTCTTCGCTGTGGCAGGCCACGCAGCGGCGCTGGAGCAGCGGCACAATCTCCTTCCGAAAACTGACGGGCCGCACCGGCGCGGCCTCTTCCGCGAGAGCGGACAAGAGGACAACAGCCGAGGCCGCGAGAGTGAAAAATGGGGCGCGAAAAGTCACCGCTCACAAGACCCGCGGCGGCAGCGGGAATTAGCCGGGCTATTCCTCTTCGTCAGGACCCCAGAGGTGCTCCTTGATCCAGCGTTTCTCGTAAAGCTTGCAGAGCCCGATCGCCGGCGCGACGCCACCGTAGTAGCTCGCGGTGGTCGTGTATTGCTTGTCTTCGTCGTAAGTACCGACGGCAATCACGACGTGATCGAAATGCTCGCTGAGCATCTCGAACGCCTTATCGATCATTTGCTGCTGGGCTTCGGTCATGGGGGGAAAGTGAAATTGAAACTGGCTGGTGGAAAGCCGAAATCGGCGCGCGTTATTTTTTCTCGCCGCCGAAGAACGCCAGATACGGCTTTTCCTCGTAGATGCGCTGCACGTAGAGCGCGACTTCGCGGGCGTGGTAATCGCCCCACATGCTCGATTCGCCGCACGGAATTTTCCGCCCGTTCGGGATGTGATCCCAGCCATTCGGCCGATGATAGACGCTGTGCAGGAGCAGGCCCTGGTGATTCGCATCGGTGCTGAGATACGGCTCGGCGAAGAGCGTGCTGAGCACCGTGAGTCCCGCCTGCCAGTAGCGATCGGCGTCGGGGAATTTGCCCGCCTTGGTGAGGAAATTTCCCAGGCGTAACAGCCCTTGCGCGGCAATGGCGGCGGCGGAGCTGTCCACCGGTTCGTGTTCATTGAAAGGATCGGCCGGACGGTCCAGATAGTCGCCCATCTTCGCCAGACCTGGCGCGCCGGAGTCCCAGTACGGGATGCCGTCGGCGGGCGTATTTTCGATGTAGAAGTCGCACGTCGCCTGCGCGGCATTGAGCATCACGGCTTCCAGCGCGTCGCGACCGCCGACTTTTTCGAGGTCCGCGTCGGGCACCGAGACGATGAACTCGAGCAACTCCGCGTAGCCGCACATAATCCCCGCCAGACTCCGCATGCACGTGGTGAACGGCGAATATCCCTGCTGCGAACCCGGGCAGCGATACGAGCCGTCGGCCACGTTGAAAACGCTCTCCTGCGCCACGCGTCCGCGGACATCGTAGGCGTCGCGATTCGAGCCGTAATACACGGCGAATTTCGCGGTCGTGCGCGCGTGCTCGACGAGCCGGCGCAGCACCGTGATCTTCTCGTCACGTTCGCCCAGCAGCACGTGGCCAAGCTGGTGCGCGAGTGCGAGCGAACGCAGCGAACGGATTGTCTCCGAGAAGAGCGAGTGCGGTCCGTTGAACGAATGGATGAAGCCTTCGCCATTGGCGATGTGCGTCCAGCGGCTGGCCTGCACGGCGCCCGAACATTTCAGCGCGAGCTCGTAGAAATCTCGCTCGCGATCGTTCACGGCGAGCCGGTTTTCCAGCATCAGCCGCCACAGATTTCCGTAGGTCGATACGTTGTTGAAGCCATGGTCGTGCCCGCCCATTTGCGTCACGTAATTTCCCATCCTCTGGATCGTGCGGTCGCGGCCGAGCTTGAGAAATTGCTCATCCCAAAACGCATCGAACTGCAAAATCGCCGAGCCGTAAACGAACCCCTGCGTCCACTCCGTCCAGCCGCGCGA
>JBAVML010000352.1:0-15114 GCA_049690035.1 Chthoniobacteraceae bacterium
ATCGGTGACGGCCTGAATGACGACACCGACGCGATCCGGCACTGCATTGAGCAGGGTGACGGACGCGTGGTTTTTTCGCGGGGAAATTATCGCATCACCAAGACGATCGAGGTCGAATTGAACAAGCACGGGCGGACCGCCTTCGGTGGCGACGGCGGGCTGGCGACGCTGATCATGGACGGCCCCGGACCCGCGCTGCGGCTGGTGGGAACGCATGACAAAAACGCGGACCCCAAGACTTACAAACCGGGCGTGTGGGAATCCGAGCGGATGCCGACGGTGACGCAGCTCGAGATCGTGGGCGGCCACGATGAGTCGATCGGCATTCAGGTGGAAGGGACGATGCAGGCGACGATCGCCGGCGTGCTCATCCGGCGCTGCCGCTACGGTATTCACCTCGTGAAGCGCAACCGCAACGTGCTCATCGCGGACTCGCACATCTACGACGGCCGCGGCGCGGCGATCGGCATCTACTTCGATGGCGTAAACCTGCACCAGACGAACATCGTCGGCTGCCACATCAGCTACCACCGGCACGCGGGGATCAAGATTCAGCGGAGCGAAATCCGCAACCTGCAAATCACCGGCTGCGACATCGAATACAACTTCGATCCCGCCGCGGAGGATTGCGCCGATGTGTGGATCGACAGCCGCGAGAGCACGGTGCGTGAAGGCACGATCACATCCTGCACCATCCAGGCAAGACGCAGTCCCGGCGGTTGCAATGTGCGCATCGAGGGCGTGCCGGATGAGCTCTCGCGGAGCGCGGGATTGTGGACGATCACCGGCAACCACATCTCCAGTCAGGACACCAATCTCCTGCTGCGCTCGTGCCGCGCGGTGGTCGTCAGCGGCAACACCTTCTGCAGCGGCTACGACCGCTCGATCGTCGTGGAGAAATGCCGCAGCATTTCCATCGGCACGAACTCGATCGACTACAATCCGGACTACAGCGGCGACCGCATCGATGGCGTGGTGATCCGCGACTCGTCGGGAATCGCCGTCACCGGGCTGGTCATCGAAGCGGCGCGGGCCGGCACGCCGGAAGAAGGCGGTGCGGTTCACATCGCGCGAGCGAGCGAGGTCACGGTGGCGGGCTGCCAGATCCTCGACTCGACGCATCGCGGGCTACATCTGGATCAGGTGAAAAATGTGATGGTGACCGGCTGCACCATCCTCACGCGCCAGCCGCAGCCGACGATGCGGGAAGCGATCTTCACTACCCACTGCGGAAAGGACGTGGTGCTGCAGGGAAACATCCTCGGTCGCGGCACCCAGGCCGACGTTCGTTTCGCCAACGGCGAGCCGACGGTCGCGGGGAACGTCGCATCGGTGTGATTTCTTCCCGCTAAGGTTTCCGCGGGGCGGCGCATCTTCTGCATCGCCATGCCCGATTCCCTCGATCCCCGCACCGCGCACGTGCAGATGCTGTTCATCCAGCACACGTCGCAATTGCGTGGGTTCGTCATCGCGTTGATGCCGGATTTCAGCCGGGTGGATGACGTTTTGCAGGAGACCTTTCTCACCATCACAAAGAAGGCGGCGAGCTTTGAGGCGGGCAGCAATTTCATGGCCTGGGCCTGCACCATCGCGCGCTTCAAGGTGCTCGAGGCCGGACGCAAGGCGGCGGCGGGCGCGCAGCCGCTCGCGCCGGAAGTGATCGAGTCGCTCTGCGCCTGCGCGCCGGAGCTTGAGCCGGATGATGACCGCCTGGGCGTCCTCGCGGATTGCCTCCAGCAGCTCGCGCCGCAGGCGCGCCGCGCGATCGAACTGCGCTACCACCACGCGCACAAGCCGGCGGAAATCGCCACCATCCTCGGCTGGACGCCGAACTCCGTTTACGTCGCGCTTTCCCGCGCCCGCGATCTTCTCCGCGGCTGCATGGAAATGAAGCTGCGCCACCTGCCCGCCTGACGATGGACGCCGACCGACTCAGCCGTTTGCTGGATCAATATGTGGACGAGGCGCTCGAATCTGCGGAGAAGGCGGAACTCGAGCAGATGCTGCTTTCGTCGGCGGAGGCGCGCGCCGTTTTCTGGGAACGCACGCGCCTCCACACGCTGCTGCGCAAACAGGGAGAGCAGGCGTGGGGACGGCAGGCGGCAGGTCCCGCGTCGCGGAAAGTGGTGAGGTTTCCGATCTCCCGAATCGCGCGGCTCGCGGCGGCGGCGTGCCTGCTCATCGGCGGGCTCGCGCTCTCGTGGAGTTGGTGGACGGCGCCGCGCGAGGTGATGACCGATGGCGTGGCGGTGCTCGGCCCAACGGTGAATGCGGAATGGTCCGACTGTGTGGATCGCGCGGCGGGCACGGTGCTGCCGCCGGGCTGGCTGCGGCTCCAGTCCGGGCTGGCGCAGGTGGAGTTCGTGTCGGGGGCGCGGGTGATTTTGGAAGGGCCGGCGGAGTTCCGCCTCGTGGCGCCGCTCGAGGGATTTTGCCAGTCCGGCCGGCTCACGGCGGAAGTGCCGGGACAGGCGATCGGCTTTCGTGTCGGTGCGCCGAAGGTTGCCGTGGTGGATCTCGGGACGGAGTTTGGGATGGAAGTTCACCGCGATGGCGGGACCGAGGTGCATGTGTTTCGCGGGCAGGTGGAATTGCAACGCGGCGGCGACGTTCTTGCGCTCGCCACCGGCGACAGTGCTCGCGTGACGGCGGAGGGAGCGTGGGCGCAGTTCGATGAAGCAGCGCCGATGTTTCCGACCAGCGAGCAACTCGAAAACCGCGCCGCCATCTCGTGGCGGCAGCAGCAGGACGGGTGGCTTTCCGCGATGCGCCAGGTGGCGACGATGCCGGGCCTCGTCTGGCTTTTTGATTTCGAAGGTTCGACGGACTGGGCTCGCACCCTGCCAAATGTGAGCGAAAACCCCGCCCGCGGGCCGGATGGCTCGATCGTCGGCTGCCGCTGGCAGGAAGGGCGCTGGCCCGGCAAACGCGCGCTGGAATTTCGCGCCGTCACCGATCGCGTGCGGCTCGGCGTGCCGGGTGAATTTCCCTCGCTCACTCTGGCCGCCTGGGTGCGCGTGGATGCGCTCGACCTGTCCTACAATTCCCTCGTCATGGCGGATGGCTGGGACGCCGGCGACGTGCATTGGCAGATCACGAAGAGCGGCCAGATCGTGCTCGGCGTGCATGGCGCGGCGAAGCAGTACAACTACACGACCGGGCCTCTCTTCCCACCCGAACGGCTCGGGAAGTGGACGCATCTCGCAGTGGTCTTCGATCGCGCGCAGCGCCGGGTGGCGCACTACCTCGATGGCCAGCGCGTCGGCGACGAAGCCCTCCGCCCCGAGACCGATCTCCCGGTGCGGCTCGAACACGCCGAACTCGGGAACTGGAATTCGAACGCGCGTGGCGACAGCCGCCCGATCCGCAATCTCCGCGGCCGCATGGATGAAGTGCTCGTCTTCAACCGCGGCTTGAGTGCGGCGGAAATAACGCACATCTTCCGCGCCGGTCAGCGCCAGCCTTAGCCTCCCCGTCTTTCTCCCTGCATGAAAAATCCGCTTGCTCCCCTCATCGCCGCCCTCGTCGCGTCGTCACCGCTCGCCTTCACCGCCGAGACCAAACCCGCCGAGAAGCCGCTGGAATTTCCACCCATGCCGCCGGTGAAGGCGCTCAGCCCGGCGGACTCGCTAAAGACCATCCAGCTTCCGCCCGGCTATCATCTCGAACTCGTGCTCAGCGAGCCGGACGTGAAGGAGCCGGCGATGATTTCGTTCGATGGCGACGGGCGCATGTTGGTCGCCGAGCTGAGCACTTACATGCAGGATATCGACGGGACCACCGAGCACGAACCGAAAAGCCGCGTGTCGCTGCATTGGGCATCGAAGGGTGATGGCAAGTTCGACAAACATACCGTCTTTGCCGACAACCTGCTGCTTCCGCGCATGGTCATGCCGCTGGACAAGGGCCGCGTGATCATCGGCGAGACGGATACCAGCGATCTCTATCTATATACAGACATCGATGGCGACGGCGTCTCGGATAAGAAAGAGATCTGGTTTGAAGGCGGCCCGCGCGGCGGGAATCTCGAGCATCAGCCCAACGGCCTCGTGTGGGGCATGGATAACTGGATGTATTCCACCTACAACGCCTACCGCCTGCGCTGGAATCCGCAGGGCCCGGCACTCAAGGAACCGACCGCGCCGAATGGCGGGCAGTGGGGCGTGGGTCAGGACGATTTTGGCAAGATCTGGTTTGTGAATGCGGGCGGCGAAAAGGGACCGGTCAACTTTCAGACCGGCATCGTGTATGGGGCCTTCAACGTGAAGGATCAGTTCGCGCCAGACTTTGACAAAGTGTGGCCGGCGGTCGGGCTCGCGGATGTGCAGGGCGGGCCGAATCGCTATCGCCCGGAAGACAAGACGCTCAATCACTTCACCGCGACCTGCGGCGGTGAAATCTATCGCGGCGACCGGCTGCCCGCGGAGTTGCGCGGCGATCTGTTCTTTGGCGAACCCGTCGGCCGGCTCGTGCGCCGCTCGCACGTGGAGGTCACGGATGGCATCACCCGCTTGAGCAATCCGTACGGGCAGTCCGAGTTCATTCGCTCCACGGACCCATTGTTCCGTCCGATCAATTTCAGCACCGCGCCGGATGGCACGCTCTACATCGTCGATATGTACCGTGGCATTATCCAGGAGGGGAACTGGGTGAAGGATGGCAGCTATCTCCGCAAGGTGGTGCAGCAGTATGCGCTCGATAAGCCGGTGAGCATGGGGCGCGTCTGGCGTCTCGTGCACGACACCACCAAGCTCGGAGCGCAGCCGAAGATGTCGGCCGAGACGCCCGCGCAACTCGTCGCACACCTCGGCCATCCGAATGGCTGGTGGCGCGACGCTGCGCAGAAGCTGCTCGTGTTAAAGCAGGACAAGTCCGTCGTTCCCGCGCTGACCTCGATGGTCCGCACGGACAAGAACCCGTTCGCGCGACTCCACGCCCTCTGGACCCTGGAAGGTCTGGACGCAATCTCGCCCGAACTCATCCGCGAGAAGCTCAAAGACGAGCATCCTCAAGTCCGCGCCGGCGCCATTCGTGTGAGCGAGTCGCTCTACAAAAAAGACGACAAGTCGCTAGTCCCGGACATCCTGGCGGCGGCGAAGGACAAGGACGCCGTGGTGTCGATGCAGGCGCTGCTGACCGCAAAGCTGCTCAACTTTCCCGACTGGAAAAAATCGATGGAAGAACTCGTCGCCGCCAGCCCGAGCGCGGGGGTGAAGGAAATTGGCACCCTCATCCTTCATCCGCCGGTGCAGGTCGCGACCAATACGTTTTCGCCGGCGGAGTTGAAGATCTACAAGACGGGGGAAAACGCCTTCCAGACGCTCTGCGCGGCGTGCCACGGCATGGATGGGAAGGGAATGCCGATGGTCGGCGCCGCTCCGGGCACCATGCTCGCGCCGCCGCTCGCCGGGTCGAAGACGGTCCTCGGCTGGCGCGATGGGGCGATTCACGTGCTGCTCCAGGGCTTGAGTGGCGATATCGACGGCAAAAAATACGAAGGCCAGATGGTTTCCATGGCCACGAATGACGATGCATGGATTGCCGGCGTGCTCAGCTATGTGCGGAAGAATTTCGGCAACAATGCCAGCTTCGTCATGCCGCAGGATGTGGCCCGCATCCGCTCCGCGTCGAAGGACCGGACGCAGCCGTGGACGATGAATGAACTGCGCGCCACGCTCCCGCAGCCGCTCGCCAATCGCAAAGACTGGAAGCTGACCGCGAGCGACAAACCCGGCGACTGCGGCGCGGCGATCGATGGCAAAGGCGAAACGCGCTACACCACCGGACGCGGGCAGACGCCCGGCATGTGGTTCCAGATCGAATTGCCGACGGAAGCTGAAATCGTCGGCCTGCAACTCGATTCGGCCAAGTCGGCCAATGATTACCCGCGCGGCTACACGGTGGAGCTTTCCCTCGATGGCCAGAAGTGGGCGAAGGTTGCGAGCGGAAAGGGCACCGGCAGCGTGACCGACATCGTGTTCCCGGCCGCCAAGACCAAGTTCGTCCGGATCACTCAGACCGGTGAAGTGAAGGGAAACTACTGGTCGATCCATGAACTAAATATTTTCGCCGCCCAAACCGGCGGAAAGGTTGCCAGCACTCGCGCGAATTAGTCGCCACCCGCGACTTCACCCTCTACACCTCTCACCCCTCCGCATCCCCTCAACTCATGAAACTACGCACCCTCGTCTGCATCTTCGGCCTCGCCGCGCTGACCGCGCTTCAGGCCGCACCACTCGAACTCAAGAAAGGCGATCACATCGCCATCGTCGGCAGCGGCCTCGCTGATCGGCAGCAACATCACGGCTGGCTCGAGTCGCTGATTCACAAGGCGTATCCCGATCTCGAACTCACGGTGCGCAATCTCGGCTTCGCCGCGGATGAAGTGAACGTGCATCCGCGCAGCGACGAGGTTCCGACGACGGACCAATTCCTAGACATGAAGCCGGGCACGACGACGCTGACCGTCGGCAAGACGGAGGTGACGTATCATTGGGGCGCGGATTTCCATGCGAATGTGATCCTGGCGTATTGGGGCTTCAATGAGTCCTTCAAGGGCGAGGCTGGGCTGGCGGATTTCAAGCGGGCGCTCGACGAATACTTGAAGAACCTGACGAAGGCCGACTACGGCAAAGGCAACCCTCGCGTGGTGCTGCTTTCGCCGATCGCGCATGAGAACGTGAAGGACCCGACGGATTACCCGGATGGTTCGGCCAACAATAAGAACCTCGCGCTTTACACCAACGCGATGGCGGAAGTGGCGAAGGCAAACGGCGTCGAATTCGTGGACCTCTTCACGCCGTCGCAGGAGCTGTATGCAAAGGGCGCGCGTCCGCTCACGCTCAATGGCATTCACCTCACCGAGGAGGGCGACCGGCAGCTCGCGCCGGTGCAGTTCAAGGGGATCTTCGGCAAGGAAGCGCCGCGTACGGACAGCAGCGATGTGCTGAAGATTCGCGAGGCGGTGCTCGAGAAAAATGCGCAATGGCATCACCGCTACCGGACGGTCGATCAATTCAACATCTACGGACAGCGCTCGCGCATCAAATACGCTCACCCGGACGATCCGACGAACGCGCCGGACAATGCGACGATCATGGGCCAGGAACTCGCCCAGCGCGACGTCAAGACGGCGAACCGCGACAAGGCCGTATGGGCCGCGGCGCAGGGGAAATCTTTTAGCGTGAAGGACGACAACCTGCCGGAAGTGGCTCCGGTGCCGCCGAACCGTTACGGCCCGATCCCGGTGCCAACCAAAGAGGCAGCCGCGGTGAATACCACGAACGCGAAGCCCTCGCCGAAGGCGCCGCTGCGCCCCTTCATTGAGAAGGGCGAGGACACGCTGAAATTCATCAAGTCGCCCGAGGGCACGAAGGTGGAGTTCATCGCGTCGGAAAAGGAGTTCCCCGAGCTGATCAATCCGGTGCAAATGAACTTCGACACGAAGGGCCGCCTGTGGGTCGCCGTGTGGCCGAACTATCCCGAGACGACGCCGACGACGAAGGTGTTCGACAAGCTCGTGGTCTTCGACATCGATCCAAAGACCGGGAAGTTCACCAAGTGCACGACTTTTGCCGACGGACTGAATTGCCCCACCGGCTTCCAGCTCTACAAGGACGGCGTGCTGGTGATGCAGTCGCCGGACATGCTCTTCCTGCGCGACACGGACGGCGACGGGAAGGCCGATTGGAAGGAGCGCATCGTGCACGGGCTCGACGCGGCGGACTCGCACCACGAGACGAATTCGATCTGCTACGAGCCGGGCGGCGCGGTGTATTTCAGCGATGGTGTTTTCCATCGCACGAATGTCGAGACGCTGAACGGCCCGGTGCGCAACGTGAACGGCGCGATCTACCGCTTCGAGCCGCGCACTTCGCGCTTCGATCGCTACGTGCCTTATGGCTTCGCGAACCCGCATGGCCGGGTGTTCGACTACTGGGGCAA
The DNA here is from genome assembly GCA_049690035.1 of Chthoniobacteraceae bacterium. Taxonomy (GTDB): domain Bacteria; phylum Verrucomicrobiota; class Verrucomicrobiia; order Chthoniobacterales; family Chthoniobacteraceae; genus Chthoniobacter. Next base: position 7,945 of record JBAVML010000352.1, read on the forward strand.
CGACATCATCACCGACGCGACCGGCAACGCGAATTACTTCGCGCCGGCGTTTAGCGGGCATCTCGACAACGATCCCGATGTCGGCCGCGACAACAAAAAGAACCTCGCGCATCCCGGCATGAAGCAGTTCTGGAACCGCCCGTCGCGTCCTACGCCCGGCACGAACATTCTTTCGAGCCGCCACTTCCCCGACGACTGGCAGGGGCAGTTTCTGAACACGAATGTGATCGGCTTCCAGGGCATCTTCCGCGCGAAGGTGAGCGAGGACGGCTCGGGGTTGAAAGGTGAGACGATCGATCCGCTCGTCGAGGGCATCCTCGGCGACGACGAGCACGAGGGAAATCCGAATTTCCGCCCGAGCGGCATCGCCGTGGCGCCGGACGGTTCGCTCTACTTCATGGACTGGTCGCAGATGCTCATCGGCCATCTCCAGCACCACCTGCGCGATCCAAATCGCGACCACCAATACGGCCGCATCTACCGCATTACGTATCCTTCGCGCCCCTTGCTCACGCCGAAAAAGATCGCCGGCGAGCCGATTGAAAAGCTGCTCGAACTCTTGAAGGAGCACGAGGACAACGTGCGCCAGCGCGCGAAGATCGAACTCGATACACACGACACGAAGCAGGTCATCGCCGCCGTCCAGAAATGGGAGAAGGCCCTCGACAAGAGCGACAAAGATTACGAACACAACCGTCTCGAAGCGCTGTGGGTCCACCAGTGGCACAACACGGTGAACCTCGACCTGCTGAACGACGTGCTTAAGTCGCCCGAGCCGAAGGCCCGTGCCCAGGCCGTGCGCGTCCTTTGCTACTGGATGGACCGCGTGCCGAATGCGCTCGCGCTTTTGGAAAACGCCATCAAGGACACCGCGCCGCGCGTGCGCCTCGAAGCCGTCCGCGCGCTCAGCTTCGTGAAACGTCAGGACGCGCCCAAGGCCTTTGAGATCGCGAAACTCGTGATGGGCGAGAAGGACTACTACATCGACTACTGCTTCCGCGAGACGATGCGGCAATTCACCCTACTTCCCGAAACGAAGGATCTCATCAGTCACGATCCCCTGCTCGTAGCCCGGCTGCGCGTCAATTCGGAGGCCAAGTATGGCCCCACGCGCAAGAAGCTCACCGCCGCCGAGCAGAAGTCGTATGACCTTGGCAGGGAAGTCTTCAACCGCGAGGCCCACTGCGTTACCTGCCATCAGCCCGACGGCAAGGGCGTGGAGAACACCTACCCCGCGCTCGCCAAGAGCGAGTGGCTCGATAACGACGAGCGCATGATCAAGATCGTGCTCAAGGGCCTCTACGGTGAGCTGAAATTTCAGGGCAAGACCTACGGCCCATCGAAGAACACGCCGCCGATGATCGGCTTCGGCCCGCTCGCCAACGATGAGGAAATCGCCGCCGTGATCTCCTACGTGCGCCAGTCTTTCGGCAACGATCTCGAGTTCGTGAAAGCCGAGGACGTGAAGCGCATCCGTGAGCAGACCAAGGATCGCAACATCTTCTACATGGTGGAGGAGATCCTGAAGGAGCATCCGGTCGAGGCGAAGAAGTAGCCCGAGCAGCTCTGTCAAATTCATCCCGCGCCGCCCTCGTGGTGGCGCGGGATTTTGCTGTCGCGAAATCTGGCGAGCGCGTTCTTCGGGGTTCGCAGGGCGGCGAAAGTCTGTTATCGACGGCACTCCATGAGCACATCTCCCGCACCTCGCGTCCTCTGTTTCGGAGAAGTTTTGTGGGATTGTCTGCCGACCGGGAGGCTTCCCGGTGGTGCGCCACTCAACGTCGCCTACCATCTCTCGCGGCTCGGTGCCGAGCCGCGGATGATCTCGGCTGTTGGCACCGATGCTTTGGGCGACGAGTTGCTCGCCTATCTCGGCTCACGCGGCTTGAGCACCGCATTCATCGAGCGGCACCGGCGGCTTCCGACCGGTATCGTCACGGTCGCCGTGAGCGCGGGTGGCCAGCCTTCCTACACGATCGAAGAGGGTGTCGCGTGGGACGACATCGCCGGCACTGGCGCGTGGCGCGCGGCGGTCCCGGGCAGCTCGGCGATCGTCTTCGGCTCACTGGCCGCGCGCACAGCGGCGAATCGCGGTGCGCTCGACGAACTCCTCGCCACGCCAGGTCTGCTGCGGGTCATGGATGTGAATCTGCGCGCGCCCTTCGACGAACCCGAACTCGTCCTCTCGCTCGCGCGCTGGGCGGATGTCATCAAGCTGAACGAGCACGAGCTCGCGGTCCTCACCGATCGCGAAGTCGGGATCGATGAATGGGCGGAGGGCCTCTCGTCGAAGCTCGGGGTTCTTGAGGAGGCCACCGGCTGCCGCCGCATTTGCGTGACGGGCGGCGAATACGGCGCCGCCCTGTGGCAGGGCGGTGCGCTCATTCACGCTGCTGCGCCGAAGATCACAGTGCGCGACACAATCGGCGCGGGCGACGCATTCACCGCCGCCCTCGTGCATGGTCTGCTCACGATGCCGGGGGAAAATGCCGCGACTCTCGCGCGGGCATGCGCGCTCGGAGCGCTGGTCGCTTCGCTGCCGGGCGGGCAGCCGGACTACGATTTAAAGTAGATCCCTGCTAAGTCGTAGCGACCGTGATCTCCGTCATCACGGAGTTGGCGATGAAACACTGCTTGTGCGCCTCGTGGTGCAAACGTTCGAGTTCTTCGGGTGTGGGACGCTTCTCGCCACTCCATGCGATGTCCGGCTGCAGCTTCACCGCGTTCACCCACGGCACACCGCGCTCGTTCTTTGTCATCGTGCCGATGGCCTCGTCGCGATAGCTGTCGATCGCGAAGCCGGCGCGCGAGGCCAGCCACACGAAGGTGAGCATATGACAGCTCGCGATCGACGCCACAAACGCCTCCTCGGGATCCACGGCCGCCGCGCTCGAGTACGGCGCCGGCACCACGGATGGCGAAGCTGACGCCGCCACAGTCGCGCCGCCGTCAAAGGTCCACGTGTGCTCGCGTGAAAACTTGCCCTTCAGAAAATCAGGCCCGTTGCAGTTCCATTGGATGATCGCTTTGTGTTCGGACATGCCGCCGACAATTCATCCCAGCGCGCGACAGGTCAAAGCTCCTTTGCCGGCAGTAGTTGCACCGCATCCGCGGCGACGAAGCCATCGGTGCCCTCGTTCGACACTGTCACGACGGCGGGTTTTTCCGGGCTGAAACGAAACACGCCGAGCGAGACGAAGAACTTGTCCAGCGTCGGCGCCAGCCGCTGATTCACCGTGGCCTTCGCGGTGCCATCGGCGTGCTCGATCGTCACCGGGACATTGGTGGCGCGGTTCGACGCCGGCGTGTAGGAGACGCGCACTTCGTAACGTCCCGCTGCAGGCACTTTCAGTTCGTAGCGCGCCGCCTTTCCGCCTTTCGCGTCGTTGCCATCGTGGCGCGACGCGCCTTCCACCCCACCCCCGGCAAAGGTGCTTGAAATCCACACGCCGGTGAATTTCGCCTCCTCGTCATCCATCACGAGGCCCGGCAGTTTGCTCGCCCAGACGATGTCCATCATGCCCGCCAGTTCCAAGACCACCTTCTGCGCGCGCAGCTTCTTTTGCAGCGCGGTGACGTCGATCGCTTGCACCGACGAGCGGGCTTCGATCGCCATCCGCGCCGCCACGCCCGCGGCCTCGCCGCACGCCATGAAAACTGGCTCCATCCGGATCGAGCCGTAAGCAACGTGCGACGCCGAGAGGCACACTGGCACCAGCAGGTTGACGCATTCGTCGCGGTTCGGTGTCAGGCAGCGATAGGGCAGTTGATACGGTTTGGCCGGCGCGTCGAACGCACCTTCGTCGATCACCGTACCGTCCGGATCCGCGAGCCGCTGCACGATGTGTGAGTCGATGATGAAGGAACCCATCGCGATCGCGTCCGGCTTCGTGATCTCGCGCTGGATGTCTTTTTGCTGCATCACGTATTCGCCCTTCATCCGTCGCGCCTCGCGCACATAGAGCGCGTAGGGCCAGTGTTCGTTGTCGGTGAATTCATCGCGGCTCAGACCCCACGATTGCGTCTCGGCGCGCAGCTTTTCCGGGACGCGCAGATCATGCGCGAGGAACCAGAAGAAGCCTTGCAGGTAATCGATGTGATCCTGCCAGATGCGTTCACGCGTCGCGCCGTCGACGTCCGGGTAGCCGATGTTGCCGCCGACGTAGTCCGTCGAGAAAAGTCCCTGCGCGTTGAGATCGACTTTACCATTGGCGATCTTGCCGAGATGGACCAGGCGCGAGAAGGGGAGGCCGGGATACGCTTCGATCAGCCGCAGCAGCAGCGCGTAGTGCTCGGGCTGGTAGTTCCGCGGCTGCGGCCACGGCACGAGGATGTCGGCGCGCTGCGTCGCGCAGAAGCGGAAGTTGTAGGACTGGGTGAGCGCGTCGCCGCTGCCGGGCTGCGCGGCGGATTCCGTCACGCCCCACAAAAGTTTTCCCGCCGCATCGCGCGCGGAGATTTTCGTCGGCGCACCGTGAACGTAGTGCGGACCCGTGCCGCCGACGCATGGGCAGCCTTGAGTCATCACTTCCATCGAAAAGTTCCGCACCTTCTCCGGGCGGAAGCCGGCGAGCTTTTCGCCATACACCGCTTCACTCTCGCGCCCGACGATGTAACTCACACCCGCTTGCGCCATGAGGTCGCCCTCGTAGGTCGCATCGATGAAAATCCTCCCGGCGTAGCTCTTGCCGTCTTCCGTCGTCAGGCTGGTGATCTTCACGCCATCGCGCTTCACCGCCTTCAGTCGCTGCCCGCGCACCACCTCGATCTTCGCCTCGCGCAGCATGGTCTCGAAGGTCTCCAGGTTGGCGTGCGGCTCCGCGTACCAGAGTTGCTTGGGGTCGTGGTAACGTTCCGCCGCGCGGGTGTAGAATTCACGCGCGATACCGCCGATCGTTTCCGCGCGGCCCGTGTCGGTGCTGCTCAGTCCGCCGCTCACCATTCCGCCGATCCAATTCGTTGGCTCGATCACGGTCACGCTCGCGCCCTCGCGGGATGCCGCGACGGCGGCGGCAATTCCGGAGGGAGTGCCGCCGTAGATCACGACGTCCATTCCGGCATCGGCGAAGACCGGAAAGATGAAGGCGAGCAAAAGAGCGAGACGCAGGATGCGGGCGAAAGTCATGGCGGCGTGGAATGTGTCCGACCCGTTGATTCGTGTCGCGCGCGAATCTGATCGTGAGTTGCTCGGGAAACCTTCTCGGCGGACGCGAAAAATTTGCGCGTTCGCGAGAAGCATTGTTTCAGCGGGGGCAAGACAGGTACATTCACGACTACCCCTCCATGAAACTTGCCGCTCTTTCCTTTACCACCCTCGTCAGCGCCCTCGCTCTCCACGCGGCGGATAACGTGCCGCCCGACGGCTTCACCGCGCTCTTCAATGGCAACGATCTCACCGGCTGGGTACCGGTGAACGTCGCGCCCGACACCTTCACCGTGCGCGACGGCATGGTCGTCATCAGCGGCGTGCCCACCGGCTACATGCGCACGGCGCAGATGCATGAAAACTTCATCCTCGAATGCGACTGGCAGCACATGAAATCCGGCGGGAACAGCGGCGTCTTCGTGTGGGGCGACGGCGTGCCGGCGATGGGCACCGGCTACACGCGTGGCATCGAAGTGCAGGTGCTCGACAATGGCTACGGCGCGAAGGGGAAGAACGAGTGGTTCACCACGCACGGCGATATTTTCCCCATCTGGGGCGCGACGATGACGCCGTTCGGCACGGTGGCAAAATCAGGCAAGCGCAGCTTCCCGAGCGAAGAGCGGAGCAAACCTTCGCCGGAGTGGAATCACTATCGACTCACGGCGAGCGCGGGTGAACTGCGGCTCGAGGTGAACGGCAAGGAGGTGACCGTGGGGAAAGATTGCGTGCCGCGGAAAGGTTTCCTCGCGCTGGAGAGCGAAGGCAGCGAGGCGCATTTCAAAAACATCTACCTCAAGGAACTGCCGAGCACGAACACGCCGCCCGAGCAGACTGCGGAGGCTTACGACGGCTACGTGTCGCTCTTCAACGGCATCAATTTCACCGGCTGGAAACTACCCGAGGGCGACAACGGCCACTGGAAAGCGAAGGACGGTCTCATCGACTACGACGCGCGCAGCGAAGCGCAGGGCGACAAGCACCTTTGGACCGACCGCGAGTACACCGACTACTCGCTGATCGTCGATTGGCGGATCAAGGAGACGCCGTTTACGAATCCGCGCGCGCGTCAGGTTCTGCCCGATGGAAGCGACGCGAAGGACGCCGAGGGAAAAGAAATCGGGCTCAATATTCCCGACTCCGACTCCGGCATCCTGCTCGCCGGAGACCAGAAGTATCAGGTGAACATCTGGTGCTGGCCGGTCGGCTCCGGTGAAATGTACGGCGTGCGTCGCGATGCCGCGATGCCGCCGGAAGCGCGCTCCGGAGCGACTCCGAAAATGAAGGCCGACAACCGGATCGGGAAATGGAATCGCTACGAGATCACCGTGAAGAAAGGAACGGTGACCGTAGTGCTCAACGGCCAGACCGTGATTCCGACCTACGCGATTCCCGGCTTGCCCGCGCACGGGCCGATCGGCCTGCAGCATCACGGCGCCATGAAAGATGGCGTGTGGACGAGCCCGCCCGCGCTGGTGCAATTTCGCAACATCTTCATCAAAGAACTGTAGCCATAGCCTCCGATGCAACTCAGCCCTTCGCTCCGCGTCGAACCACTCGAAAGCCGCATCGCCCCGGCGGCGGTCTTCATCTTCACCGATACCGACGGCGACAAGGTCACCGTGAAAACGAGCCTCGGGACCGATGACGAACTCGCCGCCGCGGGCGTGCTCACCTTCGACCTCGCCGCCGACGTGCCGCGGCAGTTGCAAAAGATCGACCTGAGCAACAATGCGAACTTCGCCGGCACCGACCTCACCGTCACCGCCACACGCGTCGGCCCGGGGGGCGACGGCGTCACGGCAGTTGGGTTCATCGATGCGAGCACTTCCGGTGGCGGCGCGGCGCTCGATCTCGGGAAAATCACGATCGATGGCGACCTTGGCCGCATCCTGGCCGGGACGGGCGCGGCGGCGACTTCGGTGAAAACGCTCGCCGTCGGCTCGCTGGGACTGCTCGGCACGGCGACGCAGGCGGCCGGCGGCGATCTGAGGAGCACGCTCGCGGGGGCCTTGGGAAAGCTCGCG
>JBAVML010000353.1:0-5776 GCA_049690035.1 Chthoniobacteraceae bacterium
GCTTTCTCACCCAAGACCGGATTTCGGTCGGGCATGCCAAGGTGCTGCTCGCCCTCAAGTCACACGAAGAGCAGCGACTTCTCTCCGAGGAAATCATCCGCCGCGGGCTCACCGTGCGCGCCGCGGAAAAACTGGTCGCGGATCATTTCACAAAAACCGGGGTGGGAAAGCCGACGCGCAACGGCGCCCCGGCGAGCCCGCCCACGCTGGCACCAGCCGTCCACCACTTACAGAACCGACTCCAGCAGCGTCTCGCCACCCACGTCGCCGTGCGACATGGCGAAAAGCGCGGCGTCATCGAGATCGAGTATTACGGCAACGATGATCTTCAGCGGATCCTCGGGTTGATCGGGCTCGAAGCCGAGGAGCGTTGAGCGCGGCCATGCGGTTCCCAAATCACGCGCGACATCTCGCTCGCGCCACCATCCTTGCCACCTTGCTGTTCGCCGCTTGCGGCCGTCGGCCAGTCGCCCCCGAAGGCGAGACCGCGCCAGCGGAAGCGGCGCCCCCGCCGGGCGCCAGCCCCGCCGCTTCGAAACCGGTAACCACCCCTCCCGTAAAGCTGCCGCCCCTCGCCGCCGGTCCCGCGGAGCTGTGGAAGGAATTCTCCGGCGCTAGGGCATTCGAGGAAGTCCGTCAGCAGGTCGCGATCGGCGCCCGGCCATCCGGCTCCCCCGGTGTGGAGAAAACGCGCGCCCTCATCGAAGCCTCACTAAAGAAGTCCGACTGGGAGGTGGAACGCCAGACGTTCACCGATGAAACGCCGCGCGGCCCCATCATCTTCGTGAACCTGATCGCCCGCTTCGTGCCCCCCGGCCTGCCCACCGCTCCCCGACACACCCAGCGCGCCATCGTCTGCTCCCACTACGACACCAAACGTTTCAGCACGATCAACTTCCTGGGCGCCAGCGACGGCGCCTCCAGCACGGGCGCGCTGCTCGAACTCGCCCGCGTCCTCGCCCTCGCCCCTAGCCTTGCCGTGCAGGTGGAACTCGTTTTCTTCGACGGCGAAGAGGCCATAGTGCAATACAGCGAAAAAGACGGCCTCTACGGCAGCCGACACTACGCCAGCAACCTGCGTGGGACCGGACGTGCCGCGCAGTTCAAGTTTGGGATTCTCTGGGACATGATCGGCGACAAGGATTTCGGCATCACGCTTTCCCCGGACTCACCACAGGAACTCACCCGCGATCTCCTCGCGGCGGCTGATGCGCTGAAGGTGCGCGAAAAGTTCAGCTTCTACGATCGCAACATCTACGATGACCACGTCCCTTTGAACACCATCGCGAAGATCCCCACGATCGATCTCATCGACTTCGACTACCTCTACTGGCACACCGCCGACGACACGCTCGAGCGGCTCGGCCCCGACGGACTCCAGCACACCGGCGCGGTCACGCTCTACCAATTGCGCAGGGCCCTGAAGTAGCTGCGCAGATTTCTCCACGAAAGAGTTGCCACCACCCGCCGGCGATGCTCTTATCCCACTCCCGGTTTTCCGGACGGCAATGCACTCGTAGCTCAATTGGATAGAGCATCTGACTACGGATCAGAAGGTTCCGCGTTCGAGTCGCGGCGAGTGCACCACTGTTGCTGAGGGATTTGCGACGAGCTCGGACGCCTAGAGAAATTTCGCTCGGACCACGCGCGTTTGAAGGCAAGACGGATTGTTACCGGCGCTCGTAGCAAACTTCCGAGATCCGCCGCTCTCATCGAGTTCAGTTCCCGTGCGGCAGGTCGTCGTTGAGAACCCCATCAGCAAATGGCCGATCAGTGCGCCGGTTGCCGAGCATGCGGAAAATGAGTCGGAGACAGCCAGCGATTCAATCACATGCGATTGAAAAAGTCCGGAGATCACCTCTCACCGCGTCCGCGATTCCCGGCTCGCACCCGCCCTCTTCCCAATGATTAGCAAACCTCGCCGCGTCGTTTTCAATTCGCTAGCCGGCATCATTCTCGCCGGTTCGTTCAACGGTTGCACCAACTTCGTGCACAATCCGGCGACCGGCCCGGGAGATCATGCGTTTATTTCCTATTGGCCACCGGAGGAAAACAGCAAAGGCCTTCGCCTTGCCGTGAAGGATCTCATTGATATGCAAGGTCAGGTGACGACCGCTGGCTCGGAGTTTCTGGCCAAAAATAGCCCGCCGGCGAAGCGCGATGCGGCGTGTCTGGCCATCGCGCGGAGGCGGGGGGTTCAGTTTGTCGGGAAGACGAATACGACCGAGCTGGCAGTCGCACCTTCGGGAATCAACGAGTATTTCGGCACGCCGAAAAATCCTCTCGTGCCGAACCGAAAGCTGATTCCCGGCGGCTCCTCGTGCGGCTCGGCGGTGGCGGTGGCAAGCGGGAAAGCGGACGTCGCGTTCGGCACCGATACGGCGGGCTCGATTCGGGTGCCCGCGGCGTGTTGCGGGATCGTGGGGCTGAAGACGACGTTCGGACTCGTGTCGCTGAAAGGAGTTTATCCGATTGCGCCTAACCATCTGGACACTGTCGGGCCGATGGCGAAGGACGTGGCCGGCGTGGTGCAAGGTATGGACCTGTTGCAGTCGGGATTTGCGGGTCGATACCGGCAGGCCGTTTCGGCGCAACCATCCGGGAAAAAAATTCGCGTCGGACGTCTTTATCTGAGCGGCACAAATCCGAAGGTGGATCAGGCAGTTGACGCCGCACTCGCGGCGGCCCACTTCGACGTGGTGCAGATGGATTCGGCCTTTAAGCAAAAGTGGACCAAGGTGCAGAGCGATGCGGCGACAGTGGCCTCGGTGAATGCGTGGCTTTATGACCAGAAATTTCGTCATGAGGCGGGGGTCACGAATCGAACGAAGGCGGTGGTTGCGCTGGGGCAAGTCCAGTATCAGACCACCTATCGGGGTGCGCTGCAGCGGCAGGCGGAATGGAAAGCTGAGCTTCGCCGGGCCTTCAACCGGGTTGATTTCATCGCCCTTCCCACGCTGCAAACGCTGCCGCCGCGCATCCCGTTGTTTGGGGGGACACTGGCTTTTGAAGTCCTCGTTCTTGGGCTCCAAAACACGGCTTCGGTCAATCTGGGCGGCGTCCCCGCCGTCGCTATTCCCGTACCGATTGCAGACCGCGAGATCCCGGTCACTAGTCTCCAACTGGTCGGCGCGCCGCGAAGCGAGGCGGCGCTGCTCAACGCCGCGCGCTTGGTCGAGGCGGCGAATCCGCGGCGAGAGCGTTGAAAGACCGCCGCGGGCTCGCCGCGCGATAGGGGGGTGTTCCGCGATCGTTTGTTTATGGCGGAGCGATTCGCGCCCGCGGGCGCTGCCTTACTACCCACGTCTCCCCATGTTCCGCCTCTCCTCGATTGTGTTTTCTGTGACCTCGATTTGGGCCTTAGCGGACACCAGCGTCACGTCCGCCGCACCATCCGTCGATGAGTTGCGGGCGAAAGGCGCGGCCTTCGATCAACGTTTCGAGGCCAGCGATGCGCTCACGTTTTACCTCGCGGCCGAGAAGCTCGATCCGAAGAACGCGACCATACTCACGGCGATCGCGCGGCAATATCGTTACCAGATGGCGGACACGGCGGACAAAGGTGAGAAGCTGCGTCTTGGCCGTATCGCGCTGAGCTATTCGCAGAGGGCCGCGGCTCTCGCGCCGAATGACGCCGAGGCCCAACTTTCGGTCGCGATTACCCTCGGGAAAATGTTGCCGTTTTTGGGATCCAGGGAACAGGTGGACGCCTCGCCGCGCATCAAAAAGTCTGTCGATGCCGCTTTGCGCCTCGATGCGCGCAATGACGTGGCCTGGCACATTCTCGGCCGCTGGCACCGAGTGCTCGCGGATGTGAGCGGACTGAAGCGGGTGCTCGCTGGCGCGATCTACGGCAGCCTTCCGAAGGGCTCCAATGAAGAGGCGGCGAGGGCTTTGGAAAAGGCGGTCGCCCTGAATCCGAACCGGCTGATGCACTACATCGAGTTGGGCCGCGTTTACGCGCAAATGGGGCGCAAGGACGAAGCGCGGAAATTTCTCAACAAGGGATTGAGCATGCCGAATCTGGAAAAGGACGATCCGGAGACAAAGGCGCGCGGTCGCGAAGCGTTGGAAAAACTGCGCTGAAACGCTCCCGCGGCCCGCTCAAGCCGCGGCCGGCGGCGGAGACCAGTCGGGCAAGTCCGCAAGGCCGCCGCCCATGAAAGTGTGATGCCAGAGCTGCGTCGCGACGACGGCGGCGAGACCCATTTCGATCGAGAGACGCGGGAATGATTCGGCCTTCATCCTGCGGAAATCCCGGCGCCAACGCTGCACCTCGGCAGAGTCGAAATAACCGGTACGTTTCAGCGACTCATCGCTGAGGAGCTGCGCGACGAACGGCGGCTCGGGGTCGATGTGAAAGGCATCCAGCGGCGCGCGGAAGATTACCTTCTGCCGTTGCGCGACGACCTTCGGCACCCAGCGCTCGGCGAGCAGGCGGAGCAGGTGCTTGTCGCGCAGGCCGCGCAACTTCCAGCTTGGATCGAGCTTCGCGCAGAAGTCGAAAACGTCCTCGTCGAGAAAAGGCGGACGCACCTCGACCGAATTGTGCATCGCCACGCGGTCGCCCTTGGCTTGGAGCAGATGCCCATTGAGAAGGACGCGCGCGGCGATCCAAATTCCCCGGTTGAGCGGGGCCCAGCGTTGCGCGCGTTCGAGCGGGAAATCCAATTCGGTCCAGGGATTGTCGCGCGTCATCACTTCGTGCATCGACTCGCTGTAAAAGCGCAGCTTTGAGATCGCGAGCAGACCGTAGGAATCAATCCAGGCATTCGGTCCGCCGACCGCACGCTCCACCTCCAGGCGCCAGACGTGGGGAAAATGCGGCACGTTGTTCAGCCGCAGATATGCGCGCCGCGCCAGATTGCTCATCGGCAGGCCGGGGATCACGTCGAGGTAGCCGATCAATTTCGCTGCCTTATACCACGGATAACCCACCAGCCACTCGTCCGCGCCTTCGCCGGTCAGTACCACCTTTTGCCCGCAGCTGTGGACGCGCGCCGCGAGTTGGAGCAGCGCCGCGCAGGCCGTGTCGATCACGGGAGCTTCGGCGGCGGCGATGAGCGTGGGGTAGGTCGCCAGCGCGTCGCTGTGGCGGAAATCTTGCACGATCGGGGGCTTCGTGCCGATGTGCTGTGCGCTCAGATTCGCCGCGCTGAGTTCGTCGAGCGCCGGGTCGTCCACGCGGACGGTGTAGGTGTTGATCGCCGGCCCTTTAAGGTGGCACGCCATCGCCACGATCAGGCTCGAATCAACGCCGCCCGAGAGGTAGGCGCCCACTGGCACATCCGCCCGCAGCCGTTGCTCAACCGCGTGGAGCAGCACCGCTTCAAATTCATCGATCAGCTTTTTCGGATCTTCGCCGCGCTCTTCCTCGCCGGCGTCGGGGAAATTCATTTCCCAGTAAGCGCGCTCACGGATTTCGGCCGACACGCCATTTTCCCGGCTCGCTGCGAAGCTCAGGAAACGTCCCGGCGGCAACATCTGCACACCCTCAAAACAGGTCCGCGGCCCGGGAACCGCGCAGAAGGTAAAGACGTGATCCAGCCCCCGGCGGTCCGGCCGCGCGGGCACCATTCCCGACGCGAGCAGGCCCTTGATTTCCGACGCGAAAAGCAGCCAGTCGCCCTGACGACTCCAGAAGAGTGGCGAAATCCCGAAGCGGTCGCGCCCGAGTTGCAGCTCCCCTTTTCGCTCATCCCAGAGCGCGATGGCAAACTGACCTTTCAGCCGCTCCCACATTCCCTCCTGATATTCCTCCCACATGTGGGGGATG
>JBAVML010000354.1:0-30561 GCA_049690035.1 Chthoniobacteraceae bacterium
CCGGCGGCGTGTAGGAATCCGGCAGGCCGACGCGGCGAAAGAGCCATTCGGGGGCGCGCGCGCTGTGGCGGGAGTGAATGTGCAGGTCGGCTTTCAGGAGGCTTGAGATTGAAGGTGGGATGCTGGCGCGGCGCGCTGACCGGTGATCCACGCGTGATAGGTCATCGGTTCGCGATCCGCGAGTGCGCGGGCGAGCAGCGTGCGAATCTGCCGCCAGATCGCGCGGTGATCGAGATCGACCGGATGAATGGAAATGCGCAGCAGGGGATTTGCGCGCAGGCGCGGAAAGAGCACCGCATTCCACGCGCGGCTCGCCATGCGCCGCCAGCCGCTCCGCACGCTCCAGACCAGCGACTGCGACTCCCAGGCGCGTTCATTTTTCAAGTCCCGAACCGCGCCGAGCGTCGTCGTATATTCCACCCCCAGTTCGCGCAGCGCCGCCGCAGCCTCCACGCCCAGTAGCCACGCCGGGGCGATGAAGCCGTGCGGGTGGAGTCCCGCGCGCTGCAAGTCCGTGTTGCCGCGGGCCACCAGTTCGCGCGCGGTGGCCCTGTCGAGGTCGTAAAATTCGCCCTCGTCTGCGGTGTAAAAACGGGTGGTGATCTTCTGCAAGGTGGTCTCGCCGGTGCGGCGCGCGCGCTGATGATAGTAGCCGTGGGTGACAATCTCGTGACCTTCCTGCTCCTTTTCCGCGAGCCAGCGGCGGAAGGCGGCGTCGGCGAGAAGGGGGCCGCGATGATGGTGATCCGGGATCACCAGGAGCGATGTCCGCGACACCCCGATCGCGGCGAGCTCCGCAAGGATCCGCGCACTCGCCGGCCGCGTACTTGGGGATACGTCGTGCAGGGAGACTACCAGTGCGCGGGTAGGGGACATCGCGCCGTGTTCAAGCAGACCCTCCCCCGGGGAGCCAACCTCATTTTCCCCGCGCGTAGATTTACGCCGTTAAGCCGCTCTGCCTACGGATAGAAGGGCGACCAGAAATCGAGGGGCGCGACGTCAGACACCTTGTCAAAACTGCTCGTGCGCAGCTTTGGCACGGAATCAACAGTAAAGCCGACGTAGGCGGCGCCGAAGAGATCGTTTCCGCCGGCTTCATAAATCCGCGAGCCGGTTTTCAAATAGGCACGCACGTCGCTCCACGTGGCGGTCGCGCCCGGGGATTTTTGCGTTTCGATGGCATACTGATCGACTGCTGCCGCGAGGATGCGCAGATCCTCGAGGATGATCGAGGCCTGCGAACGCTTGCGTGCCCGATAGAAGCTGGGGACCGCGATCGCCGCAATCGCTGCGATCGTGGCGACCACGATCATGAGTTCCACGATCGTGAAGGCGGAGCGGGTTCGGGAACATGTGGACTGCATTCGGCCTCTTCACTTAGCAGTCGAAATGCCACGTCCGCCCTCAAAACTCGTCCTCCGCGATGATGCTAAGTCTTGAGTCCCAGCCCCACCACTTCGCGCAAGTAGCGAATCGACCGCTCCAACTCGCCCTTCTGATAGGCCTGCTCTGCGGTTTTCTTCTCCGCGCCATCCGGAGCCTTGAACGGCGCGAGGGCGTGACCGCGCTTCGCCAGCGCCTCGAAGTGCGCGAGCGCCGCCGGGCGCTTGTCGTAGTGCTCCCAGAAGTCGTCTTTTTTGTAAGGGAACGCGCGCCCGAACCCCGAGATTGTTTCGATCATGATCGGCACCTGCGGGCAAAGCTGCGCCCAGCGCGTGGCATACGCCTTCCAATCGATGAGACCCTCGCCGGCCGCCGTCCACTGCACCGTGGCGCCATCGGGCGATTCCCAGATCATGTCGTCGCGCAGGCTCGAGCAGATGGTGTATTTGCCCAGATTCTCCAGCACATCCATCGGGTCCTCCAACGTCCACGCTGCATTCCCCGAATCGATATTCGCACCGACGTAATCCGCGCCCGCCGCCTCGATCAGATCCACCAGTTCCCACGAATGCATGTCGCCCGCGTGATTCTCCACCGCCACCTTCACCCCCGCATCGAGCGCCGCCTGCCGGCAAGCCTTCAGCACCGCCACTGTATCGGCGATGCGCGCGCGGATGCCACCCTCCGTCTTGCGATCATCCGCCCCGCCGAGCACCACGCGGAAGACCGGCGAGCCCAGTGCCTTCGCCACGCGCAAGCCCAGCCGCAGATGCTCCTCCGCCGTGCCCCAGTTGTTTTTGAAGCGCTTCGAGGTGGGGCAAATGCTCCAGCTCCCCGCGTAGATGGCCACGCCCACATCGTCCGCCTTCTTCTTCACCTCGCGCAGATAGCCATCCTCGAAACTCGTATAAGCATCGAGGTCCGAGATGAGAATCGAGTCGAGCTTCAGCGAAGCGGCGTAGTCGAGCAGCTCCGGCGCCTTCCACCCCATCGCGCGCACCGCGAAGTTATCCATGCCGAGCTTGATCTTCCGCCGCGCCGCTGCCTCCGCTGCGCCGATCGGACCGGTGAGCGTAGCCGTCGTTGCGAGGGCGAGGGTGTTGAGAAATGCGCGGCGATCGGTGAGGGGAGCTTGCATGGGAAGGTGAATGATTACAGGTCTCGGGGGGAGCGGCGTCAAGGCGAGGAGCGCAGGACCGAAATCCGCACTCTGTCGCCAAAAACTCCGGTCCACTTTCCGCGCCTATCGCAACGATTTCCACGCTTTAACCACGAGCCCGCCAACGACAAACTAGTCCGTCAGTCGAACGCTGCGGCATGCCCCCGAACTTCAAATTCAACCCTGCCGTCGCACAGCAATCCTCCCTGCGTTCGCCCGCAACATGAAAACAAACTCAACGCACACACGTCGTCGTTTCATCCAATCCGCCGCCACCGTTGCCGTCGCGACCGCCGCGGGTCCGTTGCCCGGGGCGGAAGGGCAAGCCTCGCCAAAGTCGTTGCGCGTGATCCAGGCCGACGTGCTGGTCTGTGGTGGCGGTTGCGCGGGGACCGCGGCGGCGCTCGCTGCGGCGCGAGGGGGCGCGAAGGTGCTCCTGCTGGAGAAAGCGCCATTTGCCGGAGGCATCGTGACGAGCGTTGGTTTGCCCTACTTCGACGGCATCGCGCACATCACCACGAAACGGGTCGTGGTGCGGGGCATCGCGCTCGAGTTGCTCTCCAAATCCGGCGTGTGCGCTCCCGACGCCACAACGATGGCGAAGCACAATCCGACCATCCCCAACACCTTCGAGTTCAAGCTGCTGCTCGACCGCATGTTCGGCACGCAGAAGGACAACCTGACCGTGCTCTTCAACTCCTTCATCTGCGGTGCGGAGAGCCGCGGCGATCGCCTCACCTCCGTGACTATCGCCAACAAGGACGGCCTCACCACCGTGCTGCCCAAGGTGGTGATCGACTGCACTGGTGACGCCGATGTCGCCGCCTGGGCCGGGGCGCCCTTTGAACAAAACATGGAAGTGCAGCCACTCACGCTGCACTTCCGGATCGGCAATGTGCAAGGCACACCGGGTCTCTCCGGCCTCTGCCGCGCCGCGCTCGTGGAAGCGCAGCAGCGCGGAGAACTGCCATTCTACTATGGCCCAGGCGTGATATTTATGTTTGGCAGGAACGAGGTCTATGTCCACGGCGTGCGCGTGCCCGCCGATCCCACCAACGCCGCCGATCTGAGCCGCGCTGAAGTGCAGGGACGTGCCGATGCGCACGCGATGTTTCGCGCGTGGAAGAAGGATGTTCCTGCCTTTGCGGACGCGTATTTCATCGAGGCGTATCCGTGGATCGGCGTTCGGGAGTCGCGGCGAATCATCGGTCAGCATGTGCTGAGTGAGGCCGACCTGATGAAGGGCCATCGTTTCGACGATGCCATCGCCACGGGTTGCTGGTACCTCGATTTGCATCCCAACAAGACCGTCGTCGGCAGCGCAAATGACTTTGATCCGCAGAAGGTCCAGCCCGAGCCGTACGACATCCCGTATCGCTCTCTGGTGCCGCAGAAGATCGCAAATCTCCTCGTTGCCGGCCGGTGCCATTCCGCCACCCGCGGTGCGCATGCCTCCACCCGGGTGACCGTCACCGCGATGGCGATGGGCGAAGCTGCAGGAACCGCAGCGGCGATGGCGTTGGAGGCGAAGACGGAGGTCGCCGCGCTCAATGGCGTGAAAGTGCGGGAAGCCCTTGTCCGGAGGAATGCAGGTCCGTTCACGGATGCGTGAAATCTGTTAACCACATCGGCCTGTTCAGGGACGTGCTTGGCGAAGCGAAACTCTCCACCAAGATCGAAACCTCCAGCTCCGTTTCACGATTGTGCTCAAACTAACCACTCTCCTCCTCCTCGCATTTTCCTCTACCCAAGCGGCCTTGCCCGACATCGCCGTCTATTCCGGCGTGCCGTGCGGCATCGCGGCTTCCATCGCAGCCGCTCGTCAAGGGGCGAAGGTCGTACTCATCGAACCGACGAAGCATGTCGGCGGACTCAGCACGAGCGGCATTAACACGGCGGAGAGCGAGCACATGCTGAAGTGGACGATCGGCGGGTTTGCGGATGAGTTTTATCGGCGGCTCGGGAAGCGCTACGGCACGGGGCAGGCGGAGTATTTCTTCGAGTCGAGCGTCGCGGAGAAGGTGTATCTTGACGTGCTGAAGGAGGCAGGCGTGGAGGTGCGCTTCGGCGCGAGTGTGGACACGGTGGCGAAGGACGGCGCGAAGATCACCGGCATTACGTTGACCGACGGTACGAAGCTCGCAGCAAAGGTGTTTGTGGATGCCAGTTACGAGGGCGATCTCATGGCCCGTGCCGGTGTGAAGTACGCGGTGGGGCGCGAATCGAGGGCGGAATTTGGCGAGGAAGCGGCGGGCATTCGTTTCGACAAGATGCCGCGCAAGGCCCGCACGGTGGATGCGAATGGGAAGCTCCTGCCCGGGATCAGCGCGTGGGCGAAGGACCTCGAGGAAGGTGACGCGCATCGGGCGCCGATGAACTACAACTTCCGGCTCACCGTCGCGAAGGATCCGACGCTGCAAGTGCCCATCCCTGCGCCGAGGCACTATGACGCCACACGCTACTCGCTGCTCGGCGATTGGTTTCGCGATCAGGCTGCGCAGAAAAAGCCCGCAAAGCTCTACGACGTCATCGATCTCTACGGGCGGCGGAACGGCAAGTTCGAGCTGAACAACAAGCAATCCGCGATCTACTCGCTCGGGCACTTCGGCGGACAGTTTGACTGGCCCGACGCCAGTTACGAGCAGCGCGCCCGGATTTACGAGGACCACATCGACTACACGCTCGGCCTGCTGCACTTTCTCGCGAACGACGAAGCTGTGCCCGCAAACGTGCAGGCGGAAATGAAGATGCTCGGCCTGCACAAGGATGAATTCGCCGACAACGGCAATCTGCCTTACCAGCTCTATGTCCGCGAAGCCCGGCGCATGCGCGGCGAGTATGTGATGACGCAGAAGGACGTGCAGGACGATCGCCGCAAGCTCGACAGCATCGGCATGAGCAGCCACTTCATCGATTGCCATCACGTGCAGCGTGTGGCCCTGAATGAAAACGAGTTCGTCAACGAAGGCCGCATCTGGCGCATGGGCTACGCTTATCAGATCCCGTATCGTGCGCTCACGCCGAAATCCGCCGAATGCACGAACCTGCTCGTGCCCGGCGCGGCGAGCTACACGCACGTCGCCTTCTGCACGCTGCGCCTGGAGAGCGTCTGGATGATCACCGGTCACGCGGCCGGCATCGCCGCCGCGATGGCTGCGAAAGGCGGCAGCGATGTGCAGAAGGTGAACGTCTCCGCGTTGCAGGAAGAACTTCGGGCGCAAAGCCAGGTCGTCGATTTCATCCCCGGCCAGCCGGAGAAATGCGAGCAACTGAACGGACCTCCAGAGTTTTGAAAATTCCCATCCTCATCGGGAAAATGCCGGCTTTGCCTCGTCACGCACTTTGCCGTGTTTTGCATTGCCGCGCTCGATGCGCAGCTCGCTGACTCCACACCGAGTGGTTCGCCGGGAGAGATGCTCCGTTGAAGGCTACGAAGGACTAATCGGCGCTTGTCTTACGAAAAGACTTTTCGTAATAGCCACAAAGGTCCGGATCCCCCCTATGAATCGCCTCTCTTTCTCCCTCGCACTGATTCTGTTCTGCGGGCTGCCACTTGAAGGCCGGAGCGCGGGGGCGGGTGCGAAGGGCCTCGCTCAGGCCGCGCAATCCGGGCCGGTGATCACGGGAGTTCGCGGTTGCCTGGTCGGGGTGCGGATTCCGGCCGGATTCGAGCGCGTGACGTTGCAGATGTTCGTTGCGCCGCCGCGCGGGAACTCCAAGTCGGCGCGCGCGGCGCGTGGCCAGTGGAAGGCGGTCGCGATCAACTATCCGAAGATGGCGAGCGCGAGCATCGGATTCCGGCTCGCCAAGCCCACGGCCCGCCGCCTCCTGCGCGTCCTCGGGACACAGGGAGACGCCTTGCCGGGCGACCTTTTGACGGGCATCACGAGTTTCCTGGCGGAGGAGCCGATTCCCGTCGCGACCAGTGGTGGGGAGCTCACATTTTCTGGTCAGGCTGCCAATCTCAGCACCGCGACGCTTTCGGCCAACACCGCGGGAAGCGTTGCTGCGGTCCGCACCGTTTCCGAGGCGGACATCTGGAAGGTGGATGGCGATCGTCTCTACTTCTTCAATGAACGCCGCGGGCTCCAGGTCTTTGACATCAGCGCGCCCGACGATCCCGCGCTGCTCGGCACCCTGCGGATGCCGGCCATGGGGGAGGATATGTATCTGCTCGACGCAGCGCATGTCGTCCTGATCAAGAAGGCTTGGAACTGGTATTGGTGGGATTGGGAGACCTACGGCGGTGGTGTTACGACTTTTGGCGCCGTGAACAACAGCGGGGCCCTGACGCTCACGGCCAGCGCTTCGTCGATCATCGCGGCGCAGTCCTTGGTCGCGCCTCAGCAGCAGGCAAATGGACGCCGGGAAATCGTCATTGCGGACGTGCATGAGGGGCAGCCCGGCATCGTCGGGCGCGTAGAGTTTGAAGGCACGGTGCGCGAGAGCCGGTTGGTGGGCCAGGTTCTCTACCTGGCGACTGACACTTATCGGCCGGCGGTCGAAGGCGCGTTGCCACAGTGGGGTTTGGAAGTCACTTCCTTCGACCTGCACGACCCGGCGCATCCGGTGCGGCAGGCGAGCATCCACCTCGGTGGTTGGGCCAATGCCGTCACCGCCAACGACCACACTTTGCTCATCGCGAAATGGGGAGCAACTGGCGGCACCGACATCGACATTCTCGACATCTCGGATCCAAACGGCGCGATGACGCGCGGCGCCTCGGTCAGCGTCGAGGGCAGTGTCGATGATAAGTTCAAGCTGCGCGAGGCTGGCGGCATCCTCACCGTGGTCTCGCAAAAATGGCGGGAGCGCACGCGGAAGGAGATCGACGATCTGCTGAATCTTCCGGCCGATGTGCGCCCGCCGGACTACGTTACGGCATCGCGTGTCGGCATCACGGCGGTGAACACCTTTTCCCTCGTCAATCCCGCCGCGCCGGTGCCGCTCGGCTCGCTCGACCTGGCGCTGGATGAAACGCTGCACGCGACGCGCTTCGATGGCGACCGGCTCTACGTCATCACCGCGCAGCATCGGCCGTGGATTCACCTCACCTACGTTTGGGATCCACTTTGGATCGTCGATCTCGCGAACCCCGCGCAGCCGAACGTGCTCGGCGAACTCGAGATGCCCGGCTTTTCCACCTACATCGAGCCGCTCGGCGATCGGTTGGTGACGATCGGCCTCGTCGATTGGAAGCCAACGGTTTCGCTCTTCGATATCAGCGATGCGTCGAAGCCTGCCGAACTCAGCCGCGTGGTGCTCGACACCGGCACCTGGACGAGCAGCGGAGCGGTTTGGAACGAAAAGGAATTCTCCGTCTTGCCGGACGAAAACCTCATCCTTATGCCGCTCTCCGGCTGGGACTGGACGAGCGGCAGCACAGCGGGCGTGCAACTCCTCGACCTGCAGCGCGATCGGATCGTGAGGCGCGGCCTGCTCGAGAGGCCCTTCGCCCCACGCCGCGCGACCGTGCATGGCAAGCGCATCGTCGCAATCTCGCCGACGTCGCTGCTCGCCATCGACGCCACGAACCGCGACAAGCCGCGCATCACTGCCGACATTGATATCGCGTGGAATGTCGAACGGGTCTTCGTCGTCGGCGCGCAGGTCGTGCAACTCGGCTCCGAGTGGAAGAAAGGAAACGAATACGAGATCTCGCTCACCGTTACGCCGGCGGAAAGCCCCGACGAAACGCTCGACAGCCTCACGCTGAAGGGCGCTCCGGTCAGCGAGGCCACGCTGCGAGATGGCGTGCTCTACGTGTTGCAGATTAGGTTTGGTGAATCTTCCTGGGACTACGCGACCGGTGTGTATCGCGAGACCTCCCCGGATCACATCACGCTCTCCGCCGTCGACCTCTCGCGCCTGCCGCACCTTGCCCTTCTCGGGAGCGTCACTGCTGACATCTCGCAGCCGGATCGCGGTTGGTACGGCTGGGGCGCGCCGGCTCGATCCTTATGGATCAATGAGAAGACGCTCGGTTTCAACATCGCGGGCGGCGGGCGGCAGTTGCTTTCGCCGATCTGGTACGACCCGGAGCCCTACGACACCTACAACTACGTCTGGATTCCCAACCCCGACGCGCCGTCGGTGGATGGGGCTGCGATCGACGCAGAAAGCAAGGCCGACGTGACCGTCACGCAGATCTACGTCGGGAAATCCGCCGGGCATTACGAGGCGGTGAAGACCGGCACGATTGATCCACCTGGCTACTGGTACCCGAGTCAGGTGTATCGCAACACCCAGCGCGTCCTCGCGTTCGATGTCGGAGATGCCTCGCACCCTCGCTTCGCCTCACACCTCGAAATCGGCGCTGATCAGCCGTGGGATGTCGCACCTCCCGTGGCTAACGATGGCTCGGTCTTTGCCAGCTATCAGGACCTCGGGGATCAACTCATCACTGCGGAGACTTTTTCCAAGCTGAACTCGGGGAATCCGCGCTCCTTTCCGGATCGCGCCAACCCGCGACGGAAGCGTCACTTTCTCCAGGAAGTGGACTACGCTGATCCGGCAAAGCCCATCGTTTCGCCCGAGAATCCGAATCTCCCGGGGCGGTTGGTCGGAACGGCTCGCGAGGGAAAGGTTCTTTTCACGACCGGTCCGCGCTACAATCCGGAATCGGGAATTCCCACTGGATCCGGACAGGTGCTCCACGCTACGGCCCTCGCGGGTAAAGTCGTTCATCTCCTCGACCAGCTCCCGCTGGGTCCGGCAGGGAGGCCGGAGCTTCGCGGATCGACCGTCTTCCAGTTCACGCCGCAGCCAGCCAAGGTGTGGGTGCCTTCCAATGAGCCTCCACCCGTGGTGAACCAACCGATCGTTGGCCTACCGGCGGTCGGCCAAAGCATCCTGACCTCGATCACTCTCACCGTCCAGCCAACGATCATTTTCCCGGGCAATTGGAATCCCGGCACCTACGAGGACAATCCGCAAAAAAGTATTTTAGCCGCTTGGGAACTCGGAGCGGATGGAAGGTTTGCTCCACTCGGGCGCGCGGAGCTGGCCCACTCTAACTACTTTCAACTCATCGGAAACCTCGGTGTCGGCTACGAGCGCGCGAATCAGCCGCATTTTCTCGATGTGACGGAGCCGTCGTCGATTGGCGACCTTGGGTCGGTCAACTTCGAGGGCGCGCCTTCACTCGATTACCACTTCGCCGATGGCGCCATCGACCGCGGTCTGTGGATTCCCGCGGGGCAGTACGGACTCGAAGCCGTCGTCTTCCCGAGGTAACGACCTAAGCCGCAAGCAGTCGGTCCGATCGCGGCGAATGATCACCGTTCGGACTAAACGAAAGCCGTGCGGTGCTGCAGTGTCGGAGTTTCCGAGCCGTGATACCGACAATGCGCGAATCGGGACGTTTTTGGCCCCCCGATTGGGTGTGCGGGAACAATATTGCCGTCGCTTTCCTCGTCTCGGACGACGCCAGCTACATCAACGGCATCGAACTTTTCGTCGATGGCGGTGCCGCTCAGATCTGAGCGCGAATCCCGCGATCACACACCATGCTGAAGGTCAACACCAAGGAACTCGCGGAAGAGAGCGACGTTCGCCGAAAGGGAAGTTTGCTTATGCGAGCAAAGGCGTCTCGCGAGCTCTGGGGCGTAAGCCGCAGTCCATGAATTTGGATGAGCGGCATCAGTCCGACGTGGAGATTCTGCGGATTTTCGGTGAGAAACGCTTCTGTTTCTGGTGTGAAGACCCCTGATCGCAGCACTGCCGCCGCCTTTCCCCGGTATCTCACCGGCGAAGTGGTGGCTGATAGCGTGGCGCTTCAGTGGCCGGGGCTTTTTGCCCGGCGCTGGCGGCTTCCGCGCGTGGTCGATCGCTTTCTCGTGCCCGCTACCCCGGAGCCGCACATTTCCTGCAATCTGCGCGGCATGGCCGAGTTCCGCGAACGCGACGTGGGCGGAGCCTGGGTCACGCGGCAGATCCGCGCGGGCGACTTGTTCGTCACGCGCTCGCGCACGCCTTACGAAGTCCATTTCCAGTCACCGCCCGGTGAGGAACTCGACAATCTTTCCATCCACATCGCTGTCGAACCTTTCGTCGCGGCGCTAGAGGCGCGTTATCCCGGCGGCACCGACCGCGTGGAGGTGGCCGATTTCTTCGGACGCGATGAGATCCTGTGGCCCATCTGTCTCACCTGCGCTGAGCTTCTGGCCGCGGGCGTTCCGGGCAAATCGCCGCGCGTCGCCGCGCTCACACAGCTCTTCGCTGCGCATCTTGTGGAAAAATACACGGAGGCCGCCGCGCAGGTGCAAGGATACAGCGGCGGGCTTCCCATTCGACAGCTTCGCAAAGTGCAGGATTACGTCGCCGCGCATTATGCGGAAGAAGTTTCGATCGAGCGTCTGGCCGAACTGGTGGAGCTGAGTTCCTCGCACTTTTCCCATGTCTTCAAGGAGACGACCGGCATGACTCCACTGCAGTTCGTCACGCGCGAACGCATCACCCGCGCCCAGCAGATGATCCGAGAGACCAAGCGCAGCCTGATCGAAATCGGACTGGAAATCGGCTACACCAGTCCAAGCCATTTCGCACAGGTTTTCCGGCGTGTGGTCGGCGTCACGCCGACGCAGTTTCGGAACTCGCTTTAAGAACGGAGGATTCCTTTCCCGCAGGATCGCGACAGGCGGCGCAGGATCGCGAGAGAAGAGATACGCACGCTGACGGATACTGCTGCCGTGCCTGAGTTGTTCAGGCGCAGATCAACAACTCAGCAAAATGAACAAGAATCCTCTTTCCACTCGCGGCGCCCGCATCCTCACAGCGATGGCGCTGGGCGCGGCTTTATTCACGTCCGCCATCGTCCACGCGGCAGACACCCTTGTGTGGGACAAGACCTTTCCTCAAAGCGACAAGGTCAGTCACCAGAAGGTCACCTTCACTAACCGGCTGGGCATCAACCTGGTCGCCGACCTGTATGTCCCGAAGGATCTCGACCGTTCCAAAAAGCATCCCGCCATCGTGGTCGGCGGTCCGTATGGTGCGGTGAAGGAGCAAAGCGCAGGCTTGTATGCCCAGACCATGGCCGAGCGCGGCTTTGTCACCATCGCCCATGATCCTTCCTACAACGGCGAGAGTGGTGGCCAGCCGCATTTCACCGCTTCCTCAGAGGCTTTGATTGAGGATTTCAGCGCCGCGGTGGATTTTCTCGGCACAAAGTCATTCGTGGATCGGGACCGTATCGGCGTCATCGGCGTCTGCGGCAGTGGCAGCTTTGGTCTGGCTGCGGCCGAAACCGATGCGCGCATCAAGGCTGTCGCCACGGTGAGTATGTATGACATCGGGCAGGCGCATCGTCAGGGATTGGCCGAGAAGGCAGACACCGCCGCGCTCAAGAAGAGCGTTGAGGCAGTATCCAAGCTGCGCTGGGCTGAGGTGGACGGAGCAGAGCGGACGATGGCCATTGGAACGCCGCAAATGCTCACGGAGAAGTCGTCGGACATCGACCGGGAGTTCTATGACTACTACCGCACTCCACGTGGGCAGCACCTGCGCTCTTCGACTGCGTTTTGGCGCACCGGTGGCGCTCAGATGATGTTGTTCTGGTCGTTCGCGAACCTGGATTGGATTTCGCCGCGGCCGGTGTTGTTCATCACCGGAGATCAAGCGCATTCGCGCATCTTCAGCGAGCACGCTTTCAATAAAGCTTCAGAGCCAAAGGAACTCCTTATCGTTCCCAACGCCGGCCACGTCGATCTCTACGACCGCGTGAACCTCATCCCCTTCGACAAGCTCACGGAATTTTTCGCGAAAAGCCTGAAGTAGCCGGCCCTTTCAACATTTGTTGAGCGCATCCCCAAACCACACCTCGAATCATGCAGAACACATTGATCCCGCTTTTACTCGTCGGTTCGTTGCTTGGCGGCACCTCGCTCGCCGCCGACAGAAGCGATGGTAACAAAAGCGCGGCCGGAGAGCAGATGACTATCAAGATGGGCCCCAAAGTTTTCACCGCCACCCTCGCCGACAATGCGACGGCGACTGCTTTCAAGGCGATGTTACCACTCACCGTGAAGATGGATGACCTGAATGATAACGAAAAGGTGATCCGTCTGCCCAACAACCTGCCCACCGATGACTCAAATCCGGGGCATATCCATGCTGGCGACCTGATGATCTGGAGTTCTCGGAGTCTGGTTCTTTTCTATAAGACGTTTCCGACCTCCTACAGCTATACGCGGCTGGGTCGCATCGACGACGCTGCCGGGCTTTCTGCCGCGGTCGGCTCGGGAAGCGTCATGGTAACTTACGAGCTAAAGCCGGGGAGATAGAACGGGCCGTCGAACTCTCACGAAGAACAGTGAAGCAATAAGAACTATGAACCAAAACCCATTCTATTCCGACAAAGTAGCTTTCGTCACCGGAGGAGCAAACGGCATTGGACGCGCCACGGCGCTGGCCTTCGCACGTGAAGGCACCAGCGTGGTGGTCGCCGATGTCTCGGAAGCCGGCAACCAAGAGACCGCGCGCATGATCGAGGAACTCGGTGGCCGAGCATTCGCGGTCCGGTGCGACGTGTCGCGCGCGGAGGACGTAAAAGCCGCCCTAGCCAAGACCGTTGAGGTTTTCGGCCGGTTAGACTTCGCCTTCAACAACGCGGGCATTGAGCCGAAGAAACCGGCTCCGACTGCCGAATACGACGAGGAAGAGTGGGACCGGATTTTTGCCATCAACCTCCGCGGCATGTTCCTGTGCATGAAGCACGAGATTCCATTGGTGCTCAAGCAGGGAGGCGGCGCGATCGTCAACACGTCCTCGGGCGCGGGAGTCATCGGCATCAAGGGCAGCCCGGCCTACACCGCGGCGAAGCACGGCGTCATCGGTCTCACCCGGGCGGCAGCGCTCGATTACGCCGCTCAGAACATCCGCATCAACGCCGTCTGCCCTGGCTATATCGAGACGCCGATGATGGACCGCTTCACCGGGGGAACCGCCGAGGGGCGCGCGAAGGTCATTGCGGAGGAACCGATCGGGCGGATGGGTAAGCCCGAGGAGATTGCCGCAACTGTGGTCTGGCTGTGTTCGGAAGGAGCAGGGTTTGTCGTCGGTCACGCCATGGTCGTCGATGGCGGCCAGACGGTCTGAACGAAAACTACGGACGACTATGATTCAACGCCGCACATTTCTGAAAGCCACCGGCGCTGCCGCGCTCGCCTTCCCGGCGATCCTCCGCGCCCAAACCACCGCAGCATCTCAAACACAGAAACTAGATATGGAAATCAAAAGAATCGGATCACAGCCCTCGATCAAAGGACCGGCGGACTGGTTCACCGGCACCGTTCGCATCGATCCCTTGTTCGACCCGAATCCTTCCGCTCGTGCGGGTGCAGCCACCGTCACTTTCGAGCCTGGTGCCCGGACGGCGTGGCACACCCATCCGCTCGGTCAGAGGCTCATTGTCACGGCAGGCTGCGGCCGGGTGCAGATCGAAGGCGGCCCGATCGAGGAAATCCGGCCCGGTGATGTTGTCTGGTTTCCCCCAGGCGTGAGGCACTGGCACGGTGCCGCTGCTACCACCGCCATGACGCATATCGCCATTCAGGAAGCGCTCGACGGCAAGGTCGTCGACTGGATGGAAAAGGTCACCGACGAGCAATACCGCGGCTGATTGTAGATGTTGGTGCCGCAAGCATCTATCCGGCCAAGCCGATGGCTACCACGTCTCACGCGGCGGCGAGAAACTTTTCGTCACTTTCCCCCGCCCAAGGCGGCAGCCACCACACAAGGACTGGCAATCAGCCTCCGAGAATACGAGTCGCGTGGATGTCGAAGGTTGGATGGCTGATGCTTTGCGCGAGTGCGCGGAGTATGGGGAGAAGTTCGGCGTCCTCGTCGCGGTGCAGAATCACGGTGACTTCGTGAGCACTGGCGAGGAGCACTTGAGTTTGCTCAAACGGGTCGATCATTAGTGGTGCGGCGTGCTGGTGCGTCCCGCCGTATTTCGCCGTTGAGAACGTCAGCGCGGCCATCGCGCTCTACGAAGCGGTCGGCGCCGTGGAGAAACGCCACATCGCCGCCCAGCTCGCGGAGGCATCTGCGACGCCCTTTGAACTTCACGTGGGGCTCCGCGAGCCATGCGGGCATTGCGTGGTTTGAGCAGATGCAGCCGGGCAAGTTCGCGCGGCATGAGGGGTTACAACTTTTGGAAGCGGTCGCAGTCAGATACGAATCAATCCCCGCTCGATGGCCAGCGTGGCGGCGCGGGTGCGGTCGGGGACGCCGAGCTTTTCGAGGATGTGGCTGACGTGGACTTTCACGGTGATCTCGGCGAGGCCGAGGGTGTCGGCGATTTGTTTATTGGCGCGGCCTTGGACGACGAGGCGGAGGACTTCGAGTTCGCGTTCGCTCAGCGCAGCGCGGTCGTCGCGAGCGGCGATGCGCTGGGCGATGGATGAGGGGAAATAGGTGCCGCCGCCATGGACGGTGCGGATGGCGTCGAGAAGTTCGGCGCGCACGATGGATTTCGGGAGATAGGCCTGCACGCCGGCGGCGACGGCGCGGGCGATGTCTTCTTCGGTTTCGTCGATGGAGAGGAGGATGATGCGTGCGTCCGGGTGCGTGGCGCGGATGCGGGTGATGGCTTCGGTGCCGTGGAAGTCGGGCAGGCGGCCATCCATCAGCGTCACGTCGGGTTTGTGCTTTGCAAAAAGGGCGATGGCTTCGGCGCCATCGGAGGCCTCGGCGACGACTTGCATGTCGGCTTCCTGATTGAGCGAACCGGCGAGGCCCATGCGGACGATGAAATGATCGTCCACGAGCAGGACGCGGATTTTGCGGGAGGGTTTCATCCGGGGACGGAAATGTGGACGCGCGTGCCACTGCCGGGCGTGCTCTCGACCTGCAGCGTGCCGCGCACTTTGGCGGTGCGTTCGCGCATGCCGAGCAGGCCGAAGTGCGCGCCACAGTTGGCACCATTCACCGCAGGGTCGAAGCCGATGCCTTCGTCTGCGACGGTGAGCTGTGTCGCTTCAGGGCCGAAGCGCAGCGTGAGGGTGATCCGCGTCGCACGGCTGTGCTTCAGTGCGTTGGCGAGCGCTTCCTGCGCGATGCGGAGAAGGTGAAACTCGACCTGCGGATCGAGCCGGCCCTCGGCGCCTTCGATTTCGACGCCGATCCGGCAGGCGTCCGTGGACATGGAGGCGGCGAGGTCGCGCAGCGTTTGCGGGAGGCCGTGTTGTTCGAGCAACTGCGAACGCAGATCCCACACGCTGCGGCGCGCTTCGGTGCGGCTGTGGCGGAGCATGGCGGCACCGAGCGTGAGCGCATCGTTCGCGGCACCGGGTGCATCCGGCAGACGAGCGGCGGCGGCGTCGAGCTGAATGGCGACCCCGGCGAGATGTTGTTCGAGCGTGTCGTGAAGTTCGCGCGCGATACGGGTGCGCTCCTCGGCGATGCGCTCGTGGCTTACCTTCTCGGCGATGATCGCACTCTGCTGCTCCACGCGCCGCCGGAGCATCGCGGCCCACGCGAGTGCGGCGGCGACGATAACGCCGAGGCCAGCGGCGAGATAGATGAGTCGTTCGGTCGTCCACCACGGCGGTGTGCGCAGCACGGCGAGATCGGACTTGCCGCGCATGAGCACGTTGAAGGCGACGGGCTGGCGAGCGTCGTCGCCTTTCGCGTCCCGCCCCGCTTCGCCGCGGAAGATATTCTGGCAGATGCCGGTTACCGCGACCCATGCGCCGCGCGGCGGCAGCTCGACGCGGCCTTCCTCGCCGGCGAAGCGCGCATTAAAAAACGTCTCGCCGCTCTGCAACGCGAGGGTGTGATTGTGCGGGAGGATGAGCCGGTCCACGACCTGCGCCTCGACGCGCACGAGCTGACCGTGCAGCGACGCATCGAGCCCGAATGCCGCATCGAGCGCCACCGGTTCGGGAGGCGGCCCGCGCTCGCCGACGCGGACCACGGCATCGCGCACGACCGGCGAGAGGTGCTCGATCGTCGCGAAGCCAACCGCATCCACCGAGGTGCCGGGCGCGAGCGCCGTGGCGTCGTCATTTTCCACCCACACCGCACCGCTGGCGTCGCGCAGGAAGAATCCGCGCCCGGGTTCGTGAAAGGTCACGGTGCCCTGCACGCGCATGCGCTCGGCGGTGCCGGGGTTGAATTGCATGATCTCGCGCACCGCTCGCGCGGACTGCTTGAAGGCGCGCGCGAGTCCGGCATCGAGCACTTCGATCTGATCGAGCGATGGGACGAAAAGTTGCACGCCGATGAGCTGGCGCTGCTCGTTGAAAATGGAACCGAAGACCCCGCGCACCCGCACGTCGGAGTCGGCGATCGCGGGCAGCGCGTCCGCTTTCCACTCGCCGGGGATGTGCGCCTCGAAGCGCCGGCCTCCGAAGACGAGCGTTATGGTGAGCCGCTTGCGGTCGATGCGAAGGTCGCGCGCGAAGGCTTCTACTTCGACCCACTGGCTGTGAAATTTTGGATCGAGCAATTCGCCGCGCACCGGCCGCAGCGGCGTCGGCATCGGCGCCTCGCTGAGGATGCGCACGGGCATCGGCGCGCGATCTTTTCCCGCCCAGAGGAATGGTGCGAATCGCCCGCCGTCGGTGACCCCATCGACTTCCACCAACAGGCCGGCGTGGATCGGGCCGCTGAAATCCGGCGGCTCGACGACCTTCCACTCCGAGGTGACGTAGGTGCCCCCGGTCGCGTCCTGGATGAAGGCCATGTATTTCGCCCGCTCGTAGTAGGTCACCACGCCGTGCAGACGCATCGGGCGGCGCTCATCCGCCTGGTCGCGGGTGAGCGCACGGAGCGTGGCGATCTCGGTCAAAGGCGCGTCCGCCGCGAGCGCGAGGCTGGCGGTGAAAAGCAGGACGCAGAGCTGGCAAAGTCGGGAGGTGATGGCGAAGCCTAGCCATCCCGCCTAGGAAGGGCGAGCGTTGGGCGCCTATACGAAGGCATAATTCCGACTTCCGCCCGGCGCCGCTATCTTCCGCCCAGATGCCGTCCCTCCATTGCACCTTTGCCGCACTTTTTGCTGCCGCCACGACCGTGTCGGCGGCGCCGGATTTTGCGCGCGACATCCGCCCGGCGCTGGAAAGCTTTTGCTTCGATTGCCACGACGACAGCAAGAAGCCGAAGGGCGATTTGAACCTCGAACGGTTCGCCGATGAGAGCGCGGTGATGCAGGATCGCGAGGTGTGGAAGAGCGTCTTCGATCAGCTCGAAGCCCACATGATGCCGCCGCCGAAGCGCGACGATCAGCCGACCACGGAGCTGCGCGCGCAGCTCATGGCGTGGGTGAAGGACGTGCTCGCGAAACCCGACCCGAAGCTCGGCGTGCGCGATCCCGGCAAACCCGTACTGCGGCGGCTCAGCCGGCTCGAATACAACAACACCGTGCGCGATCTCCTCGGGCTGACGGACGACATCTTCCTCTTCCCCGAGCGGCAGCCGGTGAACAAAAGTTACTTCCAGCCCGCGACCGGAAAAATGCCGGAGCAGGTGGAAGTGCGAACTCTGGAGTATGGCGCGAAACGGCCGGTGCTCCTGCCGCAGAGCGGCCTGCCGGGCGACGGTCGTGCTGAGCACGGCTTCGGCAATCGCGGCGATGCGATGAATCTCTCGCCGTTGCTGCTGGAGAAATACGTGGCCGTCGCGGGCGAGATCGTAAATCACCCGGAACTCCCGCAGCGCAGCCGCGTCTTCGCGGAATTGATCGGCGTGGAGTTTGCGCCGCGTGTCGTCGCCGCGGATTACCAGCGGCCTGCGGCGAAGAATGATCCCGTGTCGCCCGCCGTCGGCATTTTCGCACCGAAGGCGCCGAGCCTGCCGCGGGCGGAGGGTAGCGCGGACAACATCGAGTCGCGCTTCCGCGAGGAAGTCGCCGAGGCGTTTCGCGAAGGGCGTGGCGGCGTGTTCGATGTCGCGGCGTCGGCGAGCAACGTCGTCGTGCCGCACAAGGGCGCGGCGGTGCGAGTGCCTTTCGGCGATGCGGGTGCGAAGACGCTGACGATCAATCCCGACCAGGATCTCTGGCTCGCGCCGTTCAGCACGGCGGAGGAAACGTCGGGCGAACTGCTCATCGCGAACAAGACGAAGAACGCGAAAATCTTCGAGCTGACTTTCAAGATCGAAGGCGGTGAGAAGGACGAGGTCGTCTCGCGTGTCGCGATCTGCGTGATCGGGCGCAAGGGGCAGTCCGGCGAGGTGAAGGTCACCGCGCGCTTCAGCGACAGCACGGAGACGGCGGTAACGGCGAACATCGCCGAGGGTGCGAAGGGCACGACCTTCCTGAGCTTCGCGGCGGTGCCGGGCGAAGGCATCAAGTCGCTGTTCGTGGACGGCTCGAAGTTCAGCGGCGAATACGTGCTGCTCGACGACCTCGGTTTCATCACCAGCGGCAAGGCCGTTCCGAATGCCCGGCCTCCGCTCGGAAGTCAGGCTTCCAGCCTGACCCGGCAAGCGGGCTTCCAGCCTGCTCCGAATCCGCGCCACGACAGGCAGGATGCCCGTCTGCCGGGTCAGCCTGGAAGGCCGTCTTCCTCGCCCGCCGAGCGGCTCGCGGCATTCCTCGAGCGCGCTTTCCGTCGCTCGCTCACCGCCGATGAACGAGCACGGTTTCAGCGGCTCTTCGACTCCGCGCGGGCTGGCGGAAAGTCCGAGACGGACGCGATGCGCGGTGCCGTGCAAGCTGCGCTCGCGTCGCCGAGTTTCCTCTACCTCAGCGAGCGCACGAGCGCCGATGGCAGCAAGGTCCGCCCGCTCGGCGACTACGAACTCGCGAGCCGGCTTTCCTATTTCCTCTGGGCCACCACGCCCGACGACGAACTGCTCGCGCTCGCGAAAGCCGGCACGCTACACCAGCCCGACGTGCTCGCGGCGCAGACGCGCCGGATGCTGCGCGACCCGAAGGTGCGCGAGCTAAGCGAATCCTTCGGCGTGCAATGGCTGCGGCTCGACCAGCTCTACACGTCGAAGCCCGACGCGAAGCTCTTCAAGGCGTTCTACAGCGGCCCGCAGGGCAAGGACACCGCGCACGCCAGCATGCTCGTCGAGGCGCTGCTGCTCTTCGAGACGCTCCTCGTCGAAGACCGCAGCATCCTCGAATTCATCGACCCCGGCTGGGGCTATCTGAATCCGCGCATGATGAAACTTTACGGTCTGCAACAGCCGACTCACGCGAATGTCGAGGTCGCCGCGGAGACCACGCGCGAGGTGAAGAAACCCGAGAAGGACAACAACGCGCTCTGGACCCGCACTTCGCTCCCCGACAAAACGCGCGGCGGCGTGATGAACATGGGCGCCACGCTCACGCTCACGTCGCTCCCCTTCCGCACCAGCCCCGTGAAGCGCGGCGCGTGGCTGCTGGAGACCGTCTTCAATCGTCCGCCCATCGAGCCGAAGGTCGCGTTCGTGCTGAAGGACGACAAAGCCGACATCGTGCAGGCCATGACCGTGCGGCAGCGCTTCGAGGCGCATCGCAGCAAGGCGGAATGCTACTCGTGCCACATCCGCCTCGACCCGCCCGGCTTCGCGCTCGAAGCCTTCAGCCCCATCGGCACCGTGCGCGAAAGCGATGGCACGCTCCCCGTCGATGCGAGCGGTGAATGGAACGGACGCACTTTTCGCGGTCCCGCGGAGTTCAAGGCCGCGGTGATGGCGAAGCCGGAGGAATTTGTGCGCGGCTTCATCGAGCACCTCCTCAGCTACGCGCTCGGGCGGAAGCTGGAATACTTCGACATGGCGACGGTGGACGAAATCCAGACCGCGGTCGCAAAGGACGGCTATCGCTTCGGCGCCGTCATCACCGAAGTCGTGAAGAGCTACCCATTCCGCAACGTGCGCAACGACACGCCCATGACCGCTTCCAGCAAATGAACATGCCCTCCGTCTCCCGCCGCACCTTCCTCCGCGCCACCGGCGTCACGCTCGCGCTGCCGTTTCTGGAGTCGTTCGGCTGGCGCGCGTTTGCCGCGCGCGTGTCCCCGAAAGCACCCACGCGCTTCGGCTTCATCTACACGCCGAATGGCTACAACCAGGCGACCTTCAACCCGGCGACGGTCGGCGCGGATTGGGAGCTGACTCCGACGCTGGAGCCGCTCGCGGCGGTGCGGAAGGAAATCACGATTTGCACCGGGCTCGATCGCGCGTTCGTGCCGGGCACGGGCGTGCATGCGCAATGCGGCTCGTGCTGGCTCACGAGTTCGCCGCCCACGCAGACGCTCGATGGCGGATTCCCGACGAACATTTCCCTCGATCAAATCATCGCGCGGCAAATCGGGCAGGAGACAGCGCTGCCCTCGATGGAGCTGAGCGCGAACGATCACACCGACAACAAGGAGACGAAGTATTTCGAGAGCATCTCGTGGTATGGCCCGGGCTACGCAGCGAACACGGAGAAAAATCCGCGCGCGGTCTTCCAGCGGCTCTTCGGGCAGGCGAAAGGCGGGAACGTCCGCAGCGTGCTCGATACCGTGCTTGATGACGCGAAGTCCCTGCGCGGCCAACTCGGCGGCGTGGACCAGCAAAAGCTCGACGAGTATCTCAGCAGCGTGCGCGAGACGGAGCGGCGCATTCAGCTCGCGGAGAAAGCCGCGGCGCGCATCGGCAAGCCGCCAATCATCGAGCCGGCCGGAATCCCCGAGCGACGCGACGAATACCTGCGCACCATGGGCGACCTGATGGTGCTCGCCTTTCAAAACGACCTCACGCGCGTGGCCACGCTGATGGTCGATCCCGAGCGCTGGGATTCGCCGCGGATGTATCACGGCGTCTTCGACACGCCGCAGAATCACCACGTCATCACGCACACCAAGGGCGACGAAGCGAAGGCGAAGCTGACGAAGATCGACCGCTTCCACATGGCGCAGTTCGCGTATGTCATCGAGAAGCTGAAGCGCATCCCGGAAGGCGACGGCACGCTGCTCGATCATTGCCTGCTCACGATGGGCAGCGGCATCAGCGACGGCGATTCACACAATTATCACGACCTCCAGGTCATCATGGCCGGCCACGCAGGCGGCGCGCTGAAGCCCGGCGCACATCATCACTTCGACGGCGAAGTGCCGCTCGCCAATCTCTGGCTCACGCTCGCGCAGGCCGCCGGGGTGAAGCGTGAGCGATTTGCGGACAGCACGGGTATCATTAAAGAAGTCCTCGCGTGAAGCTCCTCCCCGTGCTCTCCATTCTCGCCCTTTCCACCGGCGCGGCCCTGGCGGCTTCGGAAGTTCCGCCGCCGATGCACGCGTTCGTCGAAAAGTTCTGCATCGACTGCCACGACGGCGACTCGAAGAAAGGCGGGCTCAATCTCGACGGGCTCGCCTTTGCCGCCGACCCGGCGGTGCATACGCGGTGGGTGCAGGTCTTTGACAAGGTGCTTTCCGGCGAGATGCCGCCGGCGAAGAAGCCGCGTGCGGACGAGGCGACGAAGCGCGCCTTTCTCACCACGCTCGGCGGCGGCCTGCTGCAGCAGCACACCGCGATGAAGGGCACGGTGCTGCGCCGGTTGAACCGCACGGAATACGAGAACACGCTCTGCGACCTGCTCGGCTTCCGCGTGGAAGTGCGTGACCTGCTGCCGGAGGATTCGCTCTCGCACGGCTTCGACAATATCGGCGAGGCACTGAGCATGTCCGATGTGCAACTCGCGCGGTATCTGGAGGCGGTAGAGTTTGCGCTGAACACGGTGCTGCAGCACGCGAAGCAGCCGGAGGCGAAAAAGGTGACGCACGATTACAAACAGGCGGCGGAGAAGGCGAAGAGCTGGCTGCTGCGCGACGACGGCGCCGTTGTCATCTTCAACAACGGCGGCTTTCCCGACACCACGCTGCGGGCCTTCCGCGCACCGACGGACGGGAAGTATCGCGTGAGCATCGCCGGCTACGCCTACCAGGCGAAGCGTCCCGTGGTCTTCGCGCTGCACTCGGGGCGGTTCGCCTTCGGCGGCTCGTCGGACTTTCTGGGCTATCACGAAATCGCGCCGGACAAGCCGCAGACGATCACGGTCGAAGCGTGGTTGCGCGAAGGCGAGACGTTGAAGATTTCGCCGGTCCTCGCGCAGGATTATCAGCAGATGCAGAAGCTCGGGCCGGCGCAGTATCCGGGGACCGGGCTCGCGGTGAAAGGTGTGGAAATCGAAGGGCCGCTCTATGACCAGTGGCCGCCGCGTGGCGCGGCGCTGCTCTTTGGCGACCTGCTGAAAAACGTGGAGGAATCGACCGGCGGTGCCCGACCCAAAGGCGGCGCCAAGCGCGCCTCGGCGCCCAATCAAAAGCCGATCATCGAGGTAAAATCGTCGAACCCCGAGGCGGACGCGAAGCGGCTGCTGCGCGGATTTGCCAGCGCGGCCTTCCGGCGACCGGTGGATGAGGCAAAAATCGCGCCCTACCTCGCGCTGTTTCAGGACGAGTTAAAGAAGAGCGAGAGCTTCAGCATCGCCATGCGGACGGCGGCGGTGGCGATTTTTTGCGCGCCGGATTTCCTCTACCTGCGCGAACCCGCCGGAAAGCTCGACGACTACGCACTTGCCGCGCGCCTTTCCTATTTCCTCTGGCGCACCACCCCGGACGACGAACTGCTGCGCACCGCCGCCGCGGGCAAGCTCCGCGAGCCGGCCACGCTGCGGACGCAGACCGAGCGGCTGCTCGGTCACACCAATGCCGCGCGCTTCACGGCGAACTTCACCGACGCCTGGCTGAACCTGCGCGACATCGAATTCACCACGCCGGACAAGAAGCTCTACCCGGAGTTCGACGAGCAATTGCAGGACGCGATGGTGCGCGAAAGCCGGGCTTATTTCGACGAGCTGCTGCGCGCAAATCTGCCGCCAGCGAGCATCGTCACGAGTGATTTCGCGATGCTAAACGAACGCCTCGCCGAGCACTACGGCATCCCCGGTGTGGAGGGCACAGCGATGCGCAAGGTGAAGCTCGCGCCCGACAGCCGGCGCGGGGGGGTTCTCACCCAGGGCGCGGTGCTGAAGGTCTCCGCGAATGGGACGAACACCTCGCCCATCGTCCGCGGCGCGTGGGTGCTGGAGCGCATCCTTGGCACGCCGCCTCCTCCGCCGCCGCCTGGCGTGCCGGGGGTCGAGCCGGACATCCGCGGGGCGACCACGCTCCGTGAGCAGCTCGAAAAACATCGCAACGTCGAAAGCTGCAACGGCTGCCACCGCGTGATCGATCCGCCGGGCTTCGCGCTGGAGAATTACGATGTCATCGGCGGCTGGCGGGAAAAATTCCGCACGCTGGAAAAAGGCGCGCCCACCTCGCTGCAGGTCAACGGACGCAAGGTGAACATCCGCCTCGGCCCGCCCGTGGATGCGACCGGACAGCTCACCGATGGGACGAAATTCTCCGACTTCGCCAGCTTCCAAAAGCTGCTCCTCGCGCGCCCGGAGATCGTCACGAAGGCGATCACAGAAAAGCTGCTCACCTTTGGTAGTGGTCGCGAGCTGGGTTTTTCCGATCGCACCGAAGTCGCGCGCATCGTCAGCGAACTCCTCGCGAAAAAGGGCGGGATGCGCGACCTCATCCACGCCGTCGTCGGCAGCCAAATCTTTCAATCCGAATAGAAACCCGCCCGCCATGCACATCGCCACCCACGCCCACGTCAGCCGCCGCTCGTTTTTGAAAGGCCTCGGCATCTCGCTCTCCCTGCCGCTGCTCGATGCAATGACGCCCGCTTTCGCGCAAGCCGCCGCGAAGGCCACTGCACCGCGTCGCTTCATCGCGATGAATGCGAGCCTCGGATTCCACGGCCCCTATTTTTTCCCGCAAGGCGCGGGACGCGACTATGTGCCGTCACCGTATCTCGATGTGCTCAAGGATCTGCGCCGCGACTTCACCGTCTTCAGCGGCCTCTCGCACGCGGAGCAGAGCGGGGCGAATGGCCACACTTCGGAGCTGACGTGGCTCACTTCGGCGAAGCGCCCTGGCCTCGCCGGCTTCAAGAACACGGTTTCGCTGGACCAGTTCATCGCCGGCAAAGTCGGCGTGCAGACGCGCTTTCCGTATCTCGCGCTCTCCAACGGCGGCAGTTCGCTCTCGTGGACTGACAGCGGCGTGCAGATTCCCGGCGAATCGTCGCCATCGAAGCTCTTCAAGCAGCTCTTTCTCGACGGCACGCCCGACGAAGTGAACCAGCAAGTCGCCGGACTCCAGCGGGGGCGCAGCATCCTCGACACCGTGCTCGGTGAGGCGAAGAAGCTGCACCGCGAACTCGGCAAACGCGACCAGGAGAAGCTCGACCAATACTTCACCTCGGTCCGCGATCTCGAATCGCGGCTCGTGCAAAACGAAGCATGGGCGCGCAAACCGAAACCCAAAATCGACGCGCATCCGCCGACCGACATCACCAACCGCAACGACGCCATCGGACGCACGCGGATGATGAATGACCTCGTCGTCCTCGCGCTCCAGACCGACTCCACGCGCACCATCACCTTCAGCCTGGGCGGGCTGAACTCCGTGCCCGTCATCGAGGGAGTGCAAAACGACTGGCACAACCTTTCGCACCACGGCCAGGACGAGAAGAAGATCGAGGAGTTGAAGCTCATCGAACTCGCCGAATTCGGCGCGCTCCGCGACTTCCTCACCAAGCTCAAGGCCGCGCAGGAAAACGGTCGCTCTCTGCTCGACAGCACCGCCGTGCTCTACGGCTCGAACCTCGGCAACGCCAGCGCCCACGACTGGCACAACATCCCTGTGCTCGTCGCCGGGGGTGGTTTCAAACACGGCCAGCACCTCGCCTTCGACACGAAGAACAACCTCGCCTTCGCCAACCTCTTCGTGGCGCTCGCGCGCCACATGGGCGTTGAGACCGACACCTTTGGCTACAGCACCAAGCCGGGGCTGCCGGGGTTCGAGCCGGCGTAGTCGGCGACGCAGGGCGGTCGCCGGCCTGACGCGCGGCCGCTGACGCAGGGGAGGCGCAATATACGAAGGCATAATAGGCGCGACTCGCGGAATGGCGGAGCATCTCTCCTCAGTATGTGTTTCCCCCTCTTCCCGCTCGTCATTGCGATTCTCATCATTGCCTCCGGCGTCGCACCCGCCGCCGATGTCGCCGCACTCGCGACCGCGGCGGGTGGCAGCTACGACGCCGCGACCGGTGCGATCGTAATCAAGGGCAACAAAGAACTAACGCCCGCGCAACTCGGCGCACTTGCTGCGGCGGGCGGCGTGAAGCGGCTCACGCTGGATGGTTGCAAACTCACCAGTGAAGGCGTGGCGGTGCTGCCGAAATTCACCGGTCTCACCGCGATCAATTTCACGCACACGATGGTCAACAAAGTGGCCGACCTGAAAGTGCTGGCCAGCGTTTCCAGCCTCGAAGAACTCGACCTCGGAGGCTCGGACTTCGGTGATGACGGACTCGTGGTGATCGCGACGCTGAAGAACCTCACCAGCCTCCAGCTCGGCCACGTCGGCCGCAGCCCGAAGGCCGCGTTCACCGCGAACGGCCTCAAAGCGCTCGCGGGTCTGCCGAAGCTCGAAAAGCTCACGCTCCATCTCCAGCAACCCGACGACGCAATGATCCCCGCGCTTGCTTCGCTCAAGACGGTGAAGGAATTCAAGATCGGCGGCGTGAACACGGACTTTTTCAATCGCCTCAAGGCCTCGATGCCGCAGGCGAAAGTCACGCCTCGTGGAAAACTGACCGACGCGCAGTAGCCCCCCGACGTTTCCGATGAAATTGCTTCGCATCGTTACCCTCACGCTCTTTGCGGCCCGCGCCGCGTCCGCCTTCGGCGCCCAGCCCGAGAACGCCGCACTGACCGATGCGTTCCGTCCGCTGGCGAAGGAATACTGCACCACTTGTCACAACGCGGAGAAGACCGAGGGGGAGCTTGATTTGGAGGCGCTGCTCGCGAAGCCGGAGACCCTTTGGGCGGACGGCAAGCTGCTCGACCTGTTGCACGATGTGGTCGCAGATGGCGACATGCCGCCGAAGAAGGCGAAGAAGAAACTCAGTGCGACGGAGCGCGAGCAGTTGCGGAAGTTGCTCGATGGTGCGGTCAACTCGCTCGCGCAGCGTCAGCGCGATGACCCGGGCTTGGTGGTGATGCCGCGGCTGACGCGGGGTGAGTATCGCAATGTCATCCGCGCCTTGAGCGGCGGGGTGGTGATGAAGGCGGGCGAGTATTTGCCGAATGAGGGCGGTGCGGGCGAGGGCTTCGCGAATGTCGGTGAGGCGCAGAGCATGAGTGCGGCGCAGTTTGAGAAATAC
This sequence comes from Chthoniobacteraceae bacterium, assembly GCA_049690035.1. Classification (GTDB taxonomy): domain Bacteria; phylum Verrucomicrobiota; class Verrucomicrobiia; order Chthoniobacterales; family Chthoniobacteraceae; genus Chthoniobacter. Next base: position 26,738 of record JBAVML010000354.1, read on the forward strand.
ATCGAGGCGGCGAAGGGCGCGCTGCATTGCCTGCGCGTGTCGGCTCATGATGGGCTCGTGTGGAGCGCGGTGCCGCGCGAGCCGGTCGATGAGCCGAAGGTGGCCATCAAGGAAGCGACCGACGACATCATCGCGTGGTATATCGGGCAGCAGCAAAAGTGGGGTGCGCTGCATCGCGCGGAACTGGAGAAGCAATTCGGCTCTGCCCACGCGCTCTATCTCGAAGCCGTTTGGCGCGCGGCGAACGACCGACCTCCGCTCGCAGAAAGACTCGCGCCGGTCGCATTGGACAAATGGACGCGCATTTTGAAGGACACCGAGACGAAGTCGCCGTTCTCGGATTGGGCGAAGGCGTGGCGGGCGATTCCGGCGAACGTCAGCGATGCGAAGCTGCGCGCGACGTGTCTTGCCATCGTGTCCGGCAAGGCAGATGCGGCAGCCGCGGTCATCGCGGAGAACAAAGGCGACTTTGCCCCGCCTTACGAAACCAGCTTCCGCGAGGCGAAGGAGGAAGTGCTCGCGGCGGCGAAGAACGAAGGACGCTGGCCCTTCCGCGTCGATATCGGCGACGCGAAGGAACTCTTCCTCATCATGACCGACGCGGGCGACGGCGGCGGAGGCGAGTATGGCCTGTGGCACAAAGGCCGGTTCATCTTCAAGGACGGCACCGCGAAACCCTGGCAGGACGCGGTGAAAATCATCGGCGCAAACAGCGGGCGTGATTTTCCATGGGGGCTCGATGGCGAGAGCCAGCCGAATCTCGAAGCCGATTCCGTGGGCCAGAAGCCGCCGGGCGCGCTGAAGTTTGCCGTGCCGGAGAATGCCATCGTGTTCGAGGTGGACTTCACGCTCGACAAGAACCGCACGAAGGTCGCGAGCGTGCAGGCGCTCGTGCTCAAGGAAAAGCCGGCGTCGCAGAGCTTCGTGCCGGGGCGTTTCGTCTTCGGCGGGCGCGATGCGAGCGCGACCGCGAAGTCCGACCCGAACAAGGAGCGCAACAATTTGCTCCGCAAGCGCAACGTCTCCGAGGCGAACGAGACCAAGCTCGGCCTCAATGCCGAGAGCAATCTTTTCGCAGACTGGACGCGCACGAGCATCGAAGCCCTCGGCGGCCCGTGGCCCGGCCAGACGCCGGACAAGGCCGAGCCAAACGCGCCCTATTTCTACACTGTCGCCGAAGTGCGCCGGAACGCGACGCCCGAAGATCTCGCGCAATTGCGCCTGCTAGAAGAGCGCCTCGTCGCGCTCGCGCAACCTCCTGCGGCAGGTGCGCTCGAAGCGAAGGCGTGTGGATTGCTCGACGCGTTCGCCGAAAAGGCATGGCGCCGACAACTGAATGGAGACGACCAATCGAAACTCATGCGGTTATATCGCGATGCCGCTGCGCAGGGCGTGAGCTTCGACAGCGCGATGAAGGTGCCGCTGCTCGCGGTGCTCGCCTCACGGGACTTTCTGTTTCGTGGGCGCGAGGCGGATACGTTTGTTCCGCGTGCGCAGGATTTGGTGGCTGGCAAGAAGACTCTCCCGCAAAGCTCACCCGCGCTCGCCTCGCGGCTCTCCTTTTTCCTCTGGGCCAGCATCCCGGATGACGAACTGCTCCGCCTCGCCGCCGCGGACAAGTTGCGCGACCCCGCCGTGCTCGTCGCGCAGGCGATGCGCATGCTCAAAGATCCGCGCGCCGCTTCGCTCGCGACGGATTTCGCCGCGCAGCTCTGGGGCTTCGGCGATTTCGAGAGTTTCACCGGCCCCGACGAGAAGCGCTTCGCCGAATTCACGCCCGCGCTGCGTCAGGCGATGTTCGATGAAGTCATGACCTTCCTCGCCGACCTCATCCGCAACGACCGCCCGCTCACCGCGCTGCTCGACGCGGACTACACCTTCGCGAACGCGGAACTGGCGAAGCACTACGGAGTGAAGACTGAGGCTGCGGGCTTCGAGCGCGTTGTGATGCCGTCCGAACGCGGCGGTTTGCCGACCATGGCACTCTTCCTCACCAAGACCTCGCTGCCGCTGCGCACCAGTCCCGTGCAGCGTGGCGTGTGGGTCGTCGAGCAATTCCTCGGGCGGAAGATTCCCTCGCCGCCGCCGAATGTGCCGAAGATTTCCGAGGACGAAAAATCCGCCGACGGCCTGCCCATCCGCGACCAGCTCGCGAAGCACCGCGCCGATGCGAACTGCGCCGCGTGCCACGCGCGCTTCGATGCGATGGGTGTGTCGCTGGAAAACTTCGACCCCATCGGCCGCTGGCGCGCCGCCGACCGCAGCGGTGACGCGATTGTGAGCACCGACACCCTGCACGACGGCACCGAGCTGAACGGCATCACCGGCCTCAAGAAATATCTGCGCGACCATCAGGACGAAATCTTCCGCCATTTCACGCGCAAACTCCTCGGCTACGCCCTCGGCCGCGCCGTGCTCCCCGGTGACCGCGCGTTGCTCGACCGCATGAGCACGTCGTTCGCGCAAGACGGCTACAAGTTTTCGACGCTCGTCGAAGCCATCGTCACCAGCCCGCAATTCACCAAACGCCGCGCACCATGAAAACAAACATCCCATCCATCTCCCGCCGCGCCTTTCTGCGCGGAGCCGGAGCCACACTTGCCCTGCCTTGGTTGCCTTCATTCGCATGGGCACAAGGCGGTAAAGCTGCGGAGAATGCGAAGGCACCCGTGCGCTATGGTTGCATGCTTTTCGCCAACGGCGTGAACCCGCATGAGTGGTGGGCGAAGGGTGAGGGCGAGGTGATGGAGCTTTCGAGCACGTTGCAACCGCTTGCGGCGTTCAAGCGCGACATCACGGTGCTGCGCGAATTGCACGTCTTCAACAACACGAGCGGACCGCACTGGCCGCTGTTCTCGAATTACCTCAGTGGCGCGCAGTTCAAGGAGACGCTCATTCCCGAGGGCGGCGAGTCCATTGACCAGGTCATCGCGCGACACACGGGTAAGGAAACCGCGGTGCCGAGTCTCGTGCTCGCGGTGGAACCGGCGGAGAGCGGACTGCGCAGCGGCGTGCCGAGCGTTTACTACGGCACCGTTTCGTGGTCGTCGAAGAACACGCCCATCGCGCCCGAGGTGTATCCGCGCGCGGTGTTCGACCGGCTCTTCGACACGAGCGGACTGCTGCGCGACAAGAGCGTGCTCGACGCCGTGCTCGCGCAATCGAAGGACACACGCCGCAACCTCGGTGCGCAGGACCAGCAGAAGCTCGATGAGTTCATGACCAGCGTGCGCGACCTCGAACAGCGCATTGAGCGCGCGACGAAAGAGGAACGCCTCGAAGGTTGGCGTCCCACATTGGCGAAGCCAAACATGGAACGCCCCGCCGCCGAACTGCCACAGGACGTGCGAGCGCACATGCGCATGATGCTCGACCTCATCCTGCTCGCCTGGCGCATGGACAAGACCCGCGTCGCCACGCTCATCTTCAACCGCGACGTGTCGCACATGAAGTTCGGCTTCCTCGATGGCGTGCTCAACGAGCAGCTCCACAGCATTTCACATCACAAGGAAGACCCGAAGAAGCTCGCGTCGTATCAGCGCATCAATCAGTTCCACGTCGAGCAGCTCGCCTACCTCATGGCGCAGATGAAGCAGGTGGACGAAGGACACGGCACCACGCTGCTCGACAACGTGATGCTGCAATTCGGCAGCAACATGTTCAACGGCGACAGCCACGACGGCCGCAATCTCCCGATGATTCTCGCCGGCCATGGCGGCGGCACCATCGCCGGCGGACGCTGCATCGACACCGAGCCGCTGGTCGCCGAACGCCAGCGCGCCTGCAATCTCTACCTCGCCCTCGCGCAGCGCATGGGTGTGAAG
>JBAVML010000355.1:0-1779 GCA_049690035.1 Chthoniobacteraceae bacterium
TTGGGGGGCTGCACCACGGTTACCTGCTGAACCTGTTTCTTCGATTGAGCCGGTTTTTCGAATACATCCTGAAACACCAACACCAGGACAGCCACCAGCAACACCAACACCGCGCCGATGATCCAGGGCAGATTCTTGAGCAGCCGCTTGTGCTTCATGAGCGGCTCCGTGCCGTGAAAGAACGCTCCGCCGCTGCAGCCGTGGCGCTGGCCCGCGGGCAAACGGCGTTATCGCCAATCAATGTGCTTGGCCGGATCATGCGGGATTACTTGACGAGCTTTTGCGTCACGAGTCCCAACTGGCTGATCTCCAGCCGGGTGACGACGTCCAGCACCTCGATTACCTTCTGGTACTGGATGGTGGAATCGGCCTTGATGACCACCGGCAGATCGGGCGTGGCCGCCTTGTATTGCGCCAGCCGGGTTTCCAGTTCCTGCAGGGTGACGGGATAGGTGTCCAGGTACAGCGTGCCGTCCTGGGTGATGGACACCGCCTTGGTCTTGGGCTTCGCGAGGCTCGGGCTGCTACTGGCCTTGGGCAGGTTCACCGTGATGCCCTGCACCGTCGCCGTGGTCATGATGATGAAGATCAGCAGCAGCACATAGGCGACATCGAGCATCGGCGTGATATTGATGTCGTCGTAGATCTTCTCTTCGGAATCGACTTTCATGGCTCAATCCGTGCGAAAGCGGTCGGCGGCCTTTTCCGCGATCATGGCCAAAAATTCATCGCTGAAGACCCGCATGTCGGCGATGACGTCCTTGATCTGGACAGTGAGGTAGTTGTAGGCGAAGAGCGAGGGAATGGCGACCGCGAGCCCCGCGACCGTCGCCAGCAGCGCCGCCGCGATGCCGGGCGCGATGGCGTTGATGTTGACATCGCCCGTCGAGGCAATGACGGCGAAGGTAATCATGACGCCCACGACGGTGCCCAAGAGACCGAGGTACGGTCCACCGGCAATGGCGATGGAGAGCAACACCATCTTGTTGTTGAGCCGCTGGGTCTCACGCACCGTAATGGCGTCCAGCGCGGCCTGAATGACCCGCATGGCCTCCGGCGTCAGCGCCCTTTGGCTAGTGGCGCCGACACGCTTGTTCATTTCGCGAATGCCGGTGTGATAAAGATGATAGAGCGGCGAACTCTGGTAGTGATCGTGGTCGCCGGCGATGGCGGACAGAAAATCGTTACCCGCCAACTCCTCGTCCTCCTCGGATTCCTCGCGATCCAGGGACGCCAGATCCGCATCCACCGATAGCTTTTCGTAAGCCACGAGAAAGGCCAGATTATCTTTCCGCACCCGGCCCAGCACGATGACCTTGATGACCATCACGATCATGGCGATGACGAACATGATGCCGGTCAGGCCGATCACTACCCAGCCATCGATGGTGACGTTCTGGATGATGACGCCAAAAGAACTGTCGCTGCCGGACTCATTGGCCTCGTCCTCGCCCATGGTGACGACGGTGAAATCGGGGCTCTGGCTGCGCGCGGAGAGTTTCAGCCAGTCGACCGGCCGGGCCACCGTGGCAATCTGGACTTCATCGAGGAGGCCGTTGAGGAAACTGCCGGCGCCATTGCCGCCGAGGGTGATCACCGGATTCATGGCCAGCGCCGTTACCGGAATTTCATTGACGTTGCTCCCGTCCAGAAACAGCTCCAGCTTGTCGGCCCGCAGCACCACGCCGGCATGGTGCCACTGCGCGGGCGCCTGAATGCGGGCCAGGGGCGTCTCAACCGTCTTGCCCTTGGCGGTGTAGCGGGCGGCCAGTCCCCCGT
>JBAVML010000356.1:0-6867 GCA_049690035.1 Chthoniobacteraceae bacterium
GGCGACGATTGCCATCCACGAGCGGCCGGTCCCGGCAGCGGAGGCCTTGGATCGCGCCGGCTTCGCCTGAGTTTCCGGGCTAGCGGGGCGATCGGCGGCTTTTGGGAAGCAGCAAGTGGGGAAGGGCTGATTTCTCATTCAGCCCACAAGACAGCACCTTTGTGACGGCATCCACGTCAATTTCATGACGAATTAATAATTTATCGATGGCCCGTGATAAACTTCATGATCCCGCCGCCATCCGCTACTTTCCGACCTCTCAAACGATACCGCCTGCGTGAACCGAACAGCAGGTCGGTGGCTCAAGCGAGGGGCGCGCTGCGGAAAAGCGCCAGTCCCGCGAATGGAAGAAAAAGTCCGCGGACGCTTCCTCCGCAGGAACCTAGGCGGGGATGAAATTTCGCCAGCTGGCTTTTTTGTTCGTCGCGGTGGCGCCTACCGATGGATTAAAGTGCCGCATGTTCGCGCACAGCCATCCTCGATCGACGCATGGATAACGCAGGCGACGCCGTTCGAATTCTCGTGATCGATGAAGACCCGGCGAGCCAAACGGAGTTCTGTGGGATCCTTGCCTTCAACGAGGCGGGGCGCGAGAGCGATCCGGGCGAGATGGAACTTTTTCGAGACCTGCCGAGCGCGGCGGACCCGCTCCGTTTTGCGGTTGAGACCGCCACTCACGGAGAGGAGGGCTGGCAAAAGGCGCGGGCGGCGAGTGCCTCCCGGCAGCCTTTCGCGGTGGCCTTCATCGATGTGCGCCCCGGACCTGGCTGGGATGGCGTGGAGACGACGGCGCAACTGTGGCGCGAGAATCCCGATCTGCAGGTGGTGCTGTGCAGCTCCTCGTCCGATTACTCATGGCGGGCAATGGTGCGCAAGCTCGGCATCTCCGACCGGCTGCTCATTTTGCGCAAGCCGTTCGATCAAGTCGAAGTGTTGCAACTGGCTCACGCACTCGCGCGGAAGTGGCTGCTCGCGCGGGAGGTTCGCGAGAAACTGGAAAACCTCGGGGCTCGCATCGCGATCCGGAATGCCGACTTGGAACGCGCAAACACTCAATTGCGCGCGGAGATCGCGGAGCGGAACGCTGCGCTCGAAGCATTGCGCGCAGCCGAGGATCGGTTTGCCCTGGCGTTTCGCGCGAGCCCGATGGGGATGGTCATGGAGGCGTTGGCGGACGGACGATTCGTCGAGATCAACGAAGCGGGCGCGGCCCTGTTCGGGCGCCCTCGTGAGTCGATTATCGGGCAGATCGGCGACGAAATCGGGCTATGGGCGGATCCGTCTCAACACGAGGAGGTGCGCCTGCTGCTGCGCGCGGGCGAACCAGTGCGCCACTTCGATTGCCAGTTGCGTGATGGGCACGGAAGGGTTCGGCAGGTGAAACTCTGGGGTGAACGTTTCGTCTGGCGCGGACGCGACCATCTTCTCCTCATCGCTGAGGACGTAACCGATCTCGAGAACCTCGAAACGCAACTCCGGCAGGCGCAAAAGATGGAAGCCGTCGGGTCGCTCGCCGCCGGCGTGGCGCATGAGTTCAACAATATCCTTACCGTCATTCAGGGCCATCTTAGTCTCCAGCTCGATCGCGGCGCGCTGTCCGACGACACTCGCGAATCGCTGCGCATTGCCTTCACGGCGAGCGAGCGGGCGGCAGCCCTGACTCACCGGCTCCTCACCTGCACCCGCCAGCAGGTCATCGCGCGCGAACCGCTGGATCTCGCCGCAGTTTTGGGTGACACCCGTGCTTTGCTGACGCGTACGCTCGGAGAACAAATCGAACAGCGCTGGGAGATGGGTTCCGTTCACCCCATCGTGGTGGGTGAAGCGGGTGCGATCGAACAGATCGTCCTCAACCTCGCGCTCAACGCGCGCGATGCGATGCCGGACGGCGGCACGCTCACGCTGCGCTTGGAACATCTCGCGCTCGAGACCACGCCTCATGCTCGAGCACGGCCGGGGGAATATGCGCGATTGACGGTTGCAGACCACGGTCGCGGGATTTCACCAGAAAACCTCCCCCGGATCTTCGAGCCGTTTTTTACTACGAAGAGCCCCGGGACAGGGACAGGACTCGGGCTGGCGGTCGTTTATGCGATCGTCGACAAGCTCGACGGCTGGATCGACGTCGAAAGCGTCCCGGGCAAGGGCACCACGTTTCACGTCTATCTGCCGGCCTCGACGACCACGCGCGTGGAAGAGGGGCCCACGTTCACCGCGCCGCTCGATGGAAAGGCCCGCACGATCCTGATCGTGGAGGACGAGGAAATGCTGATCTATTTGCTCCAAGGAATCCTGACGATGAACGGGCACGAGGTCATCACCGCGCCGGACGGGCAGGCAGCCTTGCAGAGCTGGGCCGAGCATCGCGCGGAGATCGATCTCGTGATCACGGACATGGTGATGCCCGGCGGGATTAGCGGGCGCGTGCTGGGCGAGAGGCTGCACGCCGAGGTGCCAGCGCTGCCGATTATCTACACCAGCGGTTACAGCCCGGATTTCGTCGGCGCCGACCTGATCCTCACTCCAGGCGTCAACTTCCTCCCCAAACCCTACACGACGCAGGCGGTGCTCGAGATCGTCGCGAAGGCGTTCCGCCGCGATTAAGCAACCGAAACGGCGCTGGTGTCGGCGAGCACGCGATAGACTCCGTCTCGAAGATCCGCCGCGCTCACTGGCTTGCCGAGCACGAGATCGATCTCGGGAGGGCGTTCTCCACGACCCATCATTTCGTCGCCAAAACCGGTGAGCAAAATCACCCGTGTCGAAGGCTCGCGATCCTTCATCGCTTTTGCGAGTTGCACGCCGTTCATCCCGGGCATCGAGTGGTCGGTAATGACGAGGTCGAATCCCTCACGTTCGAAAACGGCGAGCGCCTCAGTGCCTTCCACCGCGGTCACAGCGTGGTGCCCGTCACCCTTCAGATACTCCGCGATCAGCTCGCAGATGATCTCCTGATCGTCTACGACCAGAATCCGCAGCCTCTGCGCAACTCGCTGCGCCACCTTCGGCGGCGCGAGTTGCTGGATCGCTGTGCTCGGGAGGCGAATGGCGAAGGTGGTTCCAACGCCCTTTTCACTGGTGATGTCGATCGTCCCCTCATGCCGCTGGACGATGCCATAAACGACCGCGAGCCCGAGGCCGGTGCCGCGATCTCCCTTGGTGGTAAAGAAGGGCTCGAGGCAACGCCCAATCTCCGCCTCCGTCATGCCAAAACCCGTGTCGCTGACCGAAACGACAACGCCCTTTTCATCCCACGTGGTGCGGACGGTGATGGACCCGCCTTCCGGCATCGCATCGACCGCATTGAAGATCAGGTTGGTGAGAACTTCGCGAATCTCGGCAGCATTCCCAGCGATCGGAGGAACGTCGGCCAGCTCGGTGAAGACTTCGATTTGCACACCATCCGCGCGGCTCTTGCCCTTCCACTTTGGTGCCGTGAGCGAGATGGCCGCCTGCGCCATTTCGCTTAAGTTCACCGGCACGCGAATCTCGTTATTTTCCGCCGGACGGTAGAACTCACGCAAACGACTCACCACATGGGCCGCATCTTGCGCGGCGTCGATGATGTGGTTGAGATACGCGAGCTCCCTCGTGCTGGCGTGCTGCTGGAGCCATGGGAGTAGCAACTCCGCGTAGCCGAGCATCATGGTCAGCGCGTTATTGAAATCGTGCGCGATTCCACCAGCCATCATGCCGAGCGCCCGCAACCGCTCTTGTTTGACGATTTGCTGCTGCGTGGAGCCGAGCTGTTCGAGCGTTTCCTCGAGTTGCGCAGTCCGCTCTTTCACCCGGTTTTGCATTTCCAGGTTTAGAAACCGATTCTCGAGCAGGTTCTTGATTCGCAGCACGACCTCCGAGTTATCGAGCGGCTTGGTGAGAAAATCATGCGCCCCCGCCGCGAGGGCGCGGCGCTTCGTTTCCGCGGTGACGTCCGCCGTTAAGACAACAATCGGGAGATAGCTTTCCGCCGGAATCGCCTCCTTGATCTGCGCCATGACCGCGAATCCGTCGAGGAAAGGCATGTTCAAGTCCAGCAAGACAAGGTCTGGCTCGAACTCGAAGAGGGTACTCAGCGCCTTCCGAGAATCCGTGGTGCTGCGGACATCGCCGACGCCATAGAGTTCCAGGATGCGTTCCAGCAGCCGCACGTTCGACGGCTCATCGTCAACGATGAGAATCTTCGCTTTGCTGATGACGGATTTTGGCATGCGCGGCGAACTTTCACCTACGACCACCAGAGCGGCCAATCAGGAATCGTTCGACACATTTGGGAGAGCACGTGCTATGCCTTTACCTTGATCGCGCCTATCCATTCGAAACCGTGACAATCGCAGATTCCCAAAAAGGCCCGGTCGTTCGCCGCATGTTTTCCTCCATTGCGGAGAAATATGACCTGGCCAATCACCTCCTCAGCGGCGGGATGGACTTTCTCTGGCGCCGTCGATGCGCAGACGTCGTGGCGAACTGGAAACCCGCGGAGATTCTCGATCTTGCGACGGGCAGCGGCGATCTCGCGCTGGCCCTTCGCGCCGCCTGCCCGCGAAGCACCGTCGTGGGTGCGGACTTCTGCCATCCGATGCTCCGGGAGGCACAGCGTAAAGGTCTGGACCTCCTCGTTACCGCAGACGGGATGCGGCTTCCCTTTCCGGCCGCTTCCTTCGAAGCTCTCACGGTTGCCTTTGGCTTGCGCAATATGGAGTCCTGGCCAGGTGCGCTGCGGGAAATGAGCCGGGTGCTTCGCCCCGACGGTCATCTGCTCGTCCTCGATTTTTCCATTCCACCTGCGCCTCTTCGCTGGCTCTACCGTCCCTACCTTCATCACGTGCTCCCGCGAATTGCCGCCCTCCTCACGGGCGAAAAGTCTGCCTATGACTATCTCGGCGCATCGATCGAGGCATTTCCCTACGGCCAACGGATGTGCGAGCTGGTCAACTCGTGCGGATTCAGCGAGGCCACCTGCGCCCCGCTCAGCGGGGGCATCGTGTCGCTCTACACGGCGACCCGCGCGTGAGCTGCTACTGCGGCGGAACCGGCCGCGTCGGCGCTTCAGTAGAAGGCGCCGGAGTGGCGGGCGCATCTGGAAGCGGTGCCGCAGGCGCAGGGTTCACTGCCGGGGGCGCGGGCGCCTTTTCCAACAACGGCAGTTGCAACGCCGAGAGGTCCGGCTTGCTCAGGCCGAAAGCGCCACGGTGGCCCGCCGCGGAAGCGTACGCGAGCTCGTCGGGACCAACGGTCCCCACCATCAGTTTGCCACCAACGTCTCCGGCCTTGAACGTGACGGTCAGCGACGGGTGCTCGAGGCCGAACTCCGGTGTCGTCGCTCCTATCCACCGCACCGCGCGCAATTTTGCCAATGTATTGACCAGCGATTGTAAATTAATCTGGTTCACCACACCGTCGCCCTTGGCCAGCTTCCATGCCTTATCCTTGTCGCGTTCGAAGGTGATCGGCGGCTGGCCTTCCCTCGATACCTCGACGGCAGTGACGTCCTCGGCCTTGTGGTTATAGATCTCCAGCGGCTGCCATTGCAAAGGATCGGTCATCAACACCTCCAGAAGCGTCTCCGGCACCGACACAACGAATGGTTCATCTTCCACTCGCGCGTAGATGTTCCCATTTTCGGCTTTGCCGAAAAAGATGACAACGATCGGCTTCTCGCCCGCCTTGGTCTCGGCGGTATTCTCTGAGGCGTAACTGCTGAAGTTGAGTTTCGCCTGTGGCTGATCGAGCCCGTACTTCTGCAATTCCGTCGCCACGTCGGCGACGAACGCGGTCACCTCCTGCCCTCGTACGGTATCGAGCAAACGCTTCGCGGCGGCAGCATTGATAGCCTCATCTTTTCCGTTCACCTTGCGCACCCACGACTCGCCACTGCGAGCGAGCACGATCTTCTCTTTGCCCGCGCCTTCAATCGTGATCCGATCGACGATGTCTGCCTCCACGCGGACGAGACTCTTGTCGCGAAGATCATTCGGCTTGGTCAAAATCAAATCCTCAATCGACTTGGGAAGCAGCACGACGCCCTCCCGTGTCGAAGCCTTGGCAAAAGTTCTCTCCCGGTCGTCTTTCGGATTCCCACCCACTTGCAGAACCGTCGGCAAGCCGCCGCCCTCCGTCCAGAGCGTTAAGGTCGCACGTGGTTCCTGAAGTCCGAGATTGCCGGCATTGGCTACATCGCCCACGAAGCTTTCTACGCGGGCCGTCGCTGCCTGCGAGATGAGGTCACCGATTTTCGAATCATCGCCCCTTACCCTGAGCGGCTTCACCACGAACCAATGCTGGTCCTTCTTCTCCAATTCGATCTCCCCAGCGTTCGTCTTAAGCGACACCTTGTTAACCTGTGTTGTATTCAGATCAGTCAGCTTGTGGTCGCGGAACTCATCCACCTTCTTTGAAATCTGTTCCTTGAGATCCTTTCCGATCACGTAGGCCGTATTCGAGCTCTCCAACTTGACGTAAACCTTCCCTTCCACTGCCGCATCCTTGCCAAAGATCAACTCGACTGGCTTGTCCTTGCCGGCAAACTTCACCTTCGTCTCCGAGTTGGACAACCCGTATTCCTTGAGCTGGTCCTTGTCCGCCCCCTTCTTTTCATCGCCGATCACTGCGTCGTAACGCAGTGATTCGGCGGTGGTGAAAAGCTGGCTTACCGCCAGGGAGTCTGCACGGTCCTTCACCGGTTCTTCCAGACGCCAGTTTCCTTTATCGTCTTTGCGCAGTTCAATTTTGCTCTCGCTGTTCTTGATCATGATCGCGTCCATCTTGTCACGATCGAAGCTCGCTACCTTTCCTGCCCGCTCCTGGGCTTCACGGCTGCTGAGCTGCTGACTTTCATAGAACTTAATGAACGCGAATAGAGCACCGGCA
>JBAVML010000357.1:0-5415 GCA_049690035.1 Chthoniobacteraceae bacterium
ACGTCTGCGGCGGTTGAAAAATGGCCCGCAACGCGCAAGACCGACGGCGGGAATTTCACCGTGACGATTCAACCCAGTGGCGGCGGCATCACGCGAAACCGGCACTTTTCGCTCGGAGTCCTCGTCGAACCGGGCGCTGGAGCCGCAGCCCCGGCCAGCGTCTCGGTGGATGCCGATATGCCGAGTCACGGCCACGGGATGAATACCAAGCCGGAGACCGTCCACGAAGAAAGCCAGCGCTACCGGGCCGATGGGATGCTTTTCCACATGGCGGGCGAATGGTCCATCATGGTGGAGATCTCGGCGGGGGCCGCTCAGGAGCGGGCGTTCTTTCCGGTTTCGATCGAATGAACCGGCGTGGCCTCGCGATCGTGGCCTCAGGCTTGGCCGGCTTGATCGGTTTCGGTTGTGACCGCGAGCCGAAGAAGACCGGGATCGTTTTCACCGCCGAGGAAATCCGCGAGATCCTCAAGCTTTCACCGCTGCCGCGCATTCCCCCGAACCCGACCAACGCCGTGGCCGACAATCCCGCCGCGGCACGACTCGGACAACGGCTCTTCTTTGACGCGCAGCTCTCGGCCAACGGCGCGGTCGCCTGCGCGACGTGCCACAACCCGGCGCACGGTTTCTCTGATCCCAAGACGCTTTCCGCGGGGCTGGGGACGACGGAGCGCCATTCGATGGCCCTCTGGAACGTCGCCCATCAGCGCTGGTTTTACTGGTCCGGGCGGAAGGACTCGCTCTGGGCGCAGGCCATTCAGCCGCTGCTGCACAGCGCGGAAATGGGTTCATCACCAGAACGTCTTTTCGCGGTCCTGTCCGGCGATGCGGGGATGAAGTACGAATACGAAGCGATCTTCGGGCCGCTGCCCGCCAGCGCGAACGCCGACACGCCTTCGGCGGATCGATTGCTTTCCCATTTTGGCAAAGTGATCGAGGCCTACGAACGCCGCATCGTCAGCACGGACGCGCCGTTCGACCGCTTCGTGGAAATGCTGCGCAGTGGCAAAGTGCGAACGGCGCCGATCAGTGAATCGGCTCAGCGCGGCCTCCAGCTCTTCGTCGGCCGCGGGCGCTGCGTGCTCTGCCATGCCGGGCCCAATTTCTCCGACGGCGAATTTCACAACCTCGGGCTGCCTGGCGCGCTGGTGGACCAGGGACGATTCGCCGGAATCATGGATGTGCGGGAGGATCGGTTCAACGGGCTCGGAGCGTTCAGCGACGATCGAAGCCCTGAGACGAATATCAAACTGCGCTACCTCACCGTGAAGCCGAACCATCTCGGCGAATTCAAGACCCCCACTTTGCGCAACGTCGCGCAGACCGCGCCGTACATGCACCACGGGCACTTTGCCACGCTGCGCGAGGTGCTCGATTTTTACTCGGAACTGCCCGGCGAAACCGTCTTCGGACATCGGGAAGAAACGCTCCAGCCGCGGCATTTCACCGAGGGGGAAAAGGCGGATCTGGAGGCTTTTCTGCACACGCTCACCGGCGCGCCGCTCGACGATTCCCTCACCCGCCCGCCCGCCGCGGGGGGCTAGAACTCGCCGTCGCCGTTGCGCGCCTTCACTTTCTCGAGGACGTCGTGAGTGCGGTCGAGCGGCTGCTTGAGTGGGGAAGCACTGGTCGGGACCGGCGCGGGGCCGCCCTGGGTGAGCGGCGCGGCTTCGGTCTGGACGATGGCTTCCTTCACCTGATCGACGGGCGATTCACGGGCGAGGACAAAGTAAATGATGGCCACGACGACGATGAGCCCGAGGTATTTCATCCTTGCGGTCAGAGCAGGCAATGCGCCACAGGGAACGACGTGAGGATCGCGCTCGTTCATTACTCCTACCTGCCGGTGATCGCGGGAGTGGAACTGGTGATGGCGGAGCACGCGCGGCTCTTCGGCGAAGCGGGACATGAGGTGGAAGTGGTGTCGGGAATCGAGGGCGACGAAGGGCTGGTGGAGCGACTGCGGCCAATCTTCGCGCGGCAGGAAGTGGTGATGCTGCACAATGTGCTGACGATGCATTTTCACCTCGCGCTGACGGCGGCGGTGTGGCGGCTGGCGGAGGAACTGACGGGCGTGCGCTTCGTCTGCTGGGTGCATGATCTGGCGGCGTGCAATCCGGACTACGCTCCCCTGCCCCTCGACCAGGCGCCTTGGGAATTGCTGACGAAAGCGCATCCACGCTGCGCCTATGTGGCAGTGTCGGAACTGCGGCGGCGGCAGTTCTTGGAATTGACCGGCCAGCCGGAAGTCCGATGCCGCACGATCCCCAATGGTGTGGACCCACAGCACCTCTTCGATCTACCGCCCCGCGTCGCGGAACTCGCGCAGCGGCACGCTCTGCTGGAGCGTGACCTCGTGCTGCTGCATCCCACCCGTCTCCTGCGCCGGAAAAATGTGGAACTGACACTGCAAGTGACGGCGGCGCTGAACGGAGCCGGGCATTCGTGCGCGGCCCTGATCACGGCGCCGCCGGAGATTCACGACTCTGGGTCCGGCGAATACGTGGCGGGTCTCCGCGAAATGCGCGAGCGGCTGGGGCTTTGGAACGATGCGCTCTTTCTCCACGAGGGCGGTCCGCTGCTCGACCACGAATTGCACGCGCTCTACCGCCTCGCGGACGCGCTGTTTTTTCCGAGCCGGCAGGAGGGTTTCGGCATTCCGCTGCTCGAGGCGGCGCTCCATCGGTTGCCGATTTTCTGCAGTGATATCGAGCCGCTGAATTCTCTGCTCGCTCGGGGCACAACCACTTTCTCCCCCAATGCCGATCCCGAAGAAGTCGCCGCGCTCATCGTAACGACGCTCACCGCGGACGCCGCCCACGCGGCCCGCCTGCAGGCGCGGCGAAGTTATTCGTGGGACGCGATTTACCGGAATTTCCTTTCCCCTCTCCTCGCCGAAACCGAAACTAAATAACGGTATGAACCTCTCCGTCTCCGTCCCCACCCTCGACGCCGCCGCCATGGATGCCATCGCCGGAGCGTATCACGGCGACCCCTTCGCGATCCTCGGCATGCATCAGGCGGGGGAAAACCTCGTCGTGCGGGTCTTCCGCCCCGATGCGAGTGCGGTAGTGGTGCAGGATGCAAACGAGGCCGGCGCGGTCTATTCCGCGCTGAAGGTGCATCCGGACGGTTTTTTTGAAGCGATCATCGAGGGGAGCGAGGAGCGTTTTCAATACGTGCTGCGGTTGACCAGCCACGACGGGACCGAGTGGACGGAAAGCGATCCATATTCGTTCGGGATCATCCTGGGCCCGCTCGATCTCCATCTTTTTGCCGAAGGCCAGCACTGGGATCTCTACAAAAAACTCGGCGCGCACCTGATGACGATCGACGGGGTGAAGGGCACGGCCTTTCACGTCTGGGCGCCGAACGCGCAGCGCGTGTCGGTAGTCGGCGACTTCAACAACTGGGACGGCCGGCGGGCGCCGATGCGCAAGCTGCTCGGCTGCGGGGTGTGGGAGATTTTCCTGCCCGGCGTCGGCGAAGGCGCGCACTACAAGTTTGAAGTCAAACAGTCGCACGGCGGCATCGCATTGAAGAGCGATCCGTTCGCTTTCTTCGGCCAGCACAGCACGCAGACCGCGTCGCTGGTCTTTGATCTCGAGCGCTACCAGTGGGCTGATGCGGCATGGGTTGAGCGGCGGAAAACACGCGAATGGCATCGGGAACCGGTGAGCATCTACGAGGTGCATCTCGGGTCGTGGCGGCGCAAGCCCGAGGAAGGCGATCGATACCTGAGCTACCGCGAACTGGCCGATGAGTTGCTCGATTACGTCGTGTTCATGGGCTACACGCACATTGAATTGCTGCCCGTGTCCGAGCATCCGTTCGACGGCTCGTGGGGCTATCAAGTCACGGGGTTCTTCGCGCCGACGAGCCGCTTTGGAAACCCGGACGAGTTCCGGTATTTCGTGGACACAGCGCACCAAAAAGGCCTCGGCATCATCCTCGACTGGGTGCCCGGCCATTTTCCAAAAGACAGCCATGGCCTCGCGGAGTTCGACGGCACCGATCTCTACGAACACGCCGATCCGCGCAAGGGCGAGCACAAGGAATGGGGCACGCTGATCTTCAACTACGGCCGCAATGAGGTCCGCAATTTCCTAATCGCCAACGCGCTCTTCTGGTTCGCCGAATATCACATCGACGGCCTGCGCGTGGATGCCGTCGCCTCGATGCTCTACCTCGACTACTCGCGCGGGATGGGCCAGTGGATCCCGAACGAGTTCGGCGGCCGCGAAAACCTGGAGGCCATCTACTTCCTCAAGCGCTTCAACGAAGTCTGCTACGAGCGCCATCCCGGCATCATCACCATCGCGGAGGAGAGCACCGCGTGGCCCGGCGTCTCGCGTCCCACCTACCTCGGCGGGCTCGGCTTTGGGCTGAAGTGGAACATGGGCTGGATGCACGACTTCATCGGCTACATGAGCCTCGACCCGGTGTTCCGCCGGTTCCATCAGGGCGACATCACCTTCTCGCTCATCTACGCCTTTCACGAGCACTTCGTCCTCGTCCTCAGCCACGATGAAGTGGTTCACGGCAAAGGCTCGCTGCTCAATAAGATGCCCGGAGACGTGTGGCAGAAGCTAGCGAATCTACGGATGTTCTACGCGTGGATGTACGCGCATCCGGGAAAGAAGCTGCTCTTCATGGGCGGCGAGTTCGGCCAATGGCGCGAGTGGAATCACGATCAGAGCCTCGACTGGCATCTCTGCGACCGCCCCGAGCACGACGGCCTCAAGCGCCTCGTCATCCACCTCAACTGGCTCTACAAAAACGAACCTGCGCTTTACGATCAGGACGACACTTACGCCGGCTTCGAGTGGATCGATTTCCACGACTCGGACAACTCCGTCATCGCCTTTATGCGCAAGTCGCGCACCGGGCAGATGCTTGTCTTCGTGGTGAACGCCACACCCGTCCCGCGCGAGGGTTACCGAGTGGGGGTGAATGGCGGCGGCTGGTACGAGGAAGTGCTCAACACCGACGCGCAGACCTACGGCGGCGGCAACCTTGGCAACTACGGCGGCCAGCATGCCGAACACACCTCATGGCAGGGCAAATCGCATTCCATTCTCCTGACCCTGCCGCCACTGGCCATGATCGGCTTCAAGCTCCACGCCGAATAAAACGCAGAGTTTGGAATTGCGGCCCCTTGCTTCTCCCATATCTTTCGACACTCTTGTTTAACCTCCACCCGCCCATGACATCCTCCAAACAACACGCATTCACCCTCATCGAACTGCTGGTCGTGATCTCCATCATCGCGATCCTGGCCGGCATCGCCCTCCCGGTCTTCGGCGAAGTCCAGATCCGCGGCGCGCAGACCAAAGCGCTTTCCAACGCCAAACAAGTCGGTCTCGCGTGCAAGCTTTTCGCTCAGGACTACGACGGTAATTTCCCGCTCTGGAC
>JBAVML010000358.1:0-16572 GCA_049690035.1 Chthoniobacteraceae bacterium
GCCCGATCTCTTGCTGCAACCCTAATCCCAACGACCCCAACTCCCGCATGTCCAACCGCTACATCTTTTCCTCCGAATCCGTCGGCGAAGGCCACCCTGACAAAGTCGCCGACACCATCTCCGACGCCGTGCTCGACGCCTGCCTCGCGCAGGACCCGAAGAGCCGGGTGGCCTGCGAGACTTACGTGAAGAGCAACATCGCGATCGTCGGGGGCGAGATCACCACGAAGGCGAAGCTCGACTACGTGCAGATCACCCGCGATGCGGTGCGCGAAATCGGCTACGTGAACGACGACGACATCTTCCACGCGGACAAGATTTTCGTGCAGAACATCCTCACCGCCCAGTCGCCCGACATCGCGCAAGGCGTGGACGCAAAGAAGGTGAAGGGAAAAAAAACCGCCGAGCAGGGCGCGGGCGACCAGGGCATCATGTTCGGTTACGCCAGCAACGAGACGACCGAGTTGATGCCGGCGCCAATCATGTATGCGCATCGCCTCGGGCGGAAGCTGACTGAGATTCGCAAAGCCGGCAAAGCCGCCAAGTGGCTGCGTCCCGACGCGAAGTCGCAGGTCTCCGTGGAATACGTGGACGGCAAACCGACGCGGATCACCAACGTGGTCATCTCCACCCAGCATGCCGCCGACGCGGAGCACGCGGAGATCGAAAAGTTCTGCATCGAGAAAGTGATCAAGGCGGTGCTGCCCAAAGGCATGCTGACCAAGGACACCGAGTATCTCATCAACCCGACCGGCAAGTTCGTCGTCGGTGGGCCGCAGGGCGATACCGGCCTGACCGGCCGCAAGATCATCGTCGATACCTACGGCGGCATGGGCCGGCACGGTGGCGGCGCATTTTCCGGAAAGGACCCTTCGAAGGTCGATCGCAGCGCTGCCTATATGGGCCGCTGGGTGGCAAAAAATGTCGTCGCCGCCGGACTCGCTGCGCGCTGCGAAGTGCAGTTTGCCTACGCCATCGGTCACCCACAGCCGGTCAGTGTGCATATTGACACCTTCGGCACGGGCTCGGTTTCCGATGATTCGATCCTCGCCGCCGTGTTAAAGACGTTCAGCTTCAAGCCTGCGGATATCGTTAAGCAACTCGATTTGTTGCGTCCGATCTATAGCAAGACAACGAACTATGGACACTTCGGAAAAGACGACGCCGATCTAACTTGGGAGGCCACCGACAAAGCCTCCGCTCTCAAGAAGCTCGCGAAGTAAATCACTAACTAGCCACTGCAAACAAACTAATGAGCACTACGACACTAAATAAGACTACTGGCGACTATAAGGTCGCAGACATCAGCCTCGCCGACTGGGGCCGCAAGGAAATCGTGATCGCCGAGCAGGAAATGCCCGGCCTGATCTCCATTCGTGAGCAATACGCACCCTCGAAGCCTCTCCAAGGCGTGCGCATTACCGGCTCGCTCCACATGACGATCCAGACCGCGGTGCTCATCGAGACGCTCGTTGCCCTCGGTGCGGATGTGCGCTGGGCTTCGTGCAATATCTTCTCCACTCAGGATCAGGCCGCCGCGGCCATCGCCGTCACGGGCGTGCCCGTCTTTGCCTGGAAGGGTGAGACCCTCGAGGAATATTGGGACTGCACCTGGAAGGCGATCGTGAACAACGAAGGCAAGGGCCCACAACTCGTCGTCGATGACGGCGGTGACGTGACCTTGTTCATCCACAAGGGCTACGAGCTCGAAGACGGCGACGACTGGGTGAACAGCGAGTCCGGCTCTCACGAGGAGAAGGTCATCAAGGATCTGCTCAAGAAGATCCACGCTGAGAACCCCTTTATCTTCCACGAAATCGTGAAGGACTGGAAGGGTGTCTCCGAAGAGACCACGACCGGCGTGCATCGCCTCTACAAGCTTCAGGAACTCGGCAAGCTGCTGGTACCTGCGTTCAATGTGAATGACTCGGTGACCAAATCGAAGTTCGACAACCTCTACGGCTGCCGCCACTCGCTCGTCGATGGCCTCAACCGCGCGCTCGACGTGATGATCTCCGGCAAGGTCGCCGTCGTCATCGGCTACGGCGACGTGGGCAAAGGCTGTGCGCAATCGCTGCGCGGACAAGGCGCTCGCGTTATCGTCACCGAGATCGATCCGATCAACGCGCTGCAGGCGGCGATGGAAGGTTACGAAGTCACCACGATCGAAGATACTCTCGGTCGCGGCGATATCTATGTCACTACCACGGGAAATGTGGAAGTCATCACCATCGAGCACATGACCAAGATGAAGGATCAGGCCGTCATTTGTAACATCGGCCACTTCGACAACGAGATCCAGGTGGACAAGCTCGTGAACTATCCCGGCATCAAACACACCAACATCAAGCCGCAGGTGGACAAGTACACGTTCAAGCCCGGCCAGGAAATCTTCCTGCTCGCCGAAGGTCGACTCGTGAACCTCGGCTGCGCCACCGGTCATCCGTCGTTCGTGATGAGCAATAGCTTCTCCAACCAGACCCTCGCCCAACTCGACCTCTGGAGGAACAAAGATGTCTATAAGCCGGCTGTCTATGTCCTGCCCAAGAAGCTCGACGAAGAAGTCGCCCGCCTCCACCTCGCCAAGATCGGGGTGAAGCTGACCGTCCTTACGGCCAAGCAAGCCGCCTATCTCGACGTGCCAGTCGAAGGCCCTTACAAGCCGGCGCACTACCGCTACTAAGTCGATCAAACCATTGTGAAAGGCGCGCGGGGATTTCCTCGCGCGCCTTTTTCTTTGGGCTCGATCGCGAGATCACGGATCCCGCAACTTCCAGCTTGGTTCCCGCGATTGAAACTGAAAGAAGTGATCGTCACCATCCGCCATGGACACCTGTTTCTCTGCGACATACCTACCTCGCGCTGAACGCGCTTTGCGTGTGGTTTTCGCGATCCTCGCTGGCTCGTTCTTCGCGGGATGCGCCTCGACCGCAATTCCGACTACGACGCTCACGTCGTCTGATCCCGAGGCGCTCGCGCTTGTCACAGCTTCGCAGCGCGCTCACGGCGCAACATCGTGGTCCACGATCCGGGATTTGAATGTGCGCAACGTCGGCAAGTGGAGTGCGCTTGGTTCGCGGATGCAGCCGCGATTGGCCGACCGGAAGTATCGCCGCGAGTCCGAGGAGGCTCTCGACCTGGTCGGTGGAACGATCGTGCAACTGCACAAGGGACGCGGCGGCCGCAAGTTCGTGCTGCGCGCTCCGGGTCGGGTGACCGTGTGGTACAACGGGCAGGCTGATTCGCGCGAGGAAGTGATTCGCGCGGCGGCGTTGGAAGCCGATGTGGGGAAAATGTTCCTGCTCGGGCCGCACTATTTTCAGCGGCCGGGCGTGATCCTGGAAAAGCTCGGGTCAGCGAAGGTGGATGGCGCGGAATGCGATCAAGTTCTGGCGGTGCTTCGACCGGGATTCGGGTACGCGGAGGAAGATCGCGTGGTGCTGTCCATCGATCGCGAGAATCAACGCTTGCGGCGGGTATCGACAACGCTCGCGGGAATTCACAACGAGAAGGGCGTGGATGTGACTTTTAGTAAATGGGCGCAGCGCAGCGGTGTGTGGTGGGCGACGGATTACGACGAGCGTTTCCGCGGTCGGTTCAAGCTATCGTTGCATCACTGGACGCTGATGGATCTCAAGGCAAACCATGGCTTCGCACCACGCCATCCGGAGTTGCTCGGTGAGGCGCTCGGTGAAGCCGCCGCGATGGCGCGCTGATCACTTTTGGATTCTGGCTGGCTTCCCGCGCCGCGGGCGGCGAAAGATTCGCCGTATCCCATGTCCGCACCTGCTCGCATCGACGTCGATCTCGGCCCTCGTAGCTATCCCGTGCTCATCGGCAACGGGCTGCTCGGCTCGCTGGGAGAGACATTGCGCGAGCACGGTCTCAAGCAAACGGCGGCATTTGTCCTGACGAACGAGCAAGTCGGCGGGCTCTATTTTGGGGGCGTTCGTGCGGCGCTCGAGGGCGCTGGCTTTGGCAAGATCGTGCGGCACGACATTCCCGCCACGGAGGAAGGGAAAAGCTGGGACGAATTTTCGCGGACCTGCGCAGCGCTGCTGGAGAACTTTCCCGACACTGGTTCTGTTCCGTTGGTGATTCTCCTTGGCGGCGGTGTGGTCGGCGATCTCGGCGGGTTTGCGGCGGGCGTCTTCCGGCGCGGGATCCCGTTTGTGCAGATGCCGACGACGCTGCTCGCGGCGGTCGATTCGAGCGTGGGGGGGAAGGTGGCGGTGAATTTTGGCGGGGTGAAGAACATCATGGGGATCTTTAATCAGCCGCGACTCGTGGTGGCCGATCTCGCGCTCCTCGGCTCGCTGAGTGCGCGGGAACTGCGCAGCGGCGCGAGCGAGGTGATCAAATATGGTGCCGTGTGCAGCGCATCACTTTTCGAACAGCTTGAGGGCGGTGACCTGGAACGTCTGCTCGCGCTCGATCCTGGCGTGCTGAACGACGTCGTCGCCCAATGCGTCTCGCTGAAGTCGCGCGTCGTGGAGCAAGATGAGTTCGACAAAAAGGGCATCCGTAACGTGCTCAACTTCGGTCACACCATTGGACATGCGATCGAGCTGAGCGCCGACTACGCGCTGGCTCACGGTGAAGCGATCGCCATCGGCATGATTGCCGCCACGCGGCTCGCGGTGCGGCTTGGTGTGTGCGAGCACGCGTTTCTTGAAAGGCTCCAGCCGCTGATCGAGCGCGCCGGGTTGCCGACATTTTTTCCGGATGCGCGGGAGTTCTTCGAGCGCATCATCCGCGCGATGCAGATGGATAAGAAATTCCGCGATGGAAAAAATGTGTTCGTGCTGCCGACGGGAGTCGGCTCGTGGCGGCAGGTTGAGGACGTTGATTGGGCGCTGGTCCACGAGGTCGTGCGTTCGGTCCTCGCTTAGCGCGTCGCTACGAAAAAGGCGGCGCCGTGGCGCCGCCTTTTCGTGAGTCAAATGAGGGCTGCGCTCAGCCGAGGATCGCATTCCACTTGTCGAGCTGCGCCTTCTGCGCGGTGAAGAGCTCATCGGTGGAATCGAGGATCTCGATCGATTTGATCGTGTCGCCCTGCGCGACGGCGTCCACCACGTCCTTGCCGCTCGTCACTTCACCGAAGACGGCGTGTTTTCCATCGAGCCACGGCGTCGCCACATGGGTGATGAAAAACTGGCTGCCGTTCGTGTTCGGTCCGGCGTTGGCCATGGAGAAAAGTCCGCCTTTGCTGTGCTTGAGCGTCTTGTCGATCTCGTCGGCAAACTTGTACCCAGGCCCGCCGGAGCCCGTGCCGGTCGGATCACCGCCCTGGATCATGAAGTCCTTGATCACGCGGTGAAACTTGATGCCGTTGTAAAAGCCGCGCTTGGCGAGGTTCAGGAAATTGGCCGAGGTGATCGGCACTTTCGACGCGAAGATGGTGCCGGCGATGTCGCCGCGCGACGTTTTGAGGAGGATGCGGATGTCAGTCATGGGGCGGCGACTATCCGCACACCCGCGACGATGGCAATCGATTTTCAGGACAGGTTGGCGCGATGAAATGATGCCTTGCCAATTTCGCGCGAGAGTCGTCGTCGCGAATCGAACATGACGATTTCTCCGCGTGACACTGCGGCGAGTGCGTGGCAATGCTCGCGGCATGAAGATTCCCCTTTTCTCTCTCGTAGCCTCACTCGCCATCGTCTCGCTCGCCCAAGGCGCGGAGGACAAAAAAGAAGTCGCCGTGATCAAGACCTCGATGGGCGAGATGGTCGCAGAATTCTGGCCGGATGTGGCGCCAAAGACGGTGGCCAATTTTAAGAAGCTGGCGAACGAAAAGTTCTACGACGGCACGGCGTTTCATCGCGTGATCAAGAGTTTCATGATCCAGGGCGGCGATCCGCTGACGAAAGATGACAGCAAGCAAGCACGCTGGGGCACGGGCGATCCGGGCTACAAGATCGATGCTGAATTCAACAAGAAATCCCACGTGCGCGGCGTGCTCTCAATGGCGCGCTCGCAGGATATCAATTCGGCCGGTTCCCAGTTCTTCATCTGCCACGACAAGGCGACTTTTCTCGACGGCAAATACACGTCTTTCGGCAAGCTGATCAAAGGGGACGACGTGCTGGAAAAAATCAACACGACGCCGACGGAGGCGAACGATCGGCCGGTGACGAAAGTGGTGGTGGAGTCGATCCGCATCGTTCCCGCCGATTCGATCAAGTAGTCGCGGCGCAAAGTCTTTCCGATTCCCTCGGCCGGGTGCGAGCTTCGCACGCGGCTCCCACCCCGCATGGCTGCAAAACCAAACATCGTCCAAATCGGTCTCGTGCAGATGCGCTGCTCGGCGGAGCCAATGGAGAATCTGGCGAAGGCACTCGACCTGGCGGCGAAGGCGGCGGATCGCGGCGCGCAGATCATCTGTCTCCAGGAGCTCTTCACCTCGCAGTACTTCTGCCAGGTCGAAGATCACAAATATTTCCAGCTCGCGGAGGAAATCCCGGGGCCGAGCACGGCGGCGTTTTGCTCCTTCGCGAAAGAACGCGGTGTGGTGGTGGTCGCGTCGCTTTTTGAGAAGCGTAGCGCGGGGCTCTATCACAACACGGCGGCGGTGATCGACGCGGACGGCTCTTACCTCGGGAAGTATCGCAAGATGCACATTCCGGATGACCCGCTCTTTTACGAGAAGTTCTACTTCACTCCGGGCGATCTTGGCTTCCGCGCGTGGCAGACGCGCTTCGGGCGCATCGGCGTGTGCGTGTGCTGGGATCAATGGTATCCGGAAGCCGCGCGGCTGACGGCGCTGGCGGGTGCGCAGATTCTTTTCTACCCGACGGCAATCGGCTGGCACCCCGGCGAGAAGGGCGAATACGGCAAGCGCCAACACGACTCGTGGGAGACGATCCAGCGTTCCCACGCGATCGCCAATGGCTGCTACGTGGCGGTGCCGAACCGCGTGGGGCACGAGGCGCCGGATGGCGGCGCGGGGATCGACTTTTGGGGTCAGAGTTTTGTCGCCGATCCGGCGGGGCAGATCGTGGCGAAGGCTTCGGCGAGCGAGGAAGAAATCCTCGTCGTCGCCGCAGATCTCGACGCGCTCGACACGCAGCGCACGCACTGGCCGTTTTTCCGCGACCGCCGCATCGACGCGTACGGCGAGATTCAAAGGCGATTCATCGACTGAATTCCATGAGCGCATCGAGTCACGATGGACAATTTCCCAGCGCGCTGGGTTATCGCATGCCCGCCGAGTGGGAGCCGCATGAAGCGACGTGGCTCTCGTGGCCGCGGCCGGATGGGATCAGCTTTCCCGACTCCTACGAGAAGGTCGTGCCGACGCTCGCGGCGATGGTGCATGCCCTGAGCACTTCGGAGAAAGTCTTCATTAATGTGTGCGATGAGGAACACGAGGCGCTGGTGCGTTCGCACCTCAAGAAAGCCAATGCAAAGTCGGACCACGTCACCTTTTTCCACATCCCGACGAACGAGCCGTGGTGCCGCGACCACGGGCCGATTTTCCTGACCCGCAAGGCGGCGCCGGCGATGGCGATCGTGGACTGGGGATACAATGCGTGGGGCTGGAAATATCCGCCGTTTGACTTCGACGACGCGGTGCCGACGCGCGTCGCGGAGAAGCTCGGGTTGCCGCTCTTCGCGCCGAGTATGGTGCTCGAGGGCGGGTCGATCGACGTGAACGGCGAGGGGACCTTGCTGACGACGAAATCGTGCCTGCTCAATCCGAATCGCAATCCCGATTTGAAGCAGAAGGAGATTGAGAAGCATCTCTGCGAATATCTCGGAGTGAAACATGTCCTCTGGCTCGGCGACGGAATCGAAGGTGACGACACCGATGGTCACGTCGATGACATCACGCGTTTCGTCGGGCCGTCGTCGGTGGTGACGGCGATCGAAGAAGACGAGGAAGATCCGAATTTTCACCCGCTGCGCACGAATCGCGAGCTACTGCAAACGATGGAAACGCAGGACGGCACGCCGCTGGAAATTCACACGCTCCCGATGCCGAGCAAGATCGTCCGCGATGGACAGCGGCTGCCGGCGAGCTACGCGAATTTCTACATCGGCAATCGCGTGGTGCTGCTGCCGGTGTTCAAGGACGTGCATGACAAATGGGCGGTGGCGGTGCTGCAAAAACTTTTCCCCACGCGCAAAATCGTGCCGATCGATTGCCGCGAATTGATCTGGGGGCTCGGTGCTTTCCACTGCCTCACGCAGCAACAGCCGCAAATGGGTTGAGCGCGGATTCATTGCGTTTATTCCCGATAGATATGGTCCGGCGATTGATCCCCTCCATTTTCCTGCTCATCGGTTATGGGGCGGTGGCCGCACCTCTCGATCCGCTCGTCTCGAATGCTGGTCTTTGGTCGATGAAGCAAGCGGACTTCGAGGCGGCGGCGCAGGGAATCGGTTTTCGCTGGGTGTCGCAGGCGCGCGATTCGGCGCGCGCAGCGGGGAACGAGCTGACAGTTTTCGGACTGCCGGCGGTGGAAGCGATCGCGCGGTTCGATGGCGAGAAGATGAAGGAACTAACCGTCGCGATTTACGCGCGCGGCGATTCTGGCGGACTGACCAAAGAGGCCTATGACGCACTGGTCCGCGATGCGGTGGAGACCTTGAATCGCTCGACGAAGGTGAAGTTTGTCCCGCGTGGAAAAGATCCGACGAATGCGGTGAAGGCGGATGGTGTGATCTGGTCCACACCGCAGGCGCAGTATCTTTTGGAGTTCAGCGCGACGCGCGAGGTGAAGACGCGGGACATTCCATTCCGCGCGGAGTTCGTTCGCCTGGAAGTGACGCCGCCGCAGAAGACCGTTTCGTTGCTCAACGCGGCTGCCCCGCAGCGCGCGAAATTCAACGGTCCGCAGCGCGTGAAGCGGGACGCAAGTTCCGGCGACGTGCTGATTCCCGATGTGCCGATGGTGGACCAGGGACAGAAGGGATACTGCGTGGTGGCCGCCACGGAACGAGTGATGCGCTACTACGGCGCGCAGGTCGATGCGAACGAACTCGCGCAGATCGCGAACTCGGATGCGGAGGGCGGCACGAGTTACGGCGGGATGTTTGCGGCGCTGAAAAAGGTGAGCGCGCGGTTGAAAGTGCGCGTGCGGCAGATCGAGGAATCGGATGTAAAGCGCGTGCTCGAATTGATGAAGGAATACAATCGCGCGGCGAAGAAGGCGGGCGTGCCGATGGTCGCTGATCCGGGGCAGTTCATCGAGATCGGCGAGATTTATCGGCAGATGGAGTTGCCGGTCCTGAAGGAAGCGCGGACGCGCAACCGAGCGGAACTCGGGCGCTTCCAGCGCGAGGTGCAGCAGCACATCGAGCAAGGCATTCCGCTCCTCTGGAGCGTGCAGCTCGGGATCGTGAAGGAGCCGGGCATTCCGCAAAATGCCGGCGGCCACATGCGGCTGATCATTGGCTACAATGTGAAGACCAACGAGTTGATCTTCAGCGACTCGTGGGGCGCCGGGCACGAGCAAAAGCGGATGTCGATCGATGATGGCTGGACGATTACGACCGGCCTGGCGGCGATCGAACCGCTCTGATTCGGCGCGCGTATCTCGCTTCGACATCGTGGGTGGATTCGCAGGTCGGCCGCGTGCTCGCGAAGCTCAAGGAACTGCATCTCGACGACAACACGATCGTGCTGCTCACCGGCGATCACGGCTACCAACTCGGCGAGCACGAGCTGTGGGCGAAACACACGCTCTTCGAGGAAGGCACATACGTCCCGCTCATTGTCGCCGCCCCCCGGCGTGAAGCCCGCCGTGTGCGACGGACTCGTCGAGCAGGTGGACATTTACCCCACGCTTGCGGGTCTCGCCGGACTCGAAATCCCGAAGCATGTGCAGGGCGCCTCGATGCAACCGCTCCTCGCCGACCCGGCCGGAAAAGGGAAGCCCGTCGTCTTCAGAACGATGGTTTCCACCCACACGAAACTCATCGGCCACAGCGTCAGCACAGATCGGTTCCGCTACATCGAGTGGGACGACGGCAGGGGCGGGCAACAGCTCTACGACCACGAGAGCGACCCGCATGAACTGCACACCTCGCCGACAAGACGATCCAGGCTGATCGCATCGCCCGAATGAAGGCACGGCTTGCGGCACCTTTGAAAGCATCAGCATTCCATGAAACTCGCTGCGCTATTCATTGTGATAATTTTCTCGAGCTTCACGATGGCGCGTGCCGAGCCTGGCTCCCGCCTGATCTTCTCCATCGACCAGGGTTTCGGTAATGGGATCGTCGCGAATGGCAATGTGGAAGCGCTGAGCCGAATGGGGACCGCGTTGGAGCCGTTGCGGGACAAATGGGTTGAGAGTGCTGCTCAATGCGCGCGGAAGGTGTGGGAGCGGAACTATTCGATGCCGATCAGGGGGAGTGACCGAATCGAAATCTCTTTCGATGAATGTTCCATCGTTCGGGCTTCTTTTGCGCCGAGGTCGTGGTCTTCGGTAATTTTCATTCCCAACCCGATCTTAAATGGCCGCGCCGGAGTTAAAGCTCCTCGCCTCCCTCCCATGAAGACTGCCACGTTCCTCCTCACCCTCCTTGTTTGCGCCTTCAGCGTTCACGCCGCCGGGCGACCGAATATCGTCTTCATCATGGCCGATGACCGGGGCTGCACCGACACGGCGACCTACGGCAGCAAATACTATGAGATGCCGAAGGCACCGATTCGGTCGCGATGCCGGGTCGGACCGTCGCGCTTTGATTTTCGCTGTAAGTGAAACCCGTCAACGACACTGCCGCCGCCCAGTCATTTCCACGCCTGCATTCCTGACTATGAAACTCCGCTGTCTTTTCACTCCGATTTTCGTCGCGCTTGTTGCGCTTGTTGGTGGACCCGCATCCGCCGCCGAAAGCGCGCCGCGGCCTAATATCGTCTTCCTGCTCATCGATGACCTCGGCTACTCGGATGTTGGCTTCATGGGTTGCAAAGACATCCAGACGCCGAACATCGACAAGCTGGCGCACGGCGGAGCGATCCTCGACGCGCACTACGTACAACCGGTGTGCTCACCGACGCGCGCGGCGCTCATGACCGGACGTTACGCGACGCACACCGGTGTCTATACGATCGTGCGTCCGCATGCGAAGTGGGGCCTGCCGCTCGGCGAACGCACGCTCGCGAACGCCTTGAAGGACGCAGGCTACGAGACGGCGATCACGGGCAAGTGGCACCTCGGCGAGTTCGACCGCGCTTACGTCCCCACGTCGCGCGGCTTCGATCACCAATATGGTCACTACTTCGGCGCGATCGATTATTTCACCCACATCCGCGACGGCTCGCATGACTGGTATCGCGACGACAAGGAGTTGAAAGAAGAGGGCTACTCCACGCACCTCGTCGCGCGAGAGGCGTGCCGGTTGATCGCGGAGAAGGACAAAACGAAACCGCTCTTTCTTTACGTGCCATTCAATGGCGTGCATTCGCCGTTGCAGGTGCCGGATAGCTATATGCAGCCGTATGCTGCGCTGAAACCAAACCGGCAAAAGCTCGCGGGCATGCTCGCCGCCGTCGATGAAGCGATCGGACAGATCGTCGCCGCTTTGGAGAAAGCGGGACTGCGCGAGAATACGCTGATCATTTTCTCCTCGGACAACGGCGGGCCGAATCCGGTGGCGCTTTCGACCAATGGCGATCTGCGCGCGGGCAAGGGCACGATCTACGAAGGCGGCGTGCGCGTCTGCGCCTTCGCCAACTGGCCGGGACGCGTGCCGGTGGGCGTGACGATCAAGGAGCCGATGCACGCGATCGACTGGTTTCCCACGCTGGTCAAACTCGGTGGCGGTTCGCTCGAGCACAAGCTGCCGCTCGATGGCCGCGACGTCTGGCCGATGCTCACGCAAGGCGCGAAGTCGCCGCATGATTCGATCCTCTGCGTCCAGTCACCGACCCGAGCAGCGGTGCGGATGGGCGATTGGAAGCTGTTGATGAACGCGTCCGAGCAAAATAGCGAGGAGGCGTCCGGCGAGCAGCCGAAGAAGGGCAAAGGTGCTGGGCGGAAAGCTGACGCGTCGGGTGTCGCGCTCTACAATCTAGCGGCGGACATCGGCGAGAAGACCGACCTCGCGGCAAAGGAGCCCGAGCGGGTGGCAGCGATGCGCGCCAAGTTGCAGGAGCTTCTCCAGAACGCCGCGCCCGAAGGGCAGCTCGGTGCAGAACCTGGCGAGAAGGTGAAGTAGAACAGCTTCCGCCCCATTTTCCCCACAAACCAACGAACCCCGACTCCATGAACACCCACATCATCCTCCCACTTGTCTTGGCCGCACTCCTCGCCGCTGTCACAGCCGCACCGCCGGCCGCCGCCGAAAAGCCGAGGCGCGCACCGAATCCGTCGCTGGCGAAAATCGAAGACGTGCCCGGTCTGCCGCGTGTTCTGTTGATCGGCGATTCTATTTCGATGGGCTACACGATCCCCGTACGCGAGTTGCTCAAGGGCAAGGCGAACGTGCATCGCATTCCGCAAAATGGCGGACCGACCTCGACGGGCCTGAAGACGATCAAAGCGTGGATGGGCGACTCGAAATGGGACGTGATCCATTTCAACTGGGGCCTGCACGATCTCAAATTCATCCAGGACGACCCGAGCAAACGCGCCGACCCGACGGCGGCGGGCTCGCACAGACAGGTCCCGCTCGAGGATTACGAGAAGAACTTGCGCGAGCTCGTCGCGATCTTGAAGACGACCGGCGCGAAGCTCATTTGGTGCAATACGACGCCGGTGCCCGAGGGCTCCGACGGCCGCATCGGCGGCGATGAAAAGCAATACAACGAAGTGGCCGCGCGGGTGATGAAGGAGGCGGGCATTCCCACGGACGATCTCAACGCGCACGCCGCGGCGAAACTGAAAGACGTACAGCTCCCCGCGAACGTTCATTACTCCGACGCCGGCTACCAATATCTCGCGGAGAAGGTCGCCAGGGAAATCGAGGCCGCGCTGCCGCGGAAGTGAGCCGCAGGGCATTGGCCGGTTCGCCGCCCACGCATCTCTCACGATGAGGACTTTCCTTCTCACGCTCCTGGCGCTCGTCTTCGTCCTTTGCGGAAATTCCGCCAGTGCCGCTGGCAGGCCCAACATCCTCCTCGTGATGGTGGATGACATGGGTTTCTCCGACCTCGGGTGCTACGGCAGTGAGATCGCCACGCCGAACATGGACAAGCTCGCGGCGGACGGCGTGCGCTTCTCGCAGTTCTACAACACGGCGAAGTGCCACTCCTCGCGCGTGAGCCTGCTCACCGGGCGCTGGTGCCGGCAGGCTGGCGATGAAGGGATGCAGCGTGCGGTGACGATCCCCGAGATGCTGCGGCCGGCGGGCTATTTCACGGCGATGACGGGCAAGTGGCATCTCAGCAAGGAGCCGACGGACTTCGGATTCGATCGCTACTTCGGCCACCTTTCCGGCGCGACGAACTACTACCTCGGGGACAAAACATTTCGCCTGAACGGCAAGCCGTTCACCGTTCCCGAGAAGGGCTTCTACACGACGGTTGCGAATGTGGATCACGCGATCGAATTCCTCGGCGACGCGCGGGCGACGAAGAAGCCGTGGTTCCTCTACATCGCGTTCAACGCGCCGCACGCGCCGCTGCAGCCGCTCGAGGTGGATTACAAAAAATATCTCGGCCGCTACGACGCAGGCTGGGACACCATCCGTGCGGCTCGCGTCGCGAAGCAAAAGCGGATCGGCCTGCTGCCGGCGGATACTGACGAGTCGCCGCGGCCCGAGCATGTGCGCGCGTGGGATCAGCTCACGCCAGAGCAGAAGGCGTGGGAATCGCGTCGCATGTCGGCGTACGCCGGGATGATCGATCGCGTGGACCAGGAAATCGGCCGCCTTCTCGCCAATCTCAGGAGCGCAGGCGAACTCGACGACACGCTCATCGTCTTCGTCTCCGACAACGGCGCGTGCCCGTTTGATCGCGGGAATCCTGATCCGAAGAGCGAGCCTTTCGATCCCACGACGCATTGGGGCGACAGCACCGGCTGGGCGTGGGCGCGCAACTCGCCGTTCCGTTTCTACAAGCAGAACCAGTTCGAGGGCGGCATCGCGTCGCCCGCGATCGTGCATTGGCCCGCGGGCCTGAAGGCGAAGGCGGGCTCCGTCGTGAGCAGCCCGGCGCATCTGGTGGATGTGCTGCCGACATTCGCCGCGGTCACGGGAGCAAAAGTGCCGGACACATTTCCCGGTCGTGAGCCCACACCGCTCGCTGGTATCTCGCTCGCGCCGATTTTGGCCGGAGGCAAAATTGCGCAACGCCCGCCGATCCATCTGCTGTTTGGCAGCGACCGCGGGCTGCGTGATGGCGAGTGGAAGCTCGTGAGTTTCCAGAGCCACCCGTGGGAGCTGTATCACATCGCCACCGACCGCACCGAACTGCACGACGTGGCCGCGCAGCATCCCGACATCGTCGCGCGCATGGTGAAGCAGTGGCACGACATGAGTGCGAATGTCCTGATGGCCAAAGGCAAGGAGACCGCCCCGGTCGCCACTGAAGTCACGCCGAAGAAAAACCCGGGGTGGACGAATTACGAAAAGGCCGAAGGCGGCAGCGACGGCAAGGGCAAGCGCAAGGCCGCGAAGACTTCCAGTGCCGCGCAGACGGATGCCGCGAAAGCGGCGTCACCCACCGCTGCAGCACTGCCCCGCGCTCGCCGCGGCACGAAGCTCACCGTCGAGGGAAAGCAACTCGTGCTCAGTTGCACGGGCGACGATCCAGGACTCGCTTTCGACCGGCTTGGCACGCTCGCCGCAGGGCCCTACACGCTCGCTTTCCGCGTGCAAAGCCGTGCCAGCGGTGATGGCCATCTTTTCTGGACTACCGATGCGGAGGCCTCGCTGCCACAAGGAAAACACCAGACCTTCCCCGTCTCACACGACGGCGAGTGGCACGACGTGACGCTTACGATCACCGAGCCCAAGTCGCTCTTCGCCATGCGCCTCGATCCCTGCGGAGGCAAAGGCGAAGTGCGCATCGAATCGCTCCAACTCAAGGACGCCAGCGGCACCGTCCTGAATTCCTGGCCGTGAATCCGAGCAGTTGTCAGCGGACACGATTGGCGATGTGGAGACTCGGTAGGAACGGGTGCGTCGCGAGCATTCCCCGGCGATCCAGCGAGTGGATGATCAATCGCGCCATGCACCGAATCTCCCATTTGCTCCTTCTCGTGCTCCTTTGCGCGTTTTGCGCTCCCAGCTTGGCCGCCACGAAGCCGAACGTGCTCTTCATCCTCGTGGACGACATGGGCTGGGGCGATCTCGCGAGCAATGGCGGCGCGAAGGTGCCGACGCCGCACATGGATCGCCTCGCGAGCGAAGGGACGCGCTTCACGCAGTTCTACACTGCGTCGCCGATCTGCTCGGCATCGCGCTGTGGCTTCATCACCGGGCAGTTTCCTGCGCGGTGGCGAATCAATAGCTTCCTGCAAACCCGCGCTGGAAATCGCGAATGCGACCAAGCGGATTTCCTCGATGCGAGCGCGCCGTCGTTCGTGCGCTCTTTCAAAAAAGCGGGCTATGCCACGGCGCACATCGGCAAGTGGCATCTCGGCGGCGGACGCGATGTGACTGATGCGCCAAAGTTTGCCGCCTATGGCTACGATCTCGGCCTCGGCACTTACGAAAGTCCGGAGCCCGCAGCGCCACTCGGATTGAAGTCGATGCCGTGGGCAAAGGAATGCGAACCGCAGCAAGTGCCGCGACACGATCGCACGCGCTGGATGGTGGATGAAGCGCTTGCCTTTGCGAAAAGGAACGCGACTCAGCCGTGGCTGGTGAACCTATGGTTCGACGACGTCCACACGCCGCACGTTCCCTCCGATGAGCAGAAGGCCGGCGCTGGAGAAGGTGTGGGCAATGCGGAGTATCGCGCCGTCCTCCGCGAGACGGATCGGCAAATTGGCCGCCTGCTCGACGGCTTGCGCGAACTCCAGCTCGACCAGAATACGATCGTCCTCCTCTCCGGCGATAACGGCCCGCAACCATCCTTCGACCGTGCGCGCACCGCCGGAATGCGCGGCATGAAATGGAGCCTCTACGAAGGCGGCATCCGCACGCCGCTGATTGCGCGCTGGCCTGGCTCCATTCCGCCGGGGCGTGTGAATGAAACGACGGTTGTCGGCGCCGTAGATTTTTTCCCGACGCTGTGTGGCCTCGCCGGGGTGCTGGTACCGGAGCCGGTAAAGTTCGACGGTGAGGATCAATCTGCGGTTTTCAAAGGCACACCGAAGCCGCGCGCCGCGCCGCTCTTTTGGGAATACGGACGCAAACCCCCGGCGGAAGGCGCAGGAAAAATCCGCGCATTTCCCTATCCGAACGAGCCGGACTCCAAATCTCCGAACGTCGCCATCCGCGACGGTGACTGGAAACTCCTGATCAACGCCGACGGCACCGGCGCGGAACTCTACGACCTCGCCACTGACCGCAACGAAGCACACAACCTCGCCCTCGAGAAACCCGACGTCGCCCGCCGTCTCAGCACTGCCGTCCTGACTTGGCGGAAGTCCCTTCCATGAAACTCACCTCACTTTTTTGTGCCGTCCTCGCTCTCGCGCTCAGCCACTCGGTGAGCGCCGAGGCGAG
>JBAVML010000359.1:0-7576 GCA_049690035.1 Chthoniobacteraceae bacterium
CCCTTGATCCATGGCGAGCGCCTGTTCCAAAATGTGGGCCGCGATCGGCGCGGCGACGCTGCCGCCGTGGTGCCCGCCCTGTACCATTGTGCAAATGGCGTAACGCGGTTTTTCGTACGGCGCGAAACAACAGAACCACGCGATGGTGTCCTTCTTGCCGCGATCCGTCGCCTGCGCCGTGCCGGTCTTTCCCGCAACGATGATGTTCTTGAGCCGCGCTTTCGCGCCCGTGCCGCCGCCGCCGGTGCCGCCGGTTTCATTGACGACTTTCCACAGACCGTTGCGGACAATTTCGAGCTGGGCCTCGGTCACTTCCGAGCGAAGATCGCCCCGGACTTTTGGCTGGTCGGGCCAGACTGGCTGGCCGCCCTCCACGAGGGGCATCCACGTAGCATTTCCCTTCTCGTCCAGCGTCGGCTTCGTTCCCGGTGCCACCACCGTCCGGACGAGCCGCGGTTCATACGCGATGCCGCCATTCGCGACTGCGCAGTAGGACATCGCCATCTGCAAAGGGCTCGCCAGCACGTATCCCTGGCCGATGGAGACATTCGCGGTGTGCGCGGAAGTCCATTTGAGCTGAGGGTACTTGTTTTTCATCCACTCGGGGCCGGGCATGGCTCCGTCCTTCTCGTCGCCGAGGCCGAGTTCGTAGTGCTCGCCGATGCCGAGGATTTTTCCGATGCGATCCACGGACTCGATGCCGGCCGCGTTCCCGTATTGGTAGAAGAAGCAGTCGCAGGAAACCTTGAGCGCATCGGCCAAGCCGAGCGTGCCGTGCGAGCCATGCTTCTCCGCGATCCAGCATTTGAAGTAGTGATCTCCGTAGGTGATGCCGCCCGGGCAATTGTAATGATCTCCGGCGTGTTTGTTCTTCATTCCGCCGAGGGCAGTGATGATCTTGAAGGTCGAGCCGGGGGGAAATCCGCTCACCGCGCGGCTGACCAGCGGTACCGACTCATCGTCGTTCAGCTGCTTCCAATCATCCTCCGAGACGCTGGGAATAAACACGTTTGGATCGAACGAAGGCACCGACGCCATCGCGAGGA
Organism: Chthoniobacteraceae bacterium; assembly: GCA_049690035.1. Lineage (GTDB taxonomy): Bacteria > Verrucomicrobiota > Verrucomicrobiia > Chthoniobacterales > Chthoniobacteraceae > Chthoniobacter. The sequence continues at coordinate 1,047 of JBAVML010000359.1, forward strand.
TGTCGCCGTTATTAGGATCGACGACCACGGCCGCGGCGCGCCCGAGCTGCGGATGCCGCAGCGCTTGTTCCGCGATGTACTGGATGCGGGCGTCGAGCGTGAGGACGACGTTATTGCCGGGCTTCGGCGGATCGAGGCGGACTTCGGATTCGATGACGCCCTTCACGCTGCGCTGCAGGATGCGGGTGCCGGGCTGCCCGCGCAGATATTTGTCCATACTCTGCTCGATCTGCGATTTGCCCTCCACGTCCGGCTGGTAAAAGGAGTAGTTCCGCACGTCCGGCAATTCATCGACGTGCAGGGGCGCGCCGACGTAGCCGAGCAAGTGTGCGGCGAGCGCGCCATAGACGTACTGGCGCACCGGCTTGATCGAGATGTCCACGCCGGGCAGTCCCACATTGTGCTCGGAGAACTTGGCGATGGTCGGAAAATCGAGCTCTTCCTGGTAGGAAAAGGGCACCAAGGTGTCGTTCCAAAAATGCTTCTCGAGCTTCTGCGAGTTGTAATCCTGGGCTAGCTTCAATTCCTGCAGGCGGGGCACCACGCTCTCGTTGACGATGCGCACGATGTCCGGTTCGCGGACAATCTTCTTCATCTGCCGCACCGTGGTCGGCCGCGGCGTGGTCGGGACCATGCCGTTTTGGCGGCGATAGCCGCGCACCATATCGGGCAGGTAAAAATCCACTTCGTAGCTCGCCCGGTTCGAGACCAGCGTCAGCCCATTGCGATCGAGAATTTCTCCCCGGACGGACGGGATGCGCACGGTGACCTCCGAGCGGCTGGCGAGCTTCGAGGTCCACTTGGGGCCGCGCAGCACCTGCTCGTACCACAGCTTGGCTCCGAGCCCGCCGAGGCCGCAGAGGAAGAGGAACGCCAGGAGGTAAAGGCGCAGTTCGGCATTCGCGGTTTTGCGGGCAAAGCGACGAGCCATATTAGCGTTTCGGTTGTCTCCGGAGTGGCTGCGGGTCGTAGCCGGTGAGGAGGGCGATGTAGTTTAACGCAAAGAAGAAAAACGGCGACAGGAGGGTGGCTACGATGCCGCTCGCGGCGATGCTCCACCACGTGTTCTGGTTGAAGACGACGACCACCGGCTCGCGGCGGAAGGTGATCATCAGATACTCCGCGAGCACGATCACCGACGTGGCGAGCCCGCTGAACAGGCAGTGAATTTCCCAGCGCCCCCGCTGGAAGAGCGGGCGGAAACCGCTCATCAGCCCGCCGAGGATGGCGTAGAGGACGATGGACCAGCCGAGCGCGATCTCGTAGTTGCCTTCAACCATCTGCGAGTGCAGCGCATCCCACATCAAGCCGCCGGCCAACGTCAGCGCCAGCATCGCCGGCAGCGGCAACGCGAGCGCGCCGTAGAACATGATCAGCGGCATGATCATCACCCGCGCACCCATCGGTGGGAGCGGTCCGATGAAGTGCTGGACGACCAGCGCCAGAAACATCGCAACGAGCAGGACGAAAAAGAGGATCACTTTCGGTTGCTGACGACTACGAACACATCCTCCAGCGTGGTCAGATCGACCGCGGGAACAATCGTGGCGTATCCGTCGAGTTCGCGAACCTTGTATTCTCTGATCGCGCCAATGAGCACGCCCGGCGGAAACACTCCGCCGGCACCAGAGGTGAAAACTTTCTGACCGGGCTGTAGATTCGCTTGTTTGGACAGGAAGTTGAGGCTGATTTGCGGGATCGAGCTCGTCGAGGTCCGCTCGCCGCGCACGATGCCCTGCGCGCTCGAATTCTCGACGCTCACCGCCACCTTGCACGTCTCATCCGCGATGAGGATCACCGTCGCCGAGTGGTCGGAGACAATGCTCGTTTTTCCCACCAGCCCCTCCTCGGTCAGGACTGGCATGTCGGTCTTGAGCCCCTCGGCGCTGCCGCGGTCGATGATCACGGAATTGTACCAGGTCGAAGCATCGCGGGCGATGATCCGGGCCGGCACGAGCTTGAAGACTGAGCGCTCATTGTAGCCGAGCGCATTGCGCAGCCGGTTGTTCTCCGCTTCCAGTCCGCGCAACGTTTGGTTCGTCGCGCTGAGATCTTTGTTGGAAATGGTCAGGCGTTTGTTCTCGTCCTCGAGTTGCTCCAGCGTCTTGAGCCCTTCGCGGAATTCACGGTACTTTTTCTCCATCGACGATCCCGTCTTGAGAAAGGGCGAGATCATTCCCAGAAAACCCGCCTGCACGCTCCGCATATTGTGCGGGCTCATCACCAGCACGAATGCCACAGCCACGACGAAGCCGATGAGCGAGAGGATGAAGAGGCGGCGTTGAGTCATGCCCGTGGATCCGCGGTCAACTCCGGACGGAGCGGACTCGTGGGAAAAAATTGCGGGGTTTCAGCGAATGCAGCCATGTGCGGCAGACCGTTATGTCCAGCGGCTGTCGCTCGTCGCTACCTGGCGCAGGAATTTGATCTCGCTCAAGGCGCGGCCGGTCCCTTCGGCGACCGCGCTGAGCGGATCTTCGGCCACATGGACCGGCAATCCTGTTTCTTCGGTGAGCAAACGATCGAGGCCGCGCAAGAGCGCGCCGCCGCCCGCGAGCACCAGCCCGCGGTCAACCAAATCGGCGGAAAGTTCGGGCGGGCAGCGTTCAAGGGTCACGCGCACCGAATCGACGATCGTCGAGATCGGTTCGAGCAACGCCTCGCGCACTTCCTGCGAGGTGATGGTGAGAGTCTTTGGCAGGCCGGCGACGAGATCGCGTCCTTTCACTTCCATCGTCGTCTCTTTCTCCATCGGATACGCGCTGCCGATCTTGATCTTGATGTCCTCCGCCGTGCGCTCGCCGATCATCAGATTGTAGGCGCGCTTCATGTACTGAATGATCGCCTCATCGAGTTCGTCGCCCGCCACGCGCACACTGCGGCAAAAGACGATGCCCGAGAGCGAGATCAGCGCGACCTCCGTGGTCCCGCCGCCGATGTCGATGATCATATTCCCCGCCGCGTCCTGCACCGGGAGTCCGCATCCGATCGCCGCCGCCATCGGCTCCTCGATGAGGTGCACTTCGCGCGCGCCGGCCCGCAGCGCAGATTCCTTCACTGCGCGCTTTTCCACCTCCGTGATGCCACTCGGCACCGCGATTACCACGCGAGGGCGTGGCTTAAAGATGGTGCGGCGATTGTGCACCTTGTGAATGAAATGCCGGAGCATTGCCTCGGTAATTTCAAAGTCAGCTATCACACCATCCTTCAACGGGCGAATAGCGACAATATTTCCGGGAGTTCGCCCCAGCATCCGCTTCGCCTCATCGCCGACAGCGAGGACGTGATTGGTGCCGACTTGGACAGCGACCACGGAGGGTTCGCGGAGGACGATTCCGTGATCCTTTACATAAACGAGGGTATTGGCCGTCCCCAGATCAATGCCGATATCGTTGGAGAACAGCCCGAGAAATCCATTAAACATTCAAAATTAACCTCTTCTTAAAGTCGTAAATAGGGTTGGTGGAGGATTTTGAAGAGAGCTTCGCCCCGCCGGGTGTTTCATGTCCCCGGGGTCAAAGTGGAACGTTGTCAGTTCAAAAAGTGCCTACCATTAGGGCCGACCAGAGCAGGGCGTCAAAAGAATTCGCGCCTGCTGGCACGCAGGCTGAAGTTCCTTTCGAACCGCGAGTTGCAATTGGCGGATTTAGCGGTCCCGGCAGATCGGCGCTGGAGAAAGCGTCGAGATTGGTAAATCGTTTCGGCGCTCATGAACCAACGCCGTCTTCTCTACCGCGCTCTTCCCATCGGCATCGCGATCATCGTGATTCTGTTTCAGTATTTCTCTGCGGAGAAATTCACCAACGAAGCAGGCCGGACTGCGCACCTCGCTCTGAGCCCGGAGCAGGAGGCGCGGCTCGGTCTGCAGAGCTACCGGCAGGTTTTGCAGGAGGAAAGAACGATCACCTCGGGGCCGGAATATGACCTAGTGCGGACGGTCGCAGCGCGGCTGGCCAAGGCGACCGGCACGACGGGGACCGGGGCGGAACCGGCGGTTTCCCTCGAACGCGATCCGAGGACGAGCGGCGGTTCCGGGCCAGTGGGGATGAAGTTCGATTGGGCGGTTTCGCTGGTGGACAGTCCGCAGGTCAATGCCTTCTGCCTGCCAGGCGGAAAAATCGTCGTTTACACGAGCATCCTGCCGGTGGCGAAGACCGACGCTGGCCTCGCGACGGTGATGGGGCACGAGATGGCGCACGCCACCCTGCGCCACGGAAGCGAGCGGCTCTTTCAGCAAAAGGCGACGCAGACGCTGATGACCGGAGTGCAGTTTTCGCTCGGCGACATGAGCTACGAACAGCGGCGCATGGTGCTGGGCGCGATCGGCGCCGGAGCGCAATATGGCATCCTCATGCCCTTTGGCCGCGAGCACGAGAGCGAGGCGGACGCGATCGGGCTGATGTATATGGCGCGCGCCGGTTACGACCCGCGCGAAGCGATCACTTTCTGGGAACGCATGGAGCAGACGAGCGGGCGCGGCGCGCCGCCGGAATTCATGTCCACGCACCCCAGCCACGGCACCCGCATCGCCCAGCTCAAGGCGCTGCTGCCGAAGGCGCTCGAGGAATATCGGAAAAGCGGCGGTCGCTAACGTTGTGCGGCGTGCGCGAGCAGTGCCGAGCGCATTTCGGCGAGGGGCGCTTCGCGATTAAACCAAATCTCGAACGATAGCGCACCCTGGTGCAGCAGCATGGAGAGGCCGTTGGAACTCCGCGCGCCGGCTTCGTCGGCGGCCTGCATCAGCCGCGTGCGGCGGGCCGTGTAGATGGTGTCGTAGACCATCAGGTGCGGCTGGAGCAGGGGAGACGGTAGGGGTGACGGATCGCTGGGCTTCATCCCGACGGAGGTGCTGTTGATGATGAGGTCCGTGTGTTCGATCTGCGCGCGCAAGGCGCTCTCGTCCCACGCCGCCACGCTGAGCCGGTCGCCGGGGCCGGTGACGCGTGGCCCGCGAAAAAACGGCGCCAGTTCCGCGGCGAGTTCGCGTGCTTTTTCGGGGGTGCGATTGACGAGCACAAGCCGCTCGCAGTTCTCGATCCCGCACTGCATCGCGATCGCCCGGCCCGCGCCGCCGCCGGCGCCGAGCACCATCACGCGCAGGTCGTGCAGATCCATGCCGAAGTCCGAGCGAATGGCGCGCACGAGACCCGGTCCATCGGTATTAAAGCCGATCAACTGCTCGCCTTCGACCACAATGGTATTCACTACGCCGATGCGCTGCGCGTGTTCGTCCACGCGATCCATGAGCGGCAGCGCGGTGGCCTTGTGGGGGATGGTGCAATTGACGCCGATGAATCCCTGCGCTGGCAGCAGGCGCAGGGCGTCGGCGAGTTCCTCGGGCCGAATGTGCAGGCGGCAGTAGCGTGCGTCGATGGCGAGCGCGGTCAGCGCGGCATTGTGCATCGGCGGCGAAGCAGAGTGGGCGACCGGGTCGCCGAAGACGGCGAGCTTCAGCGGCGGTTGCTCGTCGCGCGTGACGGTGCGCCAGTCGCGGAGATCGGTCAGTGAATAAACTTCCTGCATGGGATCACGCGCCAATTCCGCGCGCCCGCTCAAACCGCACGAGCACGCGCTCTTTGCCGAGCACTTCGAGCATGTGGTAAAGGCTCGGCCCGACCGAACGACCGCTCACCGCCACGCGTGCCGGGTGGATGAACTCCGCGGGCTTGCACGGCACGGCCGCGGCAGTTTCTTTCAGCTTTGCCTCGAGCGCCGCTGCATCCCAAGTTTCGAGTGCGCGATAGTCTTCGGCAAGTCGCGCGATGCGATCGAGCGCGCCGGGTTTGCGCAGCGTCTTCTCCACCGCCTCGAGATCGAAGGCGTAATCTTCGGTGAAGAAAAACGACACGCGATTCGGGATCTCGCTGAAGTGGGTGACCTTCATCTTTTCCAAGGCGAGCACGGCATCGAGCGCCGCGTCGCCGGCCTCGATTCCCGCCTTCAACAGCCAGGGCCGGGCGAGTTCGCGGTACCGCTCCATCGGCATTTGCTGGATGTATTGCGCGTTCATCCAATCGCACTTCGCGAGGTCGAATTGCGCTCCCTTGCGGTTCACGTTCGCGAGTTCGAAGCGTGTGACCAATTCCTCCAGGCCGAAAATCTCGCGCTCCTCTTTCGACGACCAGCCGAGGAGGCAGAGGTAATTGGCCACGGCTTCTGGCGCGTAGCCGCCTTCCGCGTAGCTCGACACGCTCGCTCCCTTGTCGCGCTTGCTCATCTTCGAGCCATCCGGATTCATGATCAGGGGGATGTGCCCGAAGCGCGGCAGCGGCGCGCCAAGCGCCTCGTAGAGCTGGATGTGCTTTGGCGTATTGGAAAGGTGATCTTCGCCGCGAATGACATGCGTTATCCCCATCTCGATGTCGTCCACCACGTTCACGAAATGGAAGATCCACGACCCGTCGGGCCGACGCACCGTCATGTCCGGAGTGATCGCCACATTCGCAAAATCAAAGTTCACCTCGCCGCAGATGAGATCGTCCACTTTGACCATTTCCCGAAGAAAACGGAACCGCCACGCGCCGCCGTCG
>JBAVML010000360.1:0-20807 GCA_049690035.1 Chthoniobacteraceae bacterium
CTACGCGATCGATGTCGCCGGCATGGATTGGCTCGGCTGCGGCGATCACGACAACGGCGGCGGGCGCGAGTATCCGTGGTGGCTGACGCAGAAGACGACCGACGCGTTTTTCCTGCCCGGCGCATTCGACCCGATGTTCACCTACGAACGCAGCGTTCGTTATCCGGAAGGTCATCGCAACGTGGTCTTTGCCAACCGCGGCATCCGCACGCTGCCGCGCCTGCCGATCAGCGCGCGAGAGCCGGAAGTCCACGCGCCCGACACGCAGATGCTCTACAAATACCTGCACCTCTTCGACGGCGTCTGCGCGGTGCACACCAGCGCCACGAGCATGGGCACAGACTGGCGCGACAACGATCCGGTGGTCGAGCCGATGGTCGAGATTTACCAGGGCTGCCGCCAAAACTACGAGCGCCCCGGCTGCCCGCGTTGCCCGACCGCGGACGACGCGATCGGCGGCTGGGAGCCGAAAGGTTTCGTGAATCTCGCCTTCGCGAAAGGCTACAAATTCAGCTTCGAAGCGAGCAGCGATCACGGTTCCACGCACATCAGCTACGCGATGGTGCTTGCCGCAGATCACAGCCGCGAGGCGATCGTGGCCGCGATGAAAAAGCGCCACACCTACGGCGCGACCGACAACATCGTCGCCGACTTCCGCTGCACGGCCGGCGGCAAGGAGCACATCATGGGCGACGAATTCACCACGCACGAAGCGCCGAAGCTGAGCTGCAAACTGCTCGGCACCGCGCCATTCGCGAAAGTCACGATCATCAAGGACGACGTGGAAGTGGAGACGCTCACGCCGAACGCCGACAAGGTGGACCTGACGTGGACCGACCCGAACCCAACGCCCGGCAAGACCAGCTACTACTACATCCGCGGCGAACAGAGCGACGTGGAGAAGCAGCTCGTCTGGGTCTCGCCGATGTGGATCAAGTTCGAGCCGAAGAAGTGACCATCCGGCTGCGGCTGCGCGGTTGGATTCTCGCGCTCGCGCTGCTCGGCATCGCGAGCGCGGCCGAGGCGCACAATCCAGACACGAGCTACGCGCGGATCGTCATCGCTCGCGACCGGCTCGATGTCCGGCTGACGCTCGATCTTTTCACGCTGGAGAAAATCACGGCGGTCGATGCGAACCACGACCAGCAGGTGACCCGTGCGGAACTGGCGCAAGCGGCGCCGGCGATCGAGCGGTTCCTGCGCGAGCAAGTGAAGCTGGAACTGGACGGAAAATCCGCGCCGCTCGGCGAAGCGAGCGCGCCCGAGTGGCCGCGCGATGCCGGTGACGCGCTCGCGGCGAAGGACTGGCACAGCGCCGCATCGCTCGTGGGGATCCACTTTACGCAGCCCCTCGCGCAGCCGGCGCGCGAGGTCTCGATTCTGTTTTCGGTCTTCGACGCATTCGGCCCGCGGCACACCGTGCTCGGCGCGTTCGAGTACGGCGGCGGGAGCGAGGAGGTGACGTTCACCCGCGAGGAACCCGACTATCTTTTCGACACCGCCTACGCCGACGCGCCGCCAGCCGGGTCGTCCACCGCACCCGCCGTGCCGCGCAAGGAATCGCCGCTCCTCGCAAACCTCACGCGCTTCCTCAAACTCGGCGTGGGGCACATCTTCCTCGGCTACGATCACATCTGCTTTCTCATCGCGCTGCTCGTCGTGAGCCGCTTCCGCGAACTGGTAAAGATCGTCACGTCTTTCACCGTCGCGCACAGCATCACGCTCATCCTCGCGGCGATGGGCGTGGCGCGCTTGCCGTCGCGCTTGGTCGAGTGCGCGATCGCGCTCACCATCGTCTATGTGGCGGTGGAAAATTTCTGGCGAAAGTCGATGTCGCACCGGTGGATGCTCACCTTCGGCTTCGGGCTGATTCACGGCTTCGGCTTCGCCAATGTGCTCGCGGAACTCGGCCTGCCCGCGCTCGGCCGCGTGCGTTGCCTGCTCGCCTTCAATGTCGGCGTCGAGCTCGGCCAGCTCGCGATTGTCTGCATCGCCTTCCCGCTGATCGTCCTGTTGGAACGTGGCGCACACGGCCGGCGTGTTGCGGCCACGATCAGCGCGGCCGTGGGGCTCTTCGGCCTCGGCTGGTTCGTCGAACGCGCCTTCGGCTTCGGCTTTATGCCACTCTGAACTTAGGCCGGATTTTCAATCTGGCACCCAGTGCTTCACCTCGTCGCACGCCGGCGCGGACGGATTGAAAATCCGCCCCTAGTTCAGCTGTCCACGAGGCTCACGCTTTTGCCTTCGAGAGCGATTTGCCCGGCGAGGAGGGACCGTGCCGCGTTCAGGATGACGAGCTCGCAGCCAATTTCCTCACGCAAAGCCCGCGTGGAAACCTTGCTGCGTCCGGCCACCTTTTCGCGGCGCAAGATGTCTAGAATCTGCGCAGCAGCAGCAGCACCAGCGGCCTCTTCGCAGGCGTTCGCATTTTCTCCCGCCGCCGCACCATCGCACTCGGCGTGAGGCGCACCAGGCACAACGAGCCGCGACGCCCCGGAGCGGCCTTTGATCACGCGGATCTGCACCGGGATCGCATCGGTCATTTCCGTGACGTGGGAAATGACGCCGACTTTGCGTCCCTGCGCTTCGAGGTGCATGAGCGCGTTCATCGCGGTGTTGAGCGTCTCCGGATCGAGGCTGCCGAATCCTTCATCGATGAAGAGCGACTCGATGCGCACGCGATTCGAGGTGAGCGACGCCAGCGCCAGCGCGAGGGCCAGCGAGACAAGGAACGACTCACCGCCGGAGAGCGAATGGACGCTGCGGCGCTCATCGCCCATGTCGCGATCGACCACGATGAGATTGAGCGACTCCGGCAGACGTTCGAGCCCGTAGCGCGCGGCGAGCAACCCGAGTTGTGCATTGGCGCAGCCGAGCAGGATGTCGAGCGTGCGGCGCTGCGCGATACCGCGGAATTTCGCGCCATCGGCGGAACCGATGAGTTCGTTGAGCTTGAGCCACGGCTCGGCCAGCGCGCGGCGTGATTCGAGTTCGCGCGCCAGTTCCGCGACACTCGCGCGCCGTTGATCGTCGGCCACGAGGATCGCGCGGGCCGCCGCGCGGCGCTGCTCCGCTTCGTGCTGCGCGGTGCGCAAAGGGACAAGCTCGGCCTCGACCGTTGCTTCCTCATCGGGCGTGGGACGAAGCGCGAGATGTTCGTCATGTGTCTTGCGATGCACCGCGAGAGCACCTTCCGCCTTGCGCACCGCACCTTCCAACGCATCGAGCGCGGTGCGTTCTGCCTTGATCCACGCCTCGTCGCGCGCGAGCACCACGTCCAGATCAGCACGCCCGAACGCCCGTCCGACCCGCGCGGCGAAACTGGCCAGCCACGCGTCCAGCGCCGCACGGGCCGCAGCCTGGCGACGGGTCGAATCAGCGAGCGTCTGCGCGGCTGATTTCGATGCCTCGCTGGTGGCGATCAGTTGGTTATTGGCCTTGTCGAATTCGCCCGCCCACAGATCGCGCGTTTCACGGGCAGCACGGATCGCGCGTGCGAGTTCGGCTTCGACGGCATCGGCGAGCCGGCCCATGAAAATGGACGCGCGCTGCGTGCGGATCATTTCACAGGCCGAGCGGGCCTCGCTTTCAGCAGCGAGCTTGGACCGCGCCTCAGCGTCGGCGCGCCCCAGCGCTTCATTTGCCGGGGCGAGTGCGGCGTCGCACTCGCGCAGCGTGGCGCTGAGTTCTCCGAGGCGCTTTTCCACGGCGAGGAAGGCAGCCGTCTTTTCGGAAAAGCTCGCGCGAAAGCTGGTCGGATCGCGCTCCCACGCCGGAGCGGATCCGGCCAGGCTGGCGAAGAGCGGATCGAGTTCCGCGTGCGCGGAGCGCCAGAGCTTTTCCGCCTCGGCGTGCGCGGTCTCCGCGGCTTCACGCGCCACGCGAAGTCCGATCGATTCTTCGGAGCATTGCGCCAAACGTTTTTCCAGCGCCGCGAGCACGGCCGCGGCCGAGTCGTGCTGCAGACGGCGCTCGTCCCGCAGTTTCTCCGCGGCGCGGCGAGCGGTGTCGGCTTCCTCCGCGGCCGCGAGGGCCTGTTGCTGTGCGGCGATCTGCGCGGCCAGCGCGCTGGCCTGCTCGCCCGGCGCAAGCGCGACGATCGCCGTGACGGCGGGATGCACGTGGTGGAGGGCGCGGAGTTCCGCCAGACGGTTGCGCAGGGCGGACAGCGCGCGACCCTTATCCTCTCCCTGCATCACGCGCGCAGCACGCGTGGCGGCGAGTCCGGCCAACATTTCACGGAGCTCGCGCAGCGCCTTTTCTTTCGCGTCACAGTCCGCACGCAGCACGCGGAGCGCGGCTGCTTCGCCCGCCGGCGGCTGCGTGGCGTGCGGATGATCCTTCGCGCCGCAGACGGGACACGGCTCGCCGGGCGCGAGTTTTTCCCGAAGGCGAATTGCCTCGTCGGTCACCGCGGCTTCGGCAAGTTCGAAGGCGCGACGCGAGCCGACCGCGACGCTTTCGGCCGCGGGAATTCGCTTCTCCGCAAGATCGGCGAGCGCCTTGGCGTCGGCGTCATTTCTGGAGTTCAACGCAGCGATTTCCAGGTTCACCGTCGCGATCTGTCCGGTCACGAGGTCTCGTTCGCGCAAATGATTTTCCAGCTCGCGCAAGACCCCGCGTGCGGCGTCCGCCTCGCTCCGGGCGCAGGAAATTTTTTCGGCGTCGAACGCGCGGGCCGCCGCTTCGGCTTGCTCGAAAGCAACAGCAGCCGCCTGCGCGTCGACTCGCAGCTCCGCCTCTTTCGCCCGCTCCGCGCTGGCCGTCGCCGCCTGCGCCTTTTCGCTTTTCGCCCGCGACTCCCATTTTTCCGCCGCTTCATTACTCGCACGCCGGCAGGCCGTGGCGTGATCCAGCCGGTGCAGCCAGACCGAAGCCGCAGGCGCCAACGCCTCGAACGCTTCCAAACCACTGCGGTTCGCGATGACCAAAGTTCGTTCCGTCTCCGCCGCGGTGCGTCTTGAAACGAGTGCTTCGCGGGCGGCAGTGAGTTGCTGCCGGCCCAATTCCGCGGCCTCACGATCCTTTGTCGCCGCCATGAGACGGTCGGTGATCGGAAGGAGTTTCGCGTCGAGCTCGCGCGCTTGGAGCAGCTGTGGTTTCGCCAGTTCGAGCGCGTTTTTCGCCGCCACCAGCGCGGTCTCGGCCGCGGTGTGACGCAGCTTCTTTTCGGCCAGATCGCGCCGCGCGACTTCCTCGGCTTTGGCCGTGGCGTCGCGGGATTTCTCCGCAGCGGCGGTTTCGGCGTGAAGGCGAGCTTCCGCCTCGCGCAGCGGCCCGGCCGCGCGCGCGATCTCCTCGGTGAGCTGGAGTTCGCTCCGGCGCGGCGACGACGCATCTCGAGCCGCGATCGTCTCGCTGAACGAACGTGCGGCTTCGCTCACCTGCCGGGAAAGTTCGCCGAGCCGCTGAAACCACGCGGCATGCGCCTCGCGCACCCGCAGCTTTTCTCCCGCCTCTTTCCACTCCGCTTCGGCACGAGCCCAAACCGTCTCGGCTTCCGCGCGACCTTCCGCCGCGAGCGGTGCGTTGCCGGCGAGTCGGACCTCGATTTCCGCGACCGCCCGCTGCTCCGCGGAGCAGCGCGCGAAGACCGCGATGGAGATGGCGGCAAAGCGCGCGGTGCCGGTGAGCGCCTGGAGGATCTCGGCGCGCTCGTGGTCGGCGGCTTTGAGGAAGGTGGCGAAGTCATTCTGCGCGAGGAGCACGGCGCGGGTGAATTGCTCGAAGGTCAGGCCCACCTTTTGGGCGATCGCCGCGAGCACTTCGGTCTTCTTCCCTCCTTGCTCGATTACGCCTTCCGCGCCGGTGCGGACATCGCCGCGCAAGAGCGTCATCTCCGTGTTTTGCAGCGCGCCATCTCCGCGGCCGCGCGCGCGGCGCACCAGCCAGCGCGCGGTGAAAATAGCGCCGTCCACGCCGGCAAAAGTGACTTCCGCAAAACCCTCGCCTGCACCGCGGCGGAGCAGATTGCGCGGATCGTTTTGCCTTTCTCCGTTACCGAGATCAGCGAGGCGGCCGATGCCGCGCAGGCGCGGCGTGTCGTCGTAGAGCGCGAGGCAAAGCGCATCGAGCAGGGTGCTCTTGCCCGCGCCGGTCGGACCGCTGATCGAAAACAGGCCGGCGGTTCGCAACGGCTCGCGGGTGAAATCGACGGTGTGCGTGCCGGCGAGTGAGGCGAGGTTGCGCAGCGAGATGCGGAGGATCTTCATCCGAGGTCGCTGACGAGGTGCGGCTCCGCGGTGAGGATTTCGCGCAAGGCGGAGAGCAATGCGGGATCGGGCTCGGTCTTGTAGCGTTCGCGATGGGCGGCGATGACGATCTGCTCTGGATCGAGTGCGCTGAGGTCGGCGAGCGTGGGGCGCAGAACCGCGGGATCTTCGACGCCACCCGCCGAGCGCGCGGGCGATTCCAGCTTGATGGAAGCGAGGCGCACGGGCTTCCCCGCGAGTGCTTCCTCGATGCGGCGGCGGCGCGTCGGATCGGGGCCGTCGTCGAGGACGCGGACCTCGAGGAATGGGTGCGCTTCGGCTGGCAGGCGCGCGTCAAACTCTGCGGCGGCGAGCGCGGCGAGGACCTTGGCGATCGGCTGCGCGGCGCCCGCGGGCAACGATTGCAGCGTGGCGGTTTTCGGCACGAGTAACGGACTCGCGGTCGCGCGGCCCGTGTCGTCGAGGACGACCTCGAGCACGCGGTGCGCGTAGTCTTTCTCCGAAAACGAAAGCGGGAGCGGACTGCCGCTGTAACGGATGCGGCCGCCCGCGAGTTCCTGCGGACGATGCAGATGACCGAGCGCGACGTAGGCGAGCGACGCGGGAAAGGTTTCGACGAGCAATGCTTCCGCGCCGCCGATGACGATGCGCCGTTCGGAGTCGCGGGACTCGGTGGCGTCCTGCATATGGCAATGGCCAAGCGCGATGAGTGCGGCGAGGGAATACTCCCGGTCACGCAGTTCTTCGGCGGCGCGAGTGGCGCGGTGATAGAGCTCGCGGATGCCGTCGAGATATGGATCGGCAGCATCGGCGAGCTGCGGCACGTCGGCGGGGCGGAGGAAGGGAATGGCGAGGGCGAGCGCGCGCACGGTGCCGCTCGCGTCCTTCAACGCCACGAGAAATTTGCGGAGATCGATCGCGCCTTCCGCATCGCGCGCGACGGTGCCGACGGCGGTGATGCCGAGACTTTGCAAGAGACTCGCGGGCGCTTCGAGGCGCGAGGCGGCGTCGTGATTCCCCGCGGTGATGACGATCTGCAACTGCGGCAACGCGGCGTGGGCGCGTGCGAGGAAATCGTAGTAGCGGCGCTGCGCGGTGGCCGAGGGATTGACCGTGTCGAAGATGTCGCCGGCGATGAGCAGTGCATCGGGACGCCGCTCGACGAGCATCCCCAGCAGCCATTCCAGAAAGCACCCATGTTCGTGGTCGCGGTCATAGCCGTGAAAGGATTGGCCGAGGTGCCAGTCGGCGGTGTGGAAGAGCCGGAGCATGAGGAGATGCGGAAAACGTCGTCAGCCTGTGAATGCCGGCGTGGCGGCACAAGCGATTTGGGAGAGCGGATGGCTGCGGCGCGATTCGAGCCGATCTGAAGATCCGGCCTACGGTTCCGCGCGGCCCGGCTCGCGCGTGCCTTTGCCGGCGCGATTGGTGAGCTTGTCGCCCATGTCTTCGCGGGCTTTCTCTGCGAGGGCTTCGAGGCGCTTCACGATGTCGGGATTTTCGGCGGCGACGTTCTTCGTTTCGCCGAGATCGTCGCGCAGATTGTAGAGTTCCAGCGCGACGGGCAGCGGCTTGTATTTTCCAGGGATGCCGTCCTTGCCCGGCGCCTGGCCGATCATGCTGCGCGCGGTGTGCGGGAAGAAGAGCTTCCAGTCGCCGCTGCGCACGGCCTGGAGCTCGTTTTGCCCGTAGTAGAAGAAGTAAGCGTCGTGCGGATTCTTCGCGCTCGAATCGCCGGCGAGCAGCGGCCAGATGTCGAGGCCGTCGATCTTGTGCTCGGGAAGTTTCGCGCCGGTAAGCTTGGCGATCGTCGGCAGCAGATCGATGGTCATCGCCGGCTCGGGGCAGACGGTGTCGGCGGGGATGTGGCCGGGCCAGCGCGCGATGAACGGCTCGCGGTGGCCGCCGTCAAACGTCGTTCCTTTGCCCTCGCGGAGCGGACCGGCCGAACCCGCGTGGTTGCCGTAGCTGAGCCACGGGCCGTTGTCAGAGGTGAAGATGACGAGCGTGTTTTCGTCGAGGCCGTGCTGCTTGATCGCGGCGAGGATTTCACCGACGGCCCAGTCGATTTCCATGATCACGTCGCCGTAAAGGCCGAGCTCGGATTTGCCTTTGAACTTCGCACTCACGTGCAGCGGGACGTGCGGCATGTTCGGCGTCACGTAGAGAAAAAACGGGTGCGCCTTATTCCGCTCGATGAAGCTGACCGCGTGCTCGGCGTACTGGGTGGTGAGCTGCTCCTGGTCTTCGTGCGTGAGGCCGACTTTCACTGGCTTCTCACCGTCGTAAAGCGGCAGCGGCGGGTAGTTGCCGGGCTTCGCTTCGGGGTGGAGCGGCCACATGTCATTGGAATATGGGACGCCGAAATATTCGTCGAAGCCGTGCCGCGTGGGGAGAAACTGCGGCCGGTCACCGAGGTGCCATTTCCCGAAGATCGCGGTGGCGTAGCCGAGCGGCTTGAGCATCTGTGCGATGGTCGTTTCGCCGTCGCTGATGCCGACCTTCGAGCCGGGCCCGAGCGCGCCGTGGATGCCGATGCGATTCGGGTAACATCCGGTGAGCAAGCCGGTGCGCGAGGCCGAGCAGACCGGCTGCGCGGCGTGCCAGTCGGTGAAGCGGCGGCCTTCGTGTGCCATCCGATCGAGGTTCGGCGTGGTGAAACCTTTCGCGCCGAAGACGCCGACGTCGGCGTAACCCTGATCATCGGTGAAGATGATGACGACATTCGGCGGGCGATCGGCGGCGCGGGCGACGGTGGCGGCGAAGCTGAGGACGAGGAGGAAGCGGGGGAGACGGTTCATGGAAATCGCCCGCAGCTTCTCCGCATCGCGGAAAAGACGCGAGAGCGGAGGATGGTTTTTCGCGCCGACCGATGAATTTTTGGGAGTATCTCGATCGAGAAAACGCGGATCGAATTTCGGCCGGCGTTTGCGTTTCCGTTCCCGACCCTTTATCGCTGCGGCATGGCCAAAAAATCTTCTCCCTCCAAAAAGAAAGTCCTCATCCCGATCGGCGACGCGACCGAAGTGATGGACACGCTCTATCCGATTTTCCGACTCGCCGAGGATGGCTATGAAGCCGTGGTCGCGGGTCCCGAGGCGCGGCTCTACCACGGGGTGCTCCACGAAATTCCGCCGCAGGCGAAGGACGAGCCGAAATGGGATATCACCCGCGAGAGCGCGGCGTATCACGTGCGCGCGACGATCGCGTTCAAGGATGTGAAACCGGACGAATATTGCGGGCTCTTCGTCTCCGGCGGACGTGCGCCGGAGTATCTGCGCTACGACAAGGATCTGCTCCGGATCACGCGCCATTTTTTCGAGAAGAACAAACCGGTGGCGATGGTCTGCCACGGGATCGAGATCCTCACCGCGGCGGATGTGATCAAGGGCCGCACGCTGACGACCGTGGCCAAGTGCCAGCTCGACGTGGAGCAGGGCGGCGCGAAATACGTGAACCAAACGCACGTGCTCGATGGCAACCTGATCAGCGCACGCACCTGGCATGACAACGCGCCGCTGATGCGGGAGTTCATGCGCATGCTGAATAGTGCCGGTTCGCCGCACACCTCCAATGGCGACGGCGTCAAGGGCAAGGTCGTGCTGACTCGCGGCGAGCCCGTGCGCAAGCAGGCAAAAGCCGCCCGCCGCTGATGCGCGCCCTGTCTCGCCGGATGTTTCTCGGGCGCAGCGCGGCGGCTGCGGGGTTCGCGTTCTGTGGTCGCTCGCTCTTTGCGGAAGAGAAGAATGCGGCTGCGTTCGGACTTGGCTTCAGCCTCTATGGAATGAAGACACTGCCGCTCGAGCAGGCGCTCGGAGCCTGTGCGGAGATCGGCTACGACAATGTGGAGCTGTCGCTGATGAACGGTTTCCCGACCGAGCCCGCGCTCCTCGGCAGCGCCGAGCGGATCCGGCTTCGCGAGCAATTGCGGGCGCTGAAGCTCCGCGTCTCCGCCTTGATGGAGAACCTCTCGTTGCTCGCCGACGAAGCGACGCACGCCAAGCACCTCGAGCGCATCAAGGCGGCGGGTCAGCTCGCGCACGACCTTTCCTCCAGCACCCCGCCGCCGCTCGAGACGGTGCTCGGCGGCAAACCCGCGGAGTGGGACGCGGTGAAAGAGCGCATGGCCACGCAGCTTCGCGCCTGGGCCGGCGCGGCGGCGGAAGCGAAAGTGGTGATCGCGATCAAGGCGCACGTGATGGCGGCGGTGAATTCGCCCGAGCGCCTGCTCTGGCTGCTGCAGCAAGCCGACAGCCCGTGGATCAAGGCCACGTATGACTTCAGCCACTTTCAGCTCGCAGGCCTGACGCTGGACGAATCACTCACCGCGCTGCTCCCGCAGACGCGTTTCATTCACGTCAAAGATGCGCGACCGAAGCCGGACGGGAAATTCGACTTCCTGCTCCCTGGCGAAGGCGGCACCGATTACGCAACTTATTTCAAACGGCTCCGCGAACTCGGCTACCGCGGCGACGTGGTGGTGGAAGTGAGCGCGATGATTTCCAACAAGCCCGGCTACGATCCGATCGAGGCCGCGAAGAAATCCTTCACCGCGCTCGCGCCGGCGTGGAAGGCGACCGGGTAGCGCACGCGCCTCGCGGGTGGGAATCGGCGCCCCCGCCGATTCCGCTACGGCACTCGCCTGCCTTCTACATCAACCACCGGCTCGTCGTCCTTCGCCTTGCGCTTGAAGAGTGCTGTCGGGTCGAAGCCGAAGTAGCGCAGGCAGGCGAGGAGCAGTCCGGTCGCGGCGGCTTCGTCGAGATTGCCGACCAGCGGGAGATTGTCCGGGATGAGTTCGAAAACACCCGCGCCGGGGTTCACGAGGTACAGCGTGGCGAAGACTCCGACGACGAATACGACCAGGCTCTTGAGCGGCTTCATAGGGATTTGGGATCGGGTGAGGCGACCCGTTCGTCGGGGAAAACGACCTTCACGTGAAACTGTCCGCCGTCGCTGAATTTTTCCGCGAGCCATTTTTCTACGAATGCTGCGAGCCGCTGCCGGCCGACCTCGCGCACCAGCGTCGCGTTTTGTTCGGATCGCGTTTTCAGCGACTCGGTGAGGCTCTGCCGCAGCTTCTCCTTCGTGGCGCCTTCGTCCCGCCAGAGTCCGCCTTCGAGCGTGTAAAAAGTGAGCGCCGAGACGTCGATTGCCGGCGTGCTCGGCGTGATCGGCGGCGGGAAAACGGTGACGCCATTTCCTTCCCGCTGAAACTCCCACGGCGCGGCGAAGTCGAGGAAGTAGCCGTATTCCACCGGTGCGACCGCGAGCACCACGACCTTGGGAAGCGGGATCCAGCCCCAGGCCGTGCTCCCGCTTTCCTCGCGCTTGAAGCTCTCGGCTTGTTTGAGCGTGGCAAATTGAAACCGGCTCGTGCCCGTGATCTCGGCAGCCTGGCTGAGGAACTCCGTGTGCACCGTGCCCTGCTGGAAGGCGGCGGCCACGTCGCGCAGCCGGGCACCGCCTTTGTCGATCAGACCGCCCGTTTTCTCGATCAAGCCAGCGGGCGCGCGCACGATTTCCCGCGCGACGAACACCGCGCCACCGACTCCCAGCGCCACGATGCCGAGGATCACGACCACCGTAGGCCACGGATTTTTTCGCGCCAGCGGCGGCGATTGCTCGGAAACGGGTTCGCTCGTGCGGAGGGGCTCCATGCGGAATGGGGCGCAGCATCGCGTCGATGGTTCGCGGATGCAAATGAGGCGCGACTGGAGTTGAAGTGGAAATGAACTTTGCCGCCGCGCTCGCAAAATGCAGAGTAGCCGGACCGGCGGTCCTCGAATGAATCCCCTCGAACAGCGCATCAAATACAAGTTCCGCAATTCCCTCCTCTTGGCGGAAGCACTGACGCACCCCAGCTTGGGGCACGAAACACAGCGGCATCATTTCGACAACCAGCGGCTGGAATTTCTCGGGGACGCGGTGCTTCAACTCATCTTCACCGAGTATCTTTTCGATCACTACCCGAATCTCAGTGAAGGCTATCTGACGAAAATCCGCGCCCGTCTCGTCTCGCGCGATGGGCTGAAGACACTCGCAGAGCGGATCGGCATCGGAAAATATCTGATGATGGGCCGCGGCGAAGAAGCGAGCGGTGGCCGCGATCGCTCGAGCACGCTCTCCGACGCCTATGAAGCCCTGATCGGCGCGATGTATCTCGACAGTGATTTCGTCACAGTGCGTCGGCTCGTGCTCACCGATGCTCGGGAATTGCTCGAAGACCTCGAAGTCGATCCGCCCGACACGAATCCGAAAGGCCGGCTGCAGGAAATCCTCCAGGCCATTTCACCGCAGAGTCCGCATTATCCGATCATCGATCAATCCGGCCCGGAGCACGAAAAGCGTTTCGTTTCCAAGATCGTCTGGGACGGCCGCGAGCTCGGCGTGGGCGAAGGCCGGAGCAAGAAGGAGGCGGAAACCGCTGCCGCCCGCGACGCCCTCGAGAAACAGTTCTGGAAGTCGCCCGCGGTACCGCTTCCACCCGAGCCGGTCCGGCAAGACGGCGTGCCTTCCAAGGCGTCCGATAAGGTGACCAATAACTCGCCAACAAGTAGCCGGGATCTCGGATAAAGTCGCCTGGTCGGGAGTTCTGCCGCTCGTCTCGATCCATCGCAGAAAGTTGTTCGTGGCCTCGAAATGACGTGGAACCTTGCTGGGTGGCTCGTGGAACGTGAAGACGATGAGTTACTCACATCCTTAAGAAGATGAAGGATGTCTGCGTTAAAAAATCATTTAATCTCAGAGCTGTGAACAACTGAGCGATCCGGCCTTCGCGACTCAACCGACGGGCACTGTGACGATCTCCAACTTAGCACGGCTCAGGCCACGCACGATCGCGGTGGAATCTTTGTGCTCGCCGGTGAGCACGCGGTCGATCTTTCCCACCGGGCAGAGGTTGCACATCGCCTGCTGACCGAGCTTGGTGTGATCCACGAGGATCGCGATGCGGCTGCTCTGCTCGATCATGAGATGTTCGCTGGCGAGCACGGCTTCGTTGTAGTTGGTCGCGGATTTTGCGTCGAGGCCGGCGGCACCGAGGAAGGCCCAGTTCGCGTGGTAGCGGCGCAGGAAGGCCTCTGCGGGCGGTCCGGCGACGATTCCCGACTCCGGCTGCAGGATGCCCCCGGTGAGATAGACGTCGGCGCCGCGCTGGCCGCGTTTGATGCGATCGACCGTCTCAGCGATGACCAGCGAGTTGGTGATGATGCGGAGGCGCTTCAGCGCGATGAATTCGCAGAGCTGGTAGGTGGTGGTGCCGCCGTCGATCATCACCACGTCGCCATCGGCGAGGAGTGCCGCGGCGGCTTGTGCGATGGCGCGCTTCTCAGCGGCATTTTCGCTGAGGCGTTTGGCAAACGCAGGTGGTCCGACCGTCGCGGGCGTTTCCGTTTTCGCGCGAATGCCGCCCCACGTCTTCTCGACGCGCCCGTCCGCCGCGAGCTGGACGAACTCCCGCCGCACCGTCGCGGGCGAGGCACCGAGCCGGGTGCAGGCCTCCTCGACGCTCAATTCCGGGTCGGTGAGGAGCAGATCGAGAATCTGGCGCTGGCGGAGGCGGCGTTTCATGGCGTGGCGCGAAAATAGTTGTTGCCAGCGTTCCAGAAAGCAATCAAAAGTTAATCACTTCCTAATCAACCCCTAATCAACTCATGCCTTCCTTCAAATTCGTGAATCACTCCTGGGACGACGCCAAAGCCGCTGCGCTCGATCCCGTCGGCCGCCTCATCTATCGCTCGAATATCCTCGGCGCCGACCAGCGCATCACGAACACCGGCGGTGGGAATACTTCCGCCAAGATAGCCGAGAAGGATCCGCTCAGCGGAGAAGACACCGAGGTGCTGTGGGTGAAGGGCTCGGGCGGCGATCTGCGCACGTCCTTGCGCGAGAATTTCTCCTCCCTCTATCAGTCCAAGCTGATCGCGCTCCAGCCGCTCTACGCGAAGTTGCCGAACAACGGACCGAAGACGGACGCCGAAGACAAGATGGTCGGCATGTACACGCACACGACCTTCAACCTGAACCCGCGTCCGTCGTCGATCGACACGCCGCTGCATTCGTTCATCCCGTTCAAGCACGTCGATCACATGCACCCGAACGCGGCGATCTCCGTGGCTGCGGCGCGCAACTCGATCGCGCTGACCAAAGAGATCTACGGCGACGAAGTCATTCACACGCCGTGGCTGCGGCCGGGCTTCGAGCTCGGGCTGGAGATGCAGAAGATCGTGAAGGAAAACCCGCAGGCCAAGGGCATCATCATGGGTCAGCATGGGCTGATCAACTGGGCCAATGACGACAAGGAGTGCTACGAACTCACCCTCACGCTGATCGAAAAAGCGGCTGCCTTCATCGAGGCGAAGTATCAGGCGAAGGGCGGCGAGAAGACCGTCTTCGGTGGACAAAAATACGCGTCGCTCGATCAGGCGCAGCGGCACGCGGCGTTCGCGAAGATCCTGCCGTGGCTGCGCGGCCAGGTTTCGCAGAAGGCGCTCTTCGTCGGCACCATCCAGGACGACGACATCATCCGCCGCTTTGTGAATTCCAACGATGCGCCGCGGCTCGCCGAACTCGGCACGAGCTGCCCGGATCATTTTCTCCGCACCAAAATCAAGCCGCTCTACGTCGCGTGGGATCCGAGCACCGGCGACCTCGACGCGCTCAAGGGCCTGCTCACTGCCGGCCTCGCCAAATACCGCGAGGACTACGCCGCATATTACAACGCCTGCAAGCACCCGAACTCGCCCGCGATGCGCGACCCGAATCCTACCGTGGTGCTCATCCCCGGCCTCGGCATGGTCGCGTGGGGCAAGGACAAGAGCGAATCGCGCGTCACCGCCGAGTTTTACAACTGCGCCGTGGAAGTCATGCGCGGCTCCGAGGCGATCGACGAATATATCTCGCTGCCGCAGCAGGAAGCCTTCGACATCGAGTACTGGCTGCTCGAAGAAGCGAAGCTCAAGCGCATGCCCGCAGAGAAGGAACTCGCGCGGCAGATTCACATCGTCATCGGCGCCGGGAATGGCATCGGCAAAGAGACCGCGCATCGCCTCGTGAAGGAAGGCGCGCACATCGTCTGCGTGGACATGAACGCCGACGCCGCGAACGCCACGGCGAAGGAGATCACCGACAAATACGGCGTCGGCATCGGCGTCGCTGGCTCGGGCATCTCCGGCTGCGGCCCCGCGCTCGGACTCGCGTGCAACATCACCGATCGCGCCAGCATCCGCGCGATGCTCGACCATGTCGCGCTCGCTTACGGCGGCTTCGATTCCATCGAAGTCACCGCCGGCGTCTTCTGGCCGAGCGACACCACTGGCCACATCCCCGACGACAAGTGGAATTTCGTCTTCAACGTCAACGTCACCGGCAGCTACCTCGTCGCCGACGAAGCCTACAAGACGTGGAAGGAGCAGGGCCTCAAAGGCGCGCTCGTCCTCACCACCAGCGCCAACGCCGCCGTCGCGAAAAAAGGCAGCGTCGCCTACGACTGCTCGAAGGCCGCCGCGAACCACCTCGTGCGCGAACTCTCGATGGAGCTCGCCCCGCTCGTTCGCGTGAACGGCGTCGCTCCGGCGACCGTCGTGCAAGGCAGCACCATGTTTCCGCGCGACCGCGTCATTGGCAGCCTCGCGAAATACAACATCCCCTACACCGACGACGAAGCCACCGACTCGCTGGTCACCAAGCTCGCGCAATTCTACGCGGACCGCACGCTTACCAAGTCACCGATCACGCCCGCCGACCAGGCCGAAGCCTACTTCCTCCTGGTCAGCAAACGCCTCAGCAAAACCACCGGCCAGATCATCACCGTGGACGGCGGCCTGCACGAAGCCTTCCTGCGCTAAGCGCGACACGACTGTTCATCACATCCCGTGGTCGCGCGAGCGGCCACGGGATGTTTTTTCTTTGACGATGGTCGAGCATGCCGGAGTCGAGGGCGGCGACGACCAGTCATCGGATGGCGACCGAATCCTCCGGGATGAATCGGCGCGCCTCCAAAAAGCTTCCGTCGTTCAGGAAATCGGCGCGGGGCGACCTGCGCATCGGCATCTCCGGGTGGACCTACCCGCCGTGGCGCGGCGGTAATTTCTATCCGGAAAAGTGGCCGCAGAAGCGGGAACTCGAATACGCCTCGCGCCACGTCAATTCGATCGAGATCAACGGCTCCTTTTACTCGCTGCAGCGGCCGGAGAGTTACGCGGCGTGGCACGCGGCGACGCCGCCGGGATTTCTCTTTTCGGTGAAAGGCGGACGCTTCATCACCCATCTCAAACGGCTGAAGGATGTCGAGGTGCCGCTGGCAAACTTCCTCGCCTCCGGCGTCCTCCGGCTGCGGGAGAAGCTCGGGCCGATCCTCTGGCAGCTCCCGCCGCAGTTTTCGTTCGATCCTACGCGGCTCGAGGCGTTTTTCCGTCTCCTGCCGCGCACGACTTCCGCCGCCGCCGCGCTCGCTCGCGAGCACGACGAGCGCCTCGCCGGCCGCGCCTGGACGCGGATCGATCGCGACCGTCCCCTGAGGCACGCGCTCGAGGTACGCCATCCGTCCTTCGTCACGCCCGAGTTCATCGTGCTCCTTCGCGCGCACGACATCGCGCTCGTGGTCGCCGACACGGCGGGCAAGTGGCCTTTCATGGAAGACGTCACGAGCGACTTCCTCTATCTCCGTCTGCACGGCGCGGAGGAGCTTTACGTGAGCGGCTACACGACCGAGGCGCTGGCGGGTTGGGAGAAAAAGATCCGCGCCTGGAGCCGCGGCGAGACGCCAGCCGACGCGCGGCTCATCGGCCCGCGCCCGAAGCGTCGCAGCGGCCCGCGTGATGTGTTCGTTTACTTCGACAATGACGTCAAAGTGCGCGCGCCCTTTGACGCCATGACGCTCGCGCACAATTTGGATCTCGGCCCGGCGCCCGGTCCTGCCCCGGACCTCGAGGCGATCAGCATCGCGCGCTCTCAGGCGACCCCGATCTCCGCGGATCCGCGGTGGAACTTCGCGCGAAAGCCTCTGCGCCCGTCGCGCCGCCGCTCGTCCGTCGGCGGGTCAAAGAAGTGAAATCGCGGCGAGGCTATTCCTTGAGCAGATCGTTGCATGCGGCCTCGCACCGGCGGCAAGCTTCCGCGCAAATCGCGCAGTGCTTCATGTGCTCAGCGTGTTTTCCGCACTCCTCGGCGCAAAGGCGACAGGCGTGGGCGCAGGCGCGGAGCTGTGCGCCGACGAGTTCCTTGTCCGTGGCAGTGAGACGCGTGACCACCCGTGCGGTGGCGAGGCAGATGTCGGCGCAGTCCAGGTTTTTGCGAATGCAGGCGACTTGCTCCGCGACGTTTTTTTCTCCGAGACACGCATCGGCGCAGGCGTTGCAGGCTTCTGCGCACGAATAACAGGCGGTGATGCATTCGACGGACCGCGTGTGATCCGTCGCCGGATCGTACGGGTGCGATTCGAACATTTGTTTGATGTAACTCATGTCGAGAGTTCGTGCCGGAAAGCGTGGCTGCGTTTGCGAAAGTTGTGTTTTCCGACTGCGGTCTTGGCGACGCGCGGGAGTGCGTGTAGGTAGCCCTTCATGGATTTGGTCAAAGAGCTGCGGACCCACTTCGGCCACGAGGAATTTCGCGACGGACAGGAGCCAGTGGTCCGCGCGCTGCTCGATGGCGAATCGGCGCTCGCGCTCTTTCCGACCGGTGCGGGCAAGTCGCTTTGCTACCAGCTCCCCGCCGTTCTGCTCGAAGGCACCGCGCTCATCATCTCGCCGCTCATCGCGCTGATGAAGGATCAGGTCGATGCGCTGCGGGCGCGTGGGATCGCGGCGGCGCGACTCGACTCCACGCTCACCGCCGCGGAGACGCAGCGCGTCTACGCCGACCTGCGCGACGGCACGCTGAAGCTGCTCTACGTCGCGCCGGAGCGGCTCAGCGGCGAGGCGTTCGTCGAGCGGCTGCGACGGGCGAAGATCTCGCTGCTCGCGATCGACGAGGCGCACTGCATCTCGGAGTGGGGCCACAATTTCCGCCCCGAATACCTCCGCCTCGCCCGAGTCGCTGAGGAGCTGGAGCTGCGCCCCGTGCTCGCGCTCACCGCCACCGCCACGCCGGATGTCGCGCGGGATATCTGCACCGCCTTTCACATCGCACCGCAGCGGCATGTGCAGACTTCCTTCCGACGGAAAAATCTCCATCTCCGCGTGACGCCGTGCGCGGCGGATCAACGCCTCGACGTTCTCACCAAACGCCTCACCAGCGCCAAGGTCCGGCCCGCCGTGGTCTACGTCACCTTTCAGAAAACAGCCGAGGAAGTCGCCGCGCATCTCGCGGCGTCCGGCCTTGCGGCGCGCGCCTATCACGCCGGGATGAGCGCTGAAGATCGCGACGCCACGCAGGAGGCCTTCATGCGCGGCGGGTGCGAGATCATCGTGGCCACCATCGCCTTCGGCATGGGCATCGATAAGGCCGACATCCGCAGCGTCACGCACTTCAATCTGCCCAAGACGCTGGAAAACTATCAGCAGGAAATCGGTCGCGCCGGTCGCGACGGACACCCCGCGCTCTGCGAGCTGCTCGCCTGCGCGGACGACGCGATCCCGCTGGAGAATTTCACGCTTGGCGACACGCCCGAACCCGCCGCCGTCGAGGCGCTCGTGCGGCGGATGCTCGGTTCGGACGAGGAGTTCGACGTGAGCCGCTACGACCTCAGCCACGAGACCGACATCCGCCCGCTCGTCGTCGAGACCGTCATCACCTATCTCGAACTCGACGGCCTGCTCCGCCCGACGCGCGCCTTTTACGAAAGCACGCAGGTGCAATTTCTGAAGCGCGAAGTCGAAATCCTCGACGGACTGAACGATGACCGCCGCCGCTTCCTCAGCGCGCTCTTTACCGCCGGAAAACGCGGCCCGAAATACCTCACGCTCGCGATCGAAGCCGGCGCGCAAACGCTCGGCGAACCGCGCGATCGCATCGTCAAAGCGCTCGCCTGGCTGGAGGAAACCGGCGCCATCACGCAAAAGCCCACCGGCCTCCGTCACGGCTTCCGCCTGCTCCCCGAAGCCGCCGACCGCGACCCCGCGCAAGTCGCCGCACATCAGGCCGAGCTCTTCGCCCAGCGGGAAGCGCGCGACTCCCAGCGGCTCGCGCAGATCCTCGACTTCGCCCGCGCGAGTGGCTGCATCACCCGCCGCCTGCTCGGCTACTTCGGCGAAGCACTCGCCGACGAAAACTGTGGCCACTGCCACTTCTGCCGCACCGGCCAGCCCGCCGCCGCCGTCACGCTTCCCGCGACGCCGATCCCGCCGTTCAGCTTTGCCGACACCGAGCTGATCACCGACTTCATCCTTGAAGAACTCCCGGCCCTCACGACTCCACGCGCCGTCACCCGCTTCCTCTGCGGCCTCACCAGCCCCGCCACCACCCGCGCCAAGCTCACCAAACGCCCCGAGTTCGCCCGCTACGCCATGGTCCCCTTCCGCACCGTCCTCGCCCAGGTCGAGGCGTGCTGGGAAGAGGTGGGGTGAATGTGGGAGCCCCGTCTTGCCGTGAGGAACGGGCGGTGCAAGCAATGATTGCATGGCTCAACTCGTCGTCCGCGATCTTGAAGCAGAACTCGTCCAGCGCCTGAATGAACGCGCCGCGGAGCATGGCGTTTCCGCTGAAGAAGAGCACCGCCGCATCCTGCGTCATGCCCTGAGCCAGACCGAGGACGACTTTCCCGACCTCAATGCGTTGCTGCTTGCAGTCCCCGAGGGCGGAGAGGACGCCGACTTCGAACGCGTCCGCGAACTCCCGCGCGACCTCGACCTCTCGTGAGAGGCTACTTGCTCGATACCAACGTAACTAGTCGAATCGAAATCCGTATAGGCCACCGTCTTCCTTTGCATCACTCAACCGAACGGGGAGAACAAATTGGTTCAAGTCGAAGTCCGGTAATGTCTCTTTGAACGCGTCATCCTGATTCAGCGTGACGATATATTGAAAATGTAGCTCCGCCGAGAGTTCCGCGGCAGCTCTCAGACCGGAGATGATCTGTTGGCCGTCAACGCCATCGAACAAGTGGCTGTCGTGTACAAGAAATCCTGGTCCCATTGCGCGCTCTTCCATGAGCTGCATCAGCATGAGGTCGAAGCAAAATATCTTCATGTTGCCGATTCCCTTGCTGCGGCTGCCTTGAATCGGGAACTTGAAAATCGGGCCGTTGTTCGTGGCGTCGATAATCATGCGGCCTGCATCTTCGTAAAGCCGCTGAGAAATTGATTCGTAGGCGAGAATAGCCGCACCGATACGGCTTTCCTGTTCAGAGAAGTCTCGATTCAAGCGCAGTAAAAGCCGGTTTCTATCGAGCTCCAGTTCCGTTTTGCTTCCCTCTAACTTCTCTGCGGCCTGATACCGTTGGTGCAGCGCCTCGGCCTGGCTCGCGACTTTACCCATCTCTGCCTGTAGCTTGCTGAATTGGTCCAGCGCACCGTGGCTATCGAGGGCACTCATGATTTCACTGATTCTGCGGTCGAGAAACGCCAACTCCGGCGCTCGCTGAGCGATTCGTTCCTCGGCCAATTGCCGTTCACCCACCAGGTAGTCCCGGCGGTTTCGGACCACAGACGCATG
>JBAVML010000361.1:0-4843 GCA_049690035.1 Chthoniobacteraceae bacterium
GGCGACCACCGATGGCTTCGACTACGCCGGCCCGCTCACCGAAGCCGTGCAACTCGGTAACGTCGCCACGCGCATCCCAAATCAGACCCTGGAGTGGGACGCCGCCGCGCTGAAGATCACCAGCCACCCCGAAGCCAATCGTCTCCTCACCAAGACCTACCGCGACGGCTGGAAGATCGCGCCGGTCGGCTGACCTACGCCAGCGCGTCCAGCGCGGCGTGATCGATCGTCGTCAGCCGGTGCCGCTTCGCGCCGAGCTGGGGAATGCACTCGATCAGCGCCTTCGTGTAGGCGTGCTGCGGATTTGAGAGCACGGTCCGCGTCGGTCCGTACTCGACGATCTTTCCGCGGAACATCACGGCCACCCGATCGGCGATGCCTTCGATGATGCCAAAATTGTGCGTGATCAAGATGATCGCCATACCCAGCCGCTGCTTGAGCTCCTTCAGTTGGTCGATGATCTGCGCCTGGATGGTCACGTCCAGCGCGGTCGTCGGCTCGTCCGCCACGAGGATCTGCGGCTGGCAGCTCAGCGCCATCGCGATCATCGCCCGCTGCTGCATGCCGCCGCTGAGCTGGTGCGGGTAATCGTGCATCCGCTTCGCCGGGTCCACGATGCCGACGAGGTCGAGGTATTTAACCACTTCTGCGTCCACGTCCTTCACCTCCGGCCGGTGGAGATGGATCGCCTCCGCGATCTGGTTGCGAATCGTGAAGACCGGATTCAGGGATGTGCTCGGCTCCTGGAAAATATAAGCGATCTCATTCCCGCGAATCTTCCGCAACTCCGCCGGCTTCATCTTCAACACATCCCGCCCATGCAGCAGGATCTCTCCCGTGCGATAGACCGCCGGCGGCTCGGGCAACAGCCGCGTCAGCGCCAGCCCCGTCACGCTTTTCCCGCTTCCGCTTTCACCCACCACTGCCAGCGTCTCGCCCTTTTGCAGGGTGAAAGAAATGCCTTTCACGGCCTCCACATTCCCGCCTTCGGTCGCGAAGTGGATGGCGAGATTTTTGATTTCGAGCAAAGGGGCTTCGGGCATAGGGAAAGGAAAAGAATTTCGCGGTCGAAAAGGCAGCGCCAAGCAAATCCACGATGCTGCGCCTGCGCGCAAGCTTTCCGATTGTCCGCTGGCGGTTCAGCCCCCGATCCACCACAGCCCGAGCTGCAGCCACATCGGGATGGTGAGCAGGCCGAGCACGGAAGTGACGAGGATGATGCGCAGCGCGAGCGCGGGTTCGCCGCCGTAGTGCTTCGCGAGGAGCACGGGGACGACGGCGCACGGCATCGCGGCCTGAATGACCATGACGTGCCGCAGTTCGATCGGGCACGGGAGCCAGCGAGCCAGCGCGAGCATGCACGCGGGGAGAACGCCGAGCCGGAGCAGCGCCGCGCCGATGCTGTCGGCGGCACTATCCTTCCACGAGAGATAACGGACCTGATCGCAGAACGTGGCGCCGGTGAGGATGAGGCCCATGGGAATCGCCGCGGCCCCGACGCTGTGCACGGCGCTGAGCGCGACCCCGGGCATCCACCAGCGCGCGCCGACGAAGTGCAGCGTGAGTGCGGTGAGAATGGCGACGGTGGGGACGTTGAGGATGCGCCGCCAGCGACTTTTTTCACCGCCGGCCGTGCCGCCGCTGATCAGTGCGAGGCCGGCGGTCCAGAGCGCGGTTTCGACGCCGACATTGTGCACGAGCAGGATGCCGACGGTCTGCGGAGGGAAGAGCTTCTGGATGAGCGGGAGGGGAATGTAGCCGTAATTGTAGAGCCCGACGGTGAAGGCAAAGGTGCGGCGCGCGAGCGGGTCGCGCACGCCGAAGACGGGCGCGGCGATCCAGCAGAGACCAAAGCCAAGTAGCGCCGTGCCGCCGCCGACGATCGGCGCGAGGATGACGTTGCCGAGTTGCTCCACCGCGGGGTTGCCGAGGATGTTGTCGAGGATGAGGCAGGGAACGAGCAGGTTGACTACGACCCGCATCATGCTCGCGTCCGCTTCCTCGGTGAGCCAGCCCGCGCGGCGGATGGCGTAGCCCGCGAGGATGACGAGGAAGACCGGCGCGACCGCGGCGAGCAGAGTGGCGTAGGTGCCGGTCATTCGGCCACCGACGTCAGGGCGGGCGCCGCTTCTTTTTTCCGGAAGGGGTTCCAGCTCCGCTTTTCGGTTTTCAATTTCGGTACGTCGCCGGCGTTGCCGAGCACCTTGAACTGCTTGCTCAAGACCGCGATTTCCATGTCGGTGAGTCCTTTCGGCATGGTGATGATGCCGTCCGTCACGGTGCGATCGATCATGATATCGCACACGCGGTGACTGCCTTTTTTCGTCCCGAGGAAGCCGACGAGAAAAGTGCCGCGGCGCTCCGTGCTCACGACCTCGAGCCCGAGGCGCCCGTCGTTGTCGAGCTTGAAGGTGCAGCCCCAGGTGCCGTCCGGCGTCTTGAACGGATAGATCGCGCGGATCTGGCGTTCGTGGACCACGGCGATTTTTTCGAGGAAGGCGTCGCGCGGCGGATTGCCGAGCTTGATCGGCGTGGAAAAGGAAGTGCCGTCGCGCGAGTTGGCTTCGGCGAAGAAGCGCACCGTGACCGTCGGCGGACGATCCGCCATACCGAGGCAGCAGAGCGCGATCACGGGGAGAAGAAGGCGGAGGACTCTCATGGCTCAGTGTTCGGGGAACGGGATGCGGTTTGCAAACTCCGATGCTGCGGAATACACCAGCGCGATGAAATTTCGCCTCCCCGTTTTTGCCCTCCTCGCCCTCGCCTGTCTCCCGCTCCACGCGGAGCCTCTTCCGGGTGAGGACGGGAAAAAAAAGAAAAAGGCCGGCCCCGCGGTCGTGCAGGAAGGCTGGCTGAAGCGCACGGGAAAGGCGCTCTGGCCTTTCGGAAAAAAGCCCGATTCCTCAGTCGCGGCGCCGCCGAAGGGCTCGCAGTCGGGCAAGGAATGGAAAAGCCTCGTGCCGACCATTTCCATCGATCCGACGCCGCTGAAGCTCTCGGACGTGCGCACGATGAAAGTGACGCTTCAGCTCGCGAACAAAGGCAAGAAACTCGTGCAGCTCGACTTTCCCACCACGCAGCGCATTGAGGTTTTGATCAAGGACGCGACCGGCAAAATGATCGAGCAGTGGTCGGAAGATCAGGCCTTCCAGAACGAGCCGACGCTCGTGGCCATCAATCCCTCCGAGCGCCTCGAATACACGGCGACCGTGGCAACACGCGAATTGAAAGCCGGACAGGTTTACACGATCGAAGGATTCTTCCCAAACTTCGACCAGCTGCGGGCAAGCAAGCAGATCACACCGCTGCCGTAACGGCCGCGGCTACACCGACGGCGTCGGACTCTCGCCGCCGGTTGCAGCCGGCTCTTCCGCCGGGGAGGATGTCTCGGCGGCGGAGACCGCCTCGCTCGGCTGCAGCTCCTCGATCGGAGCTGGCTCCACGGCGTGGGCGGGCTCCCCGTGCGGCATGGGCACGTGCGCCGCGCCTTCCGACGGCTCGGCCTCGCCCTCTTCTTCCCCTGGCACCGGTGCTTCCTCCGTAGGCGGCGGCTCCTCGGGCAAAATCTCGTCATCGGCCTGCTCCGGCGACTCCACGTTGCCATTCGTTTCGACGGCAAATTCCGGCGCTCCGGGAACCGCCGGGAGCGCAGGGTTGCGCGCCGGTTTCCGCTCCGGGCGCGGTGGCAGTGGCGTCTCGCCCTTTGCCGACAGCGGCAGATCGAGCGCGCCGTCGGAGAATTCGATCACGTGGCCGATGTGCAGCAGATAGTGCAGATCGGCGGCGAGCTGTTCCTTCCGCGGCGCGACTTCCGGCGCGTCGTGGCCGTCGCCGAGAATCCTTTTCGCCAGTTGCGGGCGCTTGATGCGCGGCTGCTCCTCGACTGTCTTGAGGATCGCGGTGATGCCGTCGGAGAAAACCTGCTTTTCCGGATGACGCACCGGCTTGATCGCGGAGACGTGGAGCACGCGCTTGCGATGTTTGAAGAAGTGCAGGCCGGCCTCGGAGAAATAAGGGCGCAGGGCATTGACCAGCCCCTGCGGGAAGACGCGCTCCTTTTCCCAGGCATTACGCACGGCGTTCGTGATGTGGCGGTCCAGCCCCGCGCGGCTCGCGGCGCCGCTGCATTCCAGAGTCACGCCAGTCTTCACGAGCTGCGGCAGGTAGGTCTTGCGGAAGTGTTGCTCGGCGTCGAAGAGCGTCTTGAAGATGACCGGCTCGGCCTCTTTCGTCGTGGAGTAAGTGGTGGAACTGCGCGCCTGTTCCTTCCAATCGGCCACGGCCTGCTCGTCGCTCACGACTTCGATTTCCTGCTGCTGGAATTCGGGGAATGACATCCGCCGGCTGTAGCGTTCCTCGTAAATCCGCCGCAGTCCCGGCTGGTAGCTGTGATGGTTGGTCGGCCCGAGCAGGATCCCGGTGCCGCGCACGCGCGCGACGTTGCTGAAGTTCCCTTTGATCGGCTCTCCTTGCACCGTCTCCTCGGTGTAATACTCCTCCTTTGCGTGAAGAAAGGCGCCGCGCTCGACCGCCGCGCGATCGAACGAGATCGGTCCATCGCCCACCTGAAAGAGAGGCGATTCCGCCTGCGTCGAAGTCACACGCACCAGATGCCGCTCCGGGCGGTCGAGGAAAAGTTTCGCCGTCTGGAAAACCGCATAGGCGCGGCCGCTGCCCTTGATCTGTCGCGCGATGCCCGCGCCGGCATTGGGCTCGGGAAGAAACTCCACGCGCACCTCGACGGGTGGGGCCTTCGGTGCTTCGCGCGGTGGCCGCGCGTCATCGCGCCGATCGCGATCCATCGGGCGATTGCCGCCGCCGCGATCATCGCGCCGTGGTGGAC